>NZ_JAGXJM010000005.1:0-383990 GCF_019091445.1 Streptomyces sp. GbtcB7
CAACTCGCCGAGGTCTGGCAGACGGACGCCGGGCAGTGCGTCGAGAAGGTCGGCCTGGGCGGCGCGGATGTTCTGCGCGGGAGCCTCGGGGCCGGCGCCAAGAGTGCGGCGGGTGGTCACGGTGATCATCGTAAGGGAGGCCCTTGGCCGGAGCGTAGCGGGAAGCTTGGCGCCGTACGGTGGGCACGCCGCCAGGCTCACTTGAGCAACGGGCCGTCCGGCAGGTGGTTACGGCCCCTTCCACCCCGCCGGGGATCGGCAAGGCCGAGGCCAGCCGGGGTCATTGGCGCTCCTGGTTCTTCCCCGTACGCGGCGATCCACTCGGGTAGACGTCCTGTGGGCCCTGCTCCGAGACAACCGCCCCTTCACCGCCACCTCACCTATAGCCACAGCCGAAGCAGCTTGACCCCGTCAGGACTCCGACCGACCTTCGCATCATTCCAACTGCGTGTCAGACTGCTGTTTATGACTCACAGCCGAAAGGGCAATGCCGCGTAGGCGCCCCTCACGCTTGCGGGCGGACAACAGGCGCTTCGCCGCGCATCGCAGCTACTCGAAGATCGGTCGACTGTCCGGCCCAGCTCAGGCACAGGTCATCCAGTTGGAGCGGACACGCCTCCAGCCCGGCCTGATCCAGCAGGCTCTCTCCCGTTGGGCTGCCATCGCAAGGGCACCGAAAGATCAGCTCCCACCGCCGTTCAGCGACCGCTGCGGCGTACCGGACTGCTGTCCCGAACCGGCGGACGAGCGAGATCTCCTCGAACTCGCGATCTGTGCTCTCCCCAAGAAGAGCTCACGGGAGCTCCGCAACATCGTGCAGCCTCTCGATACGAAGATCCTTGAACGTCCCGACGCAGTGCCATCCGGCGACCCACCGCATCGTTGGTGGCAGTCCGCCTTCTGACCGGACCGTGCCACCTGCCGAAACACCAACAAATCACGTTGGCCAGGAACCTTCTACAGCAGGCACGAGATCGGCTCGCATCACGACCCGCCCCACGGACATTTCAAGATCACTTAGGGCTTGACTCGCTCTTTGAGACTCCGCCGACCTGCGGCGTAGGGTGCGGGAGTCTAGGGGGTGGGATGGGGTCTCTCACGATCACGTGGACGCTGCGCCATCAGGGCTGGGCGTACTGCACAGTGTGTGATGATCAAGGCGAGGCTGTAGCGATCGCCTCGGACATCACCAGAGGGCCGGAACAGTTCTTGCAGGCTGTTGCCGTGCTGCTGAGTGGTGCCGACGAAGCACAGGCCGAGTTCGAAGCAGAACCCCAAGTCTTTCGCTGGTTCTTCCGCCAGGTCGACTCGGAGGCACACATCCGTCTGGTGCTGGCCGACGACCATCAAGCGCCTGCGGACACAGGCACCCTACTTTGGCAAGGCCGTCACCCCATTGCGGCAGTTGGACGGTCCGCCGTGCATGCATTTGATCAGGTTGCCCACGAGTTGGGGGATGAGGGGTACGCGTCGAAGTGGGGCCGTCCGCTGCCACACGCCGAGCTTGAAGCCCTTCGTGCCGCTCTGCGCTCCTGACCTGGCCATTGAGACTCCACCAACCTCTGTTGCCGCCTGAGTGCCACTCGTCGTTCCTGGGTCGTCCGGTGATGACCAACGTTGACAGACAACACCGACCGGCACCGGCGTCAGTAGGTTGCGTCCAGGGATGTGGTGTACGGGTTCGACCTGATCCGGGGGTTTGCTCCGGCTTCTGGCTGATGCCCGCATAGATGAACGGCCACCGGCTGATCTTCGAGGTGTCGAAGCCCGAAGGAGACCAGCACGACCGCACCCGACAGTCTGCCCCTGCATGCCCTCGCCGAGGACAACCTCGCCGCGGCGAGTCCCGATCTGCTGCGCGCGATGGTCAAGACGTTCGCCGACGTACTCATGTCCGGCGCAGCCGACGCTCTCTGCAATGCCGAATACGGGCAGGTCAGCGACGAACGCGTGAACCACCGCAACGGCTACCGCCCACGCGAGTGGGACACCCGCGCAGGGACCGTCGAACTCGCCATTCCCAAGCTGCGCCAGGGCAGTTACTTCCCGCACTCACATCCTCGCAGACCACGGGCACCTTCTTCTGATCCAGCCTCAGATCACCCCAAGCCGATGGATACCCGAGACCAGTGCCAACCGCGCTTGCCGCTGATGCAAACGCAACGCGCGACGAGTCATGAGCTTGACCAGAGCAACTTGACAGGGAAGACCACCGCGTGCTGGGTGGCACCCGCCACCACCTTCATCACGACGTCGCCTCCGGCGGGCGTGTAGGCCTCACCAACCTTCGCGGACGCGCGCCCGGACTGGGGGCCTGATCGCGGACACCATGTTTCATGACAAGCTGTGCTTCCCACTGCCCGAACCCGGAGGTCACCGTGACTGCAGAGCCCGCACCGCAAGAAGGTTCGGAGCCGGCCGACATCGAGGAGCCCGCGCCGGCACCCGACGACGACGGACAGGATGACTTGAAACGCAAGTTCCGGGACGCCCTGGCGCGCAAGCGGGGCATGCAGGCGGACGCGGCCGCCCTCGCTGCGAACACCGACGCGTCGAAGATCCGCGGGGCGCACGGCCCGGCTGCGAGTCAGCGGTCGTTTCGGCGCAAGAGCGGCGGCTGAGTCCAAACGGCCGCCGGAGGGGACTCGCAGGGCACGGTCCGGCCGCCGTGCCGGCCCGCCAAGGTCCACCCTGGGGCGCCCGCTCACGACCCATCGGGTGAGGCCTTGCCGCGCAGGTTTGGCAAAGGCCGTAGCCAGGAATCGCTACGGCACCGGCAGGCGGCCCGCATTGAAGCTCCTGATCGGCCGTCATCTGCTCGGTGGTGGCCATCCGGTGCGGCACCGTCCTGCCCGGCGCCGCGCGTAGCGGCCACAGCAGCAGTCGGCCCCGACCAGACCACCGACCACGAAGGCCCGACCACGGTCACGAAGCGACAACGCCTCCGTGGGCCAGGCCGGAATCCCCTCCGACAACCCGGCCGACAACTGCCCGCGCCCTCTGCCGCACCTTCCTGTGAACCCGCAGGTCACCATGTCGGTCAGGCCGTGGTCGGGAGGCCGACATCCCCTCTACGCCCCCGGACCACGCCCCACAGCAGGAAGAACAAGGAAAGTGGGTGGGTGGGACAGTCCCGGGCGGCGGGCGAGGGGATCGGGCGCCGCCGGTGCTCCTCGCGCGTCGCCCGGGGCCGCCGCGCTGCGCCGCAGTCAGAGCGGCGGCGTCACGTGGGGACGTCGGAGGGGGAGAGGTCGGGGCGGGCGCGGTGCCAGCGTGCGGGGTGGCGCCATCGGCCGGAGGCGTCGCGGGCGACGTCGACGCCGACTTCCACCACCAGCTCGGGTCGCACCAGTGTGACGCTCAGCGTCTCCCTGGTGCCCCACCCGGCGGAGAAAGACCAGCCCGTCCAGGGATGGCCGCGCTGGGCCGGAGCGAGAAATCCGCCCACCGCAGCACCCGTTGCCCGGGCGAGAGTGGTGGTGCGGCCGACGTACTGAAGGCGGCCTTGGTCGTCGTACCTGCCGAGCAGCAGCGTGCGGGGAGCGGCCGGGGAGCCGGTGACGGCGCCGACGATCGCCTCGCTCGTCTCGCGGACCTTGTATTTCTGCCAGCCCCTCACCGAGGGCCGGCAGGCGTCGTCCAGCCTCTTGAAGACCGCCCCCTCCATCCCGACCGACGACCACGTCAGCCACTCGCGCACGACATCAGCCTCGGTGGTCGACGGGCCCAGCGCCCACGGCGCCGACAGCCGGCGGGCGGCGAACACAGACTCCAGCGCGGCCCTGCGCCGCCGGTACGGCCACCCGGTCGTGTCCGTAGTCAGGGACATCACCGCAACAGGTTGACTCTGGGCGGTCGATGGTCGGAGGTTTTGATTCCGGTTACTCCGTGGCTCCGTCGTCGCGCCGAGAACTCGGGAGCGCCCGGGGCCGGGTCCCCGGACAATGATCGTCATGACGTCCCTCCACTCCAACCCACTCTTCACCCGGCTCGCTGATGCCGAACGGATCCTCGTCGCGGGCGCGGGTGGCGGCTTCGACATCTACTCCGGCCTGCCGTTGGCTCTCTCCCTCCTGCATCAGGGCAAGCAGGTATATCTCGCGAACCTCTCCTTCAGTGCACTCGCCGGTCTCCCGATCGATGACTGGGTCGCCCCCGACCTGGCCGCCGTGACTCCCGACTCCGCTTTGCACCAGAGCTACTTCCCGGAGCGGACCCTCGCGCAGTGGCTGCGCCAGCACGGTTACCCGTTCACCGTGTACGCCTTCCCCCAGACCGGGGTGCGCCCGCTGCGCGCCGCCTACCAAGCACTGATCGAGCTGCACTGCGTCGACGCTGTGGTGCTGGTCGACGGCGGTACGGACATTCTGATGCGCGGCGATGAAGCCGGGCTCGGCACTCCAGAGGAAGACCTGACGAGCGTGGCGGCGCTGGCCGCGCTGGACGGCGTACCGACGCGGCTCGTCGTGTCGGTCGGCTTCGGTGTAGACGCGTACCACGGCGTAAACCATGTGCAGGTATTGGAGAATATCGCCGCGCTGGAGCGCGACGGTGCGTACCTCGGTGCGTTCTCGATACCGCGGGCCACCCGTGAGGGCGCTCTCTACCTTGACGCGGTGACGCACGCTCAGCACCACACCCCGGAGCACCCCAGCATCGTGAACGGTTCCATCGCGGCGGCCGTGCGCGGCTCGTTCGGCGATGTCCGGTTCACTGACCGCACCCGGGGCAGCGAGTTGTTCGTGAACCCGCTGATGTCCCTGTACTTCGCCTTCGACCTCCCAGGCCTGGCAGCCCGCTGCCTCTACCTGGATCGGATCGAGGACACTCACCTGATGCGCCAAGTCCACTCGCGGATTGCCGAGTTCCGCGAATCCATGGTCACTCGCCCACCCCGCCGCTTCCCGCACTAACCTCGCCTTTCAGTTGGGGTGCGGGTGGTCACCGTGTCGTGAACGCAAAAGTGCCTTCTGAGCAGGGACGGTGAGCTCTGCCAAGGGGTTCTGTGAGTCCAGGTGGCACTTTCTGCGTGAAGGGTGTTGTTTCCTCTCAGCAGACGCTGTCGACGCTGGTCCCAACCCTCATCCACTATCCCGTCTGACGGGGGATCCCCCCCCACAGCTACGCCCAGCACCTGCCAATCACCCACGGACTGGGTAGTGTTCGGCCACAGGCGCCTGGCAGCGTGGCCGCTCATGAACGCTGAGTCGTCCAATCGCTCCTGGCTTCGAGACTTCCATGGTGGCTACCTTCTTGAGGGATACACCCTGACACTGGTCCGCTTGCTCTCCCCACAAGACTCCTCGACCGCGTCGGTGCCGACCCGACCGGGGATTATGGCGGGTTCGAAGCGTTTGCAGCCCGAGACCGCGAGTTCCAGGAAGATCAGACGGACTGGGGCGACTTTATGTTCGTGGGCGTCACCCGCGTCCAGGGCAAGGACGCCGACTGGGTCCCCGCCTTGGAAATCAACGGCGGCATCGAGATCCAGACCGACTGCATGAAGGACGCCACCCGCGGCACCCGGGCCGTCTCCCACTTCCGCAGTCCTCACGCCATGACCCTGTTCTCCTGGTGGGAAGACGGCGAACTGCGCACTCGGTTCGAAGGTGCACAACAACGGGAGGGCACCACTCCCGACGAGCTCGTCGACCTCATGCTCCATGTGGGCTTCGACTTCGAAAAGGGCATATGCGACCTTGAGGAGTACGTCGCACTCGCCGATGTGCTCACCGGAGTCCACGTGACCGCGAGCATGCTCGAAAATGGCACATACTCCACGGGCATCGTCGAGGTTCCCGCCCAGGACTGGCCCAGTGTCATCGTCGACCTCACAGATGCCCACGGCACCCGCACCTACGCCGAGATCCCCAACCCCGCCCATGATCAGCGTTAGACTAGGCGTCCCGGTATTGGTCCCGGACCTCGGGGCGTTGCTGGAAGCCGGCTGACTTGTAGGTGGCGACGGCGCCGACATTGGAGCTCGGGGCGCAGACGATCGCGCTCGACGAGCCCAGCTCCTGGAGTGCGGCCGCGGCGGCGACGGTGATCGCCTCGCCGTAGCCGTGACGGCGATGTTCCCGGTGCACGCCCATCGGTTCGAGCAACCCGGGCCTACCCGGACCGGCCGACCACACCGTCACCGCCGCCACCGCGTTGCCCTGGTCGTCGTACGCGACCAGACACCGGGCGTCGGCGTACGGCAATCCGGCCGCCATCGCGTGCCAGCGCTCGTCCGTGAACCTCGACCCGTCGAACGCTGCCCGATGTACGGCGGCAAACACGTGCGCCTGCTCCGGGCCGACCACCTCGATCCGCACGCCTGGGTCCTTCACCGGCTCCGTGAACGCGGGCGTCATGCCGTGCCGTTGCGCGATGTGCCGTACGGCGTGCTTGTAGACGGTGTACGTGTCGCAGGCCTTCATCGCCGGCCCGTAAGGGAACGTGATCTCCAGCTGTCCGAGGGCGCCCTCGGTCTTGACCGATTCGACCGGTGTCCCGGCGCCGTGCAGTGCGTCCTGAAGGTGCTGGAAGAAGTCGGTGAGGGCCGGAGGATGGTTGGTCGAGGGCGTAGTCGAGGTTGTGGAAGGCCACGGGCTGAAGGCCCCGGTATCGGGCCGGGTGTGCCTGGAATGGGCTGCCCTGGTAGAACACGGCCTCGCTCTCCAGGCCGACGCGGATCTCCAGTCCGAGGGCCGTGAGCTTGTCAAGCTGCGTGCGGAGCATGTGGCGTGGGGCGATCTCGACGAACTCGCCGCGCTCGTCGGCGACGTCGGCGTGGATGAGGACGGCGCCAGGCAGGTAGGGCAGGACGCGGATGGTGTCGTGGCTGGGGATGACGGACAAGTCGCCGTACCCGTCGTCCCAGCCGGTGAGGTCGAAGCCCTCCAGGGGGGGCATGTCCACGTCGGTGGCCAGGATGTAGGCGCAGACCTCCGCCTTGGACGGCATCCGGTCCAGGAAGACGGAGGCGTTGAGACGCTTGCCCTTGAGCCGTCCCATCATGTCCGGGACGGCGAGCATCACCGTGGTGATCTCTCCGCTGTGCACGGCGGCGCGGAGCTCGTCGGGGGAGAGAAGCCCCGGCCGGTGTGGCGTCTGGCAGGACCGCTTGACCGTCTGGTCGCTCATCACACCACGTCCCCGGCAAGGGCGGTGTCTTCTGCTTCGCTGCCGAGGGTGGGGATCTGGTAGTCGCGCTTGCCCTTGGTGATCCACATGAGCCAGGCGAGGACCAGGACGACGGCCAGGGTGACGCCCGCGTAGTTGAACGACTCCGCGGTGATCGGCGAGGCCTGGGGCAGGCAGAACACCACGGTCAGAATGGGCACGTAGGTGACGGAGATCCAGCCGAGGGGTTTGCTCCAGCGGCCCAGGTGCCACGGCCCGGGCCGGAAGCGGTCACCGGCACGCAGGCGGAGATACACCGGGATCGCGTACGCGGGGGTGATCCCGATGACGTTGATCGCGGTGACGGCGGCGTACGCGGTCGGCGAGTACAGGCTCGGCAGCGCCAGGACCAGCGCGACGCTCACGGACAGCCACACCGCGGCGATGGGGGTGCGGTGGCTGACCCGTCGCCAGGTCGAGGAGAACGGCAGCGCCCCGTCACGCGAGAACGCGTACACCATGCGCGAGGCCGCGGCTGTCTCCGCATTGCCGTAGAACAGTTGTGCGACGATCACGACGAGCAGCAGCCCCTAGGCGACGCCCGTGCCCAGGACGTCGATGAAGATCTGCGCCGGAGGCACGCCCGTGCTGGTGCCCAGGGTGCCCGCGTAGCCTTGAACGGCGAACTGCATGCCCGCCAGGAGCACGAATCCGGCGATTCAGGAGTAGCCGATGCTGCGGACGATGCCGAGCGGGGCAGCTAGCTGTGCCCGGGTGGTCTCTTCCGACAGATGGGAGGAGGCGTCGTAGCCGCAGAACGTATACGCGGCCAGGAGACAGCCGAGGGGGGCCACGTAGACGGGGCTGGTGAAGCCGGTGCCGTTGGCGAAGTGACCGAACACGAAGCCGACACTCTGGTGCTGGGTCGGGGCGAGGGTGAGCGTCCCGGCGATCAGCAGGACACCGCCGACCTGCCACCACACCGAGATCGAGTTGAGGACGTTGACCAGGCGCACCCCGGCCGCGTTCAGGGCGCCGTGCAGCAGCAGGATGGCCGCGAAGATCCCGATCGTCGTTTCGGGCGTGGGTGCCAGGCCCCACTGCAAGTTGGCGAACGCTCCGACGAACAGCGCGCAGCCGTAGTCGATGCCGGCGATCGCACCGAGCAGGCCGAGCAGGTTGAGCCAGCCCGTCATCCATGCCCAGCGAGGGCCGCCGAGCCGGTCGGCCATGTAGTACAGGCCACCGGACGTGGGGTAGGCGGAGGTCACCTCGGCCAGGCAAGCCCCGAGCAGCATCGTCATGGCGCCGATGCCGACCCAGCCCCAGATCATGACGGCGGGGCCACCGGTGTTCAGGCCGTAGCCGAACAGGGTCATGCCGCCGGCCAGGATGCAGATCACGCTGAAGCTGATCGCGAAGTTCCCGAACCCGCCGATGCGGCGGGCCAGTTCGGGCCAGCACCCTCCACGGTCCCGGCGGCAGCATTTTTTCGGGCGGCGAGTGCCAGTGCACCCGATGATGAGGGAACCGCTCGTCCGCGTCGGTCTGCGCGAGCGCCAGGAAGCACACGTACGGCACGGGATCGGCCGGCCACCGATCCGCTGCGGCTTTGCACGCCGCGCCGGCAGCGTTGACCGCGCTGATCAGTTTCCGGCCGGAGAGTCCGCCGCGGTGGGCGTTGAGTACGCGGTGTGTCAGGACGCGGGCCCGCATCATCAGCGCGTCCGGGTCGGAAGGTTCCTCGGCGTACCAGGAGTCGATCACCTTGTTGCCGGCGGCTCCGGCGGCCAGGACCTGGCTGCGGGACGTACGCAGCGCCCAGTCCCCGTATGTGGCACGGAGCAGTCGTTTCGCTTCCAGGTATCGGTCTATTCGCAGGTCTTCGAGGGCGAGGCGCAGGCCTTCGTCCGGGCCGACAGCGTGAACGATCAGGTCCGTATCACTGGAGGCCATCGGTACACCCCCGCATCAGGCGAGGGGCTTCAGGCAGGAGGGGGTCCTGGCCTGGGGCGCGTAAGGGGGCCATGGGGGCGGTGTCCTCGAAATGGGAGTGGGAGCCGCCAGGTGACAGTCGACTTTCCGATTCTTGGGAGAGCCGGAGTGGATGACTGAGGCCTGACGGCCGATCAGGGGGTTTGGCGCACTGCCGGGGCGTTCAAACGGACACTTCCAGCGGCTTGATCAACGCCTGAACGATCTTTCCGGCCTCCGTAGGGGCGAAGGCGATCTTGGCTCCGAGCTGGCGCGCGATCCACAGGCCGCGGGGCTTTTCGCCCTCGGGCTTTCTGCGGCTTCCCCACGATCACTGTCGCAAGGCAGGACCGCTTCCGCTGCGACCTGGGGAAACGGCCCCAGAGGACAGGTGAGCGAAGAGCGTCACGATGCCCGCGCCGCCCCGATGTCGGGGATGGGCAGGTGAAGCCGGCGCCGAGCCCCGGTGTGCGGATCCACGGCGGGTACCGATAGATCGTGCCGCCCTTCGACCTTCCCGTTCCCCTGGCGCTGTGCCGTTCCGTCGATCACATCCTTGGCGACCCCCGCACCACCGCGATCGAGCCCAAGTTCGATGGATGGCGCTGCCAGGTCCTCGCTGGCGCGGGCTGGTTGTGGAGCCGCCACGGTACCGATCTGAGCACCTCGTTCGCGGACATCGCCCAGGCGTCGCGCGCCCTGCCGGACTGCGTCCTGTACTGCGAGCTGGTGGCCGTCCTCGACAGCGGCGAGCCGGCGTTCGGAAAGCTGCAGTCCCGCTCCGGACGCGGCCCCCGGCCGGGCGAGGGCTTCACAGTCCACCTGGCCGCCTTCGACGTCCTGGCAGTCGGCGACATGGACTGGCGGCCCGAAGCCGTACTCGGAGCGCCGCGGGAGCTGCTGGACCTGCTGGAGGGCGGACCGCCCGCGATCCGCCCGGTCCCGGTCACCAGCAGCGTCGCGACGGCCCTGGACTGGGTGGGCGCCCTGGGCGGAGTGGAGGGCGTCGTGATGAAGCCGAACCGGCCCTACGTCGCCGAACCGGCCCTACGTCGCGGGGCGCGGCTCGGGGTGGCTGAAGTGGAGGCAGATGCACACCAGCGAGGCCGTGGTCCTGGGGGTGAGCGGCCATACTCCCGCAACGCAGTGCCTCATCCTCGGCCTGCCGCACCGCGGAGGCCAGATGCGAGCCGTGGGAGTGAGCCTCCCCCTCGGCCAGGCGGTACGCCACGAGCTGCTCCCGCTGCTGCGGCCGGCCGGGGACACGGAGGCGGAGCTGCCCGGGACCGTGGGCGGGCTGCCCGGCGCCGATCCGGTGTACTACCGGCCGGTGATCCCCGACGTGGTCGTGGAGATCGAGGCCGACCAGACAGGCCCCCGCGAGTTCGGGCGGTTCCGGCACCGCCCCCGCGTGCTGCGCGTCCGCGGCGACCTCACGGCCGACAACCTGCCCTCGGCTCCCTGAGCCGCGGGGCCGGCGGCTCCGTTCGTGAGTGCGCGGTCACCGCACCAGGCGGCAGGTGCGCCAGTCTCACCCATCGGGTCACGGCAGCCGAGCGTAGGGAAAACGGCGCCACCCTCCCGAAGCGACAGCCCGACTTCGGAACAGCGTTTCTCCGACAGCCAGGCTGACCTGCACTTCACCCGCACGGAGGAACCGCCGCCGGTGTCCGCGAATCGTTCGAATCCCGCCGACGGCTGTCACCTCGGGTCGGCCGGTACCGTCCGGCGATCGGCCGTCCTCAGGTGACCTCGCCGAGATCCTCATTGAGCCGTGCCACGGCTTCAACGCTCGACGGCCGACTCGCGACAAGCCGGGCCAGGTGTGCTTCAAGGGCCTCGAGTTGCTCGGGCCCCATATGCGCCGCCCAGCGCTCGCGCACATCGTCGAAGAGTGAGGCGCCGAGCGTCATCATGTCGTGGCCGCGGTCGGTGACCCGCAGCCGTTTGAGGCGGCCGTCGCTCGGGTCGGGCTCCCGCTCGACGTATCCGAGCTTCTCCAGTGCGGCGATCGTCCTGGCAGCGCCCTGTTTGGAGACCGAGAGCCGGCGGCCGAGCTCCGAGGCCGTGTCCGCTCCCTCGTCGATGGCGCGCAGGGCGAACTCATGCGATGCGCGCACGCCCGGGTGCCCGCGGTGCGCCAGTTCGCCGTGCACGTCGTCCACCATCGACTGGAAGCCGCCGAGAAGCAGCAGCGCGAGTTCAGCGCCCGGTGAACGTGCCATGCGACGAAGCATACGAGAAACGAAGGTCGACAACCATGTTGTCGACCTGTAGATTGACAACATGGTTGTCGATCAAATCTAGGAGAACGATGGACCCCCTTACCGGCGGCGCCACCATCCCGGGCGTCGAACACCACCATGTCAGCCTGAACGGGACCGAACTGCACTACATATCGGCCGGGACCGTCGGCTCTCCCGTCATGCTGGTCCACGGCTTCCCCGAGACCTGGTGGGTCTTCCGCAAGCTGATCCCCCTACTCAGCGAGCACCACCGCGTATTCGCCCCCGACCTTCGCGGCTTCGGCGACTCCGCCACCGCGACCACAGCGCACGACAGTGAGACCGCGGCCCAGGACTTGAGTGAACTGATCGCGCGGCTCGACGCGGGCCCCGTCCACCTCACGGGCCAGGACATCAGCGGCCCCACCACGTTCCGCGTCACCGCCACACGCCCCGACCTCGTGCGAAGCTATGCGGCGATCGAGACCGGGCTGCCCGGGTTCGGTGTCGAAACGCTCGCGGACGTCGCCCACGGCGGCGCCTGGCACATCGGCGTGCTCGCCGCCCCGGGCATCCCCGAAATGCTGCTCGCCGGACGAGAACGGGCATTCCTCGCGCAGTACGCGATCCCGTCGCTCTGCGTGGCCCCTGACGCGTTCACCGACGACGACATCGACGAACTCGCCCGCTCCTACGCGCGACCCGACGCGTTCAACGGCGCGGCCGGACTGTATCGATCGATGCTCCGCGAAGGCGACGAAATCCGCCAACTGGCATCCCGGAAACTCACCACGCCCGTGCTCGCCGTCGGCGGCAGATCGGGAGAGTTCACCCCGGCGACCCTGCGCCAGGTCGCCGAGGACGTCAGCGCACTCTCCCTTGACGGGATCGGCCACTATGCGGCGATGGAAGCCCCCGACAGGCTCGCAGACGGCCTCCTGTCCTTCTACGAGAAACTCGACAACCTGGGGTAACGCGGGCCGGTCCACGATCACGGACACCCGACCGTGAGGTTGATCCCCGGGGGTGGACACCGGGTTTCACGCGACGGGTGACCGCGTACGTGACGTGATCAATTGCTGTTCGTATTCGGCCGGCGTGAGGTAGCCGAGGGCGGAGTGGCGGCGGCGCCGGTTGTAGTACGACAGCCACCTGAACGGCTCCAGCCGGGTCTGCGCCTTCGAGGTCCAGCGCCTTCCGTGCAGCAACTCGCGCTTGAGGCCCTGGAAGAACGATTCGGCGAGGGCGTTGTCGTCACTTGAGCCGACGCGGCCCTTGCTGCGGCGGATGCCGTGCCGACGGCGGACCTCGGCGAAGGCGGCCGATCCATAAGGCGCGCCCCTGTCCGTGTGAAAGATGACGCCGTGGACCAGGCCGCCGGGGGCGGCCACGGCCATCTCGAGCGCGTCGGTGACCAGCGAGGTGCGCATGTGGTCCGCGATCGACCAGCCGATCACGCGCCGCGAGCGGATGTCGATGACCGTGGCGAGATACAGCCAGGGCGAGCCGACGGCGACGTACGTGATGGCGCCGCACCACTTGGTGTTGAGCACGTCCGCCGTGAAGTCACGCATCACCAGGTCCGGCACAGGCGGGGCCGTCGTGTCCTGAATGGTCGTGCGCCTCTTGCGCCGCAGGTGCCGTCCGACGATGCGGTTGATCCTCATCAGCCTGCTCACGCGCTTACGGTTGATCTTTCTCCCGCGGGAGCGGAGTTCGGCATGGACGCGCGGGGCGCCATAGGCGCGACGGCTCGTTCGGTGCGGGCGTCTGCAGTGGCCCGGTGCTGGTAGTAGCCGGAGCGGGAGACGCCCAGGGCCCGGCAGATCCGCTTCACGCCGAAGGCGGCGCGATTGGCGGAGATGAAGTCCCAGCGGCTGGGGCTCACTTCACCTCCCGGGCGACATAGGCGGCTGCCCGGCGCAGGATCTCGCGCTCCAGCTGCCACTCCTTCTCCGCCTTCAGCAGCCGGGCGTTCTCCGCCCGCAACCGGGCCAGTTCCGCAGCCGGACTCCCGCCGGCCTCGCGGCGCTCGGGCAGTGCCTGGGACTCGTTTTCCTTGCGGACCCACGTCCGCAGCGACTCGGCGGTGATGCCGAGGTCCGCCGCCCCCGCCGCGTATGTGCGCTTGCCGCCCGCGGCGCGGTAGAGCGCGACCGCGTCCTTCCTGAACTCCTCCGGATACGGAGACTTGCGTCCCACCTGGACATCCCTCCCTGGACCATCAAGATCCATTGTCAGGGTGTCCACTCCAAGGATCCCGGGCGAGGGCATCCGGGCTGCACAGACCGGTGCCCTCCATCGGCACGCACCCGGAGGAAGCTCGCCAACAACCGCCGCAACCTCGCCGCCGCAGGGGCTCACCGAGACCGGACGGCGCCGGCGATGGGAGGCAGCTCGCTGGTTCCTGAGTGCGGACGGTGGGTCGGGCAAGCGGTTCGGGAACGAGCTCAAAGGGGAGCCGTTGGTCGTCGAGCCCGTCGCCGAGTTCCACCAGCGCGCTCCTTGGCGCAGATCAGAAGGCCGTGTGGGCGAACCAGCAGTCGAGTGCCGTGACCTCTCCTGAGATGTCGAAGGCGGTCTCCTGGTACGACCGCCGCCCGTAGAGCAGCAGGAGGAGGTCGGCCGACTGCCCCCGTACAGCCGCCTGCGCCTTGGATGGCGCGGCGCCGGCTCCGGCCCGCGTCAGCAGTCGGAAACCGTCCGGATCCAGCCGCACCCGCCACTCCTCGCCGGTTTCGCCGGCGGAGTCCGCGCACTGGAAGGCGATGGTCTCGCCGTTGCCGTGCAGCTTCGCCACGGCCGGGGCGAAGAGGCCCGCGTAGGGCAGGTTGACGAGGAACTCGTCAACCCCGTCCGCCGCCAGCGCGGGGTCGATGTCCGACTTCCGGCCGACGGCACGCTCCGCGTCCACCCGGTGCACCAGCGTTTCGAACAGCATCCGGCGGGCCCAGAACCGCGCGTGTTGGTCCTCACCCCACGCCCACATCACCGCCTGGGGATCCGTGGCCCGCAGTACGGCGGCCACTTGGGGTACGCCCGCTGCCACCCAGTCGGCATATTCCTGCGCACGTTCAGGCAGCCCCAGCTCCACGTCGCGACTGTGCGGAGGCTCCTGCACCAGCCGGGTCAGCAGCGTGCAGAACCAGCGCTGCAGCGCTCCCACGTGCCGGGTGAGCTCGGCCAGCCTCCAGTTGGGGCAGGAGGGCACGGCGGTCGCGGGGTCTGCACCTTTGACCACCTCGGCAAACCGCAGGGTCTCCCGCGCTATCGCCTGCCGGTAGGTGTCGTAGGGCAGAGGATGCCCCGTCTGGCTCGTCGTCTCCATCTACTGCCGTCTTTCTGTCCGCAGCACGGATCTTGTCGTGATCAGTCTGGAGGCTGGAGTCCACTCGAAGGCAAATCCGAGGGGGCCGCGTCCCACAGAGGACACTGACACGAAAAATCGAGTCAGTGTGCTGGTCAGGTCGATCGCGTCGGCCATCGCCTGGAGTCCGGCGTCGTTGAAGTGCAGGTGGTCGCCGGAGTCGAAGGCCGGCCGGATCCGGTCGGGAACGTCGGAGTCACGGACGGCGGGGTCGAAGTCCGCCACCGCGTCGAAGTTGCCGCCGTACCGGGTCAGGTCGTTGACGGACTGCCGTACGGCCTCGCGGGCCGCGGTCCGGCCGCCGTTGCCGCCGTACGGGGTGATCGTGCCGCCGACGACGCGGATGCCACGGGCGTGGGCGCGTGCCATGATCTCGCGGTACTCGGCCGCGAAGGCGGCGGGATCGGTCTGATCGGGGCTGCCCTTCACGGCAATGGCCGTACGGCGTTGAGCACCACCTCGCCAGGTCGGCAGGCAATCCGCAGCCTCGCGCTGAAGCGCGATGCGTCGGGTCCGCACGGATACTGGAAGAGAGGCTGTGCGGGGCAGATGGGAAGTGTGGTGATGCGGGCGCCCGTGGATGATGTGGCCGGTGGTGCTGCTGCCTGGGATGCGGGTGGCTGGCTGGGGGAGCTACGGGTCGCGGTCGTGGCCACGACCGCCGATGGGACGATCGTGCGCTGGGACCACGGGGCGCAGGCTCTGCTCGGGTATCCGTCGCGGGAGGTCGTGGGTCGGCCCATCGCCGACCTGCTGCACCCCGGCGCCGACCGCAGCCTCGGCCGGTCCTTGTGGGACAGCGCGACCGCCGACCGCGGGGTCATGGCCACGGTGACCGCCTGGCACCGCGACGGACATCCACTTGAGCTGGAGATCTGGGCGGCGCCCGTCCCGGCCCGCCACCGTGGCGGCACCACCGTGCTGGTCTTCGCTGCCGACGCTCACACCGCCCGTGGCATCCGCGGTTCCTCCGCGGTATGGGACGGATTGTTCGTCCGCTCTCCCGTCGGCATTGCCGTCTTCGACACCCAACTGCGGTTCCTGCGCGTGAACCAGGCTCTCCAGGCCATGAACGGCCTGGAGGAGAATGCCCACATCGGACGCAGCGTAGTGGAGCTGCTGCACACGGTGAACGCGGCCGAGATGGAATCCGCGATGCGGCAGGTCATGGCCACCGGGAAGCCGGTCCTTGATTTTCGCCGCACGGGCCGCACCCACGCCGATCCCGGCCATGAGCGCGTCTGGTCGTGCTCCTACGTCAGGCTGGAGGACCCCGACGGCCGACCGATCGGGCTGACCGCCTTCCTGATCGACATCACCGCCCAACAACAGGACCAGCTGGAAGCGGAAGCAGGCAGGCGCCGCCTGGCCCTGGTGAATGAGGCGAGCGTCAAGATCGGGACCAGTCTGGACCTGGAACGCACCGCGCAGGAGCTCGCGGAAGTCGTCGTGCGCGACCTGGCGGACGCTGTCACCGTCGACGTCCTGGAAACCCTCACCACCGGTGGAGACCTCGGCCCGGGCCTGGTCGGCGGCACCGCTCTGCGCCGCCTCGGGAAAGCTCCCCCGGCCGGCTCACGTATCGCGGACATCCTCGCCCCGCTCGGACGAACCCTGACCTTCCCTGCCGGAGCGCCCTACACACAGGTCCTCGCCGACCGCGAGACCTTCATGATTGCCCACCTGGACAAGAAGGCCATCGCCCCAGCGGCCCGCCATACACCGGCGCCCGCACAACTTCTCGAGCACGGCGTGCACTCGTTCATGATGGTGCCGCTGATCGCCCGCGGCGTCGTGCTCGGCCTCGGCACCCTGTACCGGAGCCGGCCCGTCGGCCCGTTCACGGACGACGACGTGAGCCTCGCCGGCGAACTCGCGGCCCGCGCCGCCATCTGCGTGGACAACGCCCGTCTCTACCGCCGTGAACACGACACCGCCCTCGTGCTCCAAAGAAGCCTGCTTCCCCAGCACATTCCCCAGATCCCGGGGATGGAGGTCGCCCACCGCTACCTGCCCGCCAGCGATGTCAACGAAGTCGGCGGCGACTGGTACGACGTAATCCGACTCGACGGCGGAAAGGCCGCGCTCACCATCGGCGACGTCATGGGACACGGCACCGCGGCCGCAGCCGTCATGGGACGGCTCTCCGTCAGCGTCCGCGCACTGGCGCGGCTCGACCTCGCCCCCGAGAACCTGCTGCACCAGCTGGAAGCCGCACTGGAAGACCTTGCCGAGCCGATGCTGGCCACCTTCCTCTACACCGTCATCGACCCCGCGAACGGCCGGTGCCAAATCACCCGCGCCGGGCACCCCCCGCCCGCCGCCGTCTCACCCGACGGCACCGCCCGCCTCCTCGACGTGCCACCCGGTGTCCCACTCGGCGTCGGCGGCACCCCCTTCACCACCACCGATGTCACCCTCCCGCCCGGCAGCACCCTCGTCCTGTACACCGACGGGCTCGTCGAGGCCCGCGGCAGCGACATCGACGAACGACTTGCCGAACTCACCCACCTCCTCGAACAACCCGCCCCGACCCTGGACGAGCTGTGCGACCGCCTGCTCATCCACCTGACGCCCACCTCCGTCGACGACGACATCGCACTCCTCGCCGCCCGCCTCAACCCCAGCACCGGTTGAACCCCGGCGGCGCACACAGGCCACCACTCCTTGTTGGGCTGACCGGGGCGATTGCGGTGCCCGCCAAGTTGGGGAAGGGGGCCCGCTCGTACAGGTGCTGCTGGGCAGAGCGCGAGGCCGACTCCCGAACGGGGCGCAGCAGCACGGCCTCGGCAACACCCCCGAGGGGCCGGTGTTGCTGTCAGACGGAGGTCGATGGCGCGGGCGGTGCGGTAGGCGACCTGCGCTGTAGCGGGTATCACAGAAAGGACGGCGGTCGGGGCGTAGTAGCGGGAAGATTGGCTCGGGCCTTCATTGCGGGTCCGTTGGCGCGGATGGGGGAGTCGCGTGGTAGACGGCGGGTGGGCGTTGCTGGTGCGGGTGGGGCTGGCGGATACCAGTGATCCGGAAGATGTCGATGATGCCGCGCTGTCGCTTCGGCGGGTCCTGGCGGAGATCCCCGGAGTCGCGGTACGCGAAATGCACACGGGCACGGGACCCGTCGGGTCGAAGGGACTCGGCATCGAACTGGGCGCACTAGCGGTGACAGTACTCGGAGCGCCACGCGGACTGCGTACGGCCGTGGACGCGGTGCGGGTGTGGGCCGAGCGGGACCGGCACCGCAAGGTCGTGGTGCGGATCGGGCAGGACAGCGTCGAGATCGAGGGCATGTCGCCCGAGCTGAGTCGCGAACTGGCGGAGTCCTTCATCCGGCGCCGGACCACTGAGTAACGGGCATGTCCCGCTTCGCGCTCGTCCTCGGCAGCCACACTTTCACCGACTCCCGGCTGGACCGGCTGCGTTCACCGGTGCACGACGTCGGTGAACTGTCGCGGGTACTGGCCGATCCAGAGATCGGCCAGTTCGTCATCACCAGCGCCGACAACCCGACCGCGCAGGAGCTGCGCTCCACTGCCGAGGAATTCTTCGGTGGGAGGGAGCGGGACGACGTCCTGCTGCTCTACTACACGGGGCATGGCATCAGGGAAGGCGACGAGCTCCTCCTCGCCGGGTCGGACACCGACCTCGACGACCTCGCCGGCACCGCGCTGTCCGCGACTGTTCTGAAGAACCTGCTGGGTACCTGCCGAGCCAGGCGCATCGTGCTGATCCTCGACTGCTGTTACAGCGGTGCCTTCGCCCACCGAATGGTGCCCATGGGCGAGCAACGGGTGCATGTACAGGAGTTTTTCGGCGGCCGAGGGCTGACCCTGATCACCGCCTCCACAGCCCGCGAGTACGCCTTCGAGGCAGGAGAGGTCACCGAAGCGGACCCTATGCCGTCGGTCTTCACCGGCGAGCTGATCCGGGGCCTGGACAGTGGCGCCGCCGACCTCGACGGGGACGGCGAGATCACCCTCGATGAGCTGTACCAGTTCCTCTTCGACGCCGTGCAACTCGCCCAGCCAGGACAGCAGACACCGTGCCGGTGGGTCTACGGGGCCCGCGGCCGCATGGTCATAGCATTACGCCGCCCCGGCCCGCGACCACCAGTCGCCGTCTCATCCGCCCCCGACCCGGTCCGCCTCCCGGCTGCCCGCCGACAGGCAGTCGCGATGGCGCCGGCCGCCGTGACGGGGGCAGCGGCGCTGTGGGGAGCATGGCGGTACGACCTGGTGTCACTGGGGTTCACGGGGGGCTGCCTGCTGGTGGCAGCCTTGGCGGGGATGGCCGCCTGCCTGCTCGGGGAAACAGTGCTGGAAGCCGACGGGCTGCGAATACGCGGATGGCACAACACACTCGTCCCATGGCCGTCGATCCTGGCCATCGAATGCCGGACGACGCTCTTCGGAACAACGGTCGCCGCGCATCGCGCGAACACAGCGGTCACGCGGCGCGTCGTCCTGCCCGCGCCGAAACGGCTACGGCCCTTCCATCCGGTCGGCTTCGACGATGACGTGGAGACCCTGCGGCAGTGGACTCTGAGGCGTGGCTCGCCCGCGCCGGTGCACTACGGCCGGACCCTGCTGCCGCTGCGCAACGCCATGGCAGTGACGTTGGTCGCCCTCACCCTGCTGACCGGGATCGACCACCCCTGGAACCGCAGTAACGACATCGCCAGCGTGCCACGAGCATGCCGCACGCTGGACAAGAAGACAGCGAACAGTTTAGTGGGGGGCGGGACGGCGACCCTGATCAACCTGGCGGTTATCGTGCCCCGAGAGCCACCTGTCGAAAGTACGAGTCAGCAGAGCAGCCGCTGTGACTGGACGTACGCACAGCTTTTCCTTTCCGCCGGGGACGTCGCCTTGCAGTACACCCGCTACCAGGCCGACGCCGACACGAGCGGTCCCCGGCAGGCGAAACAGGGTGTGAGGAAGGCCCTGGCCGAGCAACAGCGGAAACACTCCCAAGTCACGCGACCAGGGCAACTGGCCAACAGCGGCGGCTTCACCGCCGAAGCCAGCGATCGCTCCGCTATTACCGTTGTGGCCGCCCGCGACAACATCGTCGTCACACTGACCTTCACCAGTGCCAACGGGCAGCTGTCGATGCCTGATCACGCGCAGCTCCTCGACATCGAGACTCGGGCTCTCCATGCGGTGAAACCTGCCTGAGTGCCGCTTCTCAACCCGTCTTCTGAAGCTTCGAGGAAGGCTGGGGCTGCAGGCAGTGGCGCCGGGTGCGGCGGCTGCGGGTGGCGGCGCTGGAGCAAGGCGTGGGCCGGAGGGTCTGCCCGGAGTGCGGGGAGGCCTGGATGGCCGGGGTGGACCGCCGCGACGACGCTGGGGCCTCGCCCCCCCCGGAGTGCAATGCTCGGCCAGGAGAAACGCACCGTCAGGATTCGAAGCACTCGCGGTCCGTGCCGCCCGCCGGTATGAAGCACAGCCGCAGGTTGGTCCGGTCCGGGCCGCCGACCATCGGCGTGAAGCGGTATACACCCGTATCCGCCGTGTTTCTGATGACGACTCGACGCGGCCGGTCGCCGGGGGCCGAGACCTCGATCGCGTCCCCGACCTTCGAATGCCAGATCCGGCCCCACGCGGCGGCGCACTCCTTGCTGTACCGGAACTCCACACTCGCACCGGTCCCGGTGCGGTGCTGTGGCCCGAGCGAGTCCACCCGGCCGGGCAGTCCGCAGAACATGTGGTCGGGATCCTTCCCGTCACACGCCTTCCCCTGACATCCGGGAGCAGGATCCAGCCCGGGAGACGCCAGGCTCGTCGGCTGTCCGGTGCCAGGGCCCCGCACGGAGAGCGCCGCTATCACCGTGGCGGCGGCCACCGCAGCCACACCCGTACCGACGGTGAACAGGTGCCGACGCCAAGCCTGCCCGGGGGCGCCAGCGGCACCTGCGGGGATCGGGGCGGGCGCGGGCGAAGGCCAGGCAGCGGGGGTGAGGATGTTCTCCGCCTCGTGAAGGAACGTGCGGCCGGGCAGGGGACACGGACGGCCGCCGCCCGGGTGTGCATCTCGGGCGGCGGCCGTAGCCGTCCGGTCCGTCGACCGTTATTCAACCAGTCGGTTGACAACGACATGGGCTCGGCCGTACGGTTATTCAACCGATTGGTTGAAGATGCGAGGTGCGAGATGGCCAACGACCGGCTGTCCCGGGTGTTCTCCGCTCTGGCCGACCCGACCCGGCGCGACATCGTGGCCAGGCTGGCCGCCGGGGATGCCACGGTCAATGAACTGGCCGAGCCCTACGACGTGACCGTGCAGGCCGTGTCCAAGCACATCAGGGTCCTGGAAGACGCCGGTCTGATCAGTCGCAGCAGGGACGCTCAGCGGCGACCCTGCCGCCTTGAGGGAGAGGTCTTCGACCTCATGACCAAATGGATCGAACGTTACCGGCGCGAGGCGGAAGACCGCTTCCGTCAGCTCGATGCCGTCCTCGAGCAGATGGAGGAACAGCCGGTGACGGGCACCCCGGCGAAGGAGGCGGCATCATGAGCACCACGAAGGCGAACCGCCGGCACGAGACGCAGATCGTGGCCGACCCGACTCTGCCCACCATCCTCATCATCCGGGAGTTCGACGCTTCGCCAGGGCGCGTGTTCCGGGCTTACACCGATCCTGACCTGGTCGTCCAGTGGCTCGGCCCGCGTCGGCTCACCATGCGGATCGACGAGTACGACACGCGCACCGGTGGGTCGTACCGCTATGTGCATCGCGACGACGACGGGACGGAGTACGGCTTCCGTGGCGTGTTCCACGAGGTACGCCTCGACGAGCGCATCGTGCAGACCTTCGCCTTCGACGGCTTCCCGGACGGCGTCAGCCTGGAGACAACCGTCTTCGAGGACCTTCGGGGTCGCACCCGGGTCACCACCAAATCCCTCATGGACTCCATCGAGGCCCGCGACTCGATGATCAAGAGCGGCATGCAACGCGGTGTCCGGGAAGGCCACGAGCGGCTTGACGAGCTGCTCAGCGGCCGCCAGAGCGGCAACGCCGACCGACGTACCGAGAAGGAAGGCTTGAGATCATGACGAGGGCAGCCGATGAGCACCGCACCGTCGCAGGGGTATTCACGGACCGTGTGCGCGGAGTGCGTCCCGGGGCATGGGACAACCCAGCGCCGTGCGAGGGGTGGGTCGCCCGGGATGTGGTGCGGCACCTTGTCGAGTGGTTCCCGGACTTTCTGAAGGCTGGCGCCGGAGTCGAACTACCGAAAGGGCCGTTGGTGGACGACGACCCGGTGGCGGCCTGGACGGTGCACAGCGACGGGGTGCAGGCCCTCCTCGACGATCAGGCCACGGCGCAGAGGATGCTGTCGAACCAGCACATCGGAGAGGTCCCGCTGGACCAGGCAGTCGACCGGTTCTACACCGCCGACGTTTTCATGCACACCTGGGACCTGGCGCGGGCCACCGGCCAGGAGGAGCGCCTCGACCCTGGCAGGTGCGCCCAGTTGCTCGACGGGATGCTGCCGCTCGATGACGTGCTCCGCAAGAGCGGGCAGTACGGACCACGGGTCGAGGTACCCGAAAGCGCCGACGTACAGACTCGCTTGCTCGCCTTCATCGGCCGTAGGCCCTGAGCGTGTCCCGTGCTGCCCAAGAGGCGGGTGGTGGAACGGAGTAACTCGTGGACGATGCGGGCCAGGCGCAACGTAAGGGACTACGAGCGCGGATCTCCCATGCCGAAGCGCACATCCGGTGGGCGTTTATCACGCTCATCTCCCGCCGTCTGGCCGGCCACACCGGCAGCCCCAGCAGTCGTCGCGTCCCTCGCCGCGTGAAGATCGAGGGTCTTGCGCTGCCGTTCGCCGATCCGTCCATCGACGCCGCATCGAACGGCAAGCAGGTTCCCTGTCTCGCCTCATGACCCTGTGACCAGCGGAAAGAGGTTCAGACACAGCTCCTGTCCCGTCTCAGACGACGGTGCTTCCGTCTCATGTGACGTTCTCGGATCTGCGCGCCGGGGGCAATGTCACATGAGACAGCCGGAGTTCTTGTGCGTCCCCTCGGCGATCCAAGCTTCGGTCAGCGCGGACCGCCTCAGCGTTGGTCTGGAGAGTCCGCGGAGACAGCCCAGAAGCGCAGGAACAGCGCGAGTATCCCGGAGGAGGCCAGGATCCATACGTTGAAACCGACGTCCTTGCGGGACTCGGCGTCGTTCATGACCACTGTGATCACGCTGGTCATGAAGCCCAGCGCCGCATAGAAGCCGATCCGAATGGCCTTCGCGGAACGGCGGTGGAACCGGTAGAACAGCAGCAGTCTGCTGACCGAGACATGCGACTCTTCATCGGTTTCGGCCTGCTCGGCCGCGCTCACCCGCGCGGACGCCTCGTCCAGCCAGCCGTTCGCCACCGCGGTTGGGTTCTGGAGCGCTTCCGGTGTGCCGGCGGTCAGCTGCTTCGCCTTCCACCATTCGGTAGCGAAGACCACCTGCCGAGTCGCGTCCTCGAAGGCCAGTCGTCGGCGGCCCGCTCGCGATCGGCGCACCCGCCGGTCCTGCGCCCGCAAACTCACCACACCGGCGGCCGCGGTCACGACAGGGACCAGCACCGCCACAGAGACAGTCACCATGTCCTGCGTGCTCATCGACAGCCCCCCAACTGTTCGTTCAGGCGAATCAGCATCGCATTCCGGCCGCCAGAGGTCGACAGGTCGCAAGGACCCACGGCGCACCACCGCGCCGAACATGGTCCTCATCGTTAGCGCATCGCCTCTCCCCGCCGGTCACAGGATCGACCACAGGCACCCGAGCCGTTGAGGTCGTTGATGAGTTGCTCGGTCTCGATCTCCAGTGAGCAGTCCAGAGCCTGGTTGACCTGTTGGACGCGGGTGATGGCGGTGTGCAGGCCCTGCCGGTTCCCGGCGGCGGCCTCGATTCTCATCCAGTCCCGGTAGAGCAGCTCTGCCGTGTCGTCGACGCCGAGACCGGTCGCGACGGCCGGTCGGGCCGTGCTGAGGTCGTGGTGCGGTCCCGCGAGGGTGCGGTAGGTGGCCACGGTGTGCGTCACGTCGATGATCCGGGTGATCATCTCCTGCTGGTGGGGCTCGGGCCAGGGCAGGGGCCTGCCTCCGAACGGCCGGCCGGCAGGGATCGTCGTCGGAGCTGCGGCGCGGCACGTAGGGGTGGCCGGCGGGATCGCTGTCGAGGGAGCGGCGCAGGCCCTGCAGCCGGGCGTTGAGGGTGCTCGCTGACCAGGGGCGGGCAGGATCCATGTCCGAGCACAGGACGCCCGCGCTGCGCCCGGGCCGGAAGTACAGCAGCGCGGCGAGCTGGGCGATCCGCGGGCCGTGGCCGGTGCTGTCCACGCCCGTCACTTCGACCGGGCCCAGGACCCGGATCTCCGGCGCGCGCAGGTCGTGCGCTTCGCTCTCCTCAACCTCTTGTGCCGTGCCCTCCTCGCCGGAGTCCTCGCCCCCGTCCGTCTCCGGGGCCGCTGGGGTGGGAGCCGTCGTCGTTTCGGTGCCGGGGTCTTCCTCGGCAGGGTCTTCCTCGGCCTCGGCCGGCGCCTCGGCGGTGGGCAGCAGGCCCAGTCCGGCCGGGTCGGTGGAGGCGGCGAGCAGGGCGGGGAAGATCTCGGCGCTCATGTCCGCTGCTTCCGCCGGCGAGGGGCGCGTAGCAGTGTCCCCCGTGGGTGTGGTGGGTTCCTCGGGCGCCAGGCGCTGGGGCTGCTGCCTGCTGTCGGGTTCGTCCGGGACCTCCTGCCAGGGTCCCTCGGCCGGGTAGGGCCGTTGCCCGGACACCTTCAAGGCGGTGGTGACCTGAAGACAGGCGGCATGCTCAAGACGCTGCACGGTGATCTCAGGCAGCAGCTGCGGCAGGTCTTCGCCGAACCCGATGGCGACGACCTCGACGTCGCTCGCCCAAGGGCTCATGTCGAGCTCCAGGGCGAGGGAGGTGCATACCTCGTTCTGCTCGGCCAGGACGGTGCCGACCAGGGCCTGTCCGGCGGATCATGCCGGACAGGCCCGTGGTCCCGAGGAGGGCTCAGCGCCTCCTCGGTTACGACAAGACGTACGTGTCCGCCCTCGAACCCGGAAAGCGCAGCCTCACTGACCTCGGATCCCGACACCACGTCTGTGACCAACTGCGCCTGCCACCACACATCCTGGGCGTCACCGCCGCAGCCGACGCCGATCACCGGGGGCGATCCTGCATCCAACCCGGCGCGCGTGTACAGGCCTGACGCCACGAGCACGACGGCGGCTTCTTCTGATCCCACGTCAGGCGCCACTGTCGTCGACCGACTTCCGCTGGTGGGGCGACGACTTGCGCCCGAGGGGGATCACCCGGCGGGCCGATGTCCCGGGACGGGCGGGGCGTCGAACATCCGCGTGCGATCGGGCTCGGTGCACAGGAGGGGAGCGACCTGCTCGGCCCGGCGGCACCTCAGGGTGCGTTGTCGACGTCCATGGCCGCCGGGTTCAGTGACGCCAGGAGTTTCAGGAGCAGCGAGTGGGCCTGTTCCTGCTCCGTCGGTGTGAGTACTTCCAGGGCTTCGGCGTGGGCGGCGTCCACGGCGGCGCCGGCCTCGGCCGCGAGCCGCAGGCCGGCCTCGGTGGCGTGCAAGCGGTGAGTGCGTCTGTCGCCGGGAGCGGTCCGCCGTTCCAGGAGACCCCGCTCGACCAGCCCGTTGACGGCGGTTCCCATGGACTGGGGGGTGATCGCCGCCCGGCGCGCGGCGGTCGCGCTGGAGACGCCCGGGTCGAAGGCGGCCTGGATCAGGGCGCTGTTCTGGGCGAGGGTCAGCTGGAAGGGGCGCAGGGTGCGCTCGATCCGGGACGCCATGATCTGGCCGATCTGCCAGGCCACATAGCCCGTACGCCGGTCGGGATGTTTCACGTGGCGGACCCCTTTTGTAAGGCAGCTGATTGTGGTGTACAAATATTATCAGTTGGCTTCCATTCTTCCTATTCTTCGAGGATCCTGCCTCCGATGTCCCAGCACGCCTCCGCCCGACAGCACCACAAGCACGCCCTGGACGTGGCCCATCCGCCGCCGCGCCCCGGGACCCCGCGCGCCGTCCTGGTGCCCGTGGCGGTCGTCCTGCTGATCGGCACCGTGTTCGTCAGCGTCTACCTCGCCGCATTCCACGCACCGCGCCCCCACGAGCTGCGGGTGGGCACCACGGAGATCGGCACCCATCAGGCGAGCCTGCGCCAGGACCTCGCACGCGCCGTCCCGGACGGCTTCACCCTGGAGACCTACCCCGACGAATCCGCCGCCCGGCGCGCCGTCCAGGACCGTTCCGTCTACGCGGCCTACCTCGGCAAGGGGGATCTGCTCTACGGCAGTGCCAACGGAGCCGCCGTCACCGCCACCGTGACCACCGTGTTCGGCTCCGTGGCCCGCGCGGAACACCATCGCCTCTCCGTCGAGGACGTCGCTCCGGCGTCGGCGGGGGACACCCGGGGGCTGTCCGTCTTCTACGCGGCCTTCGGCCTGGTACTGGCCGGATACCTCTTCGGCATGACCACCTACCAGCTCGCCCCCCGCCTCCAGTACCGCTGGCGGATGGCCAGCCTGGCCCTGTTCGGCGTGGCCGGCGGCGTCCTGGTCGCCGTCATCGCCGGCAGCACCGGCTTCGGTGCCCTGCCCGGCCCCTTCCTGCCCCTCGCCCTCGTCGTCGCGCTGATGGGCGCCGCGGTCGGCGGCACGACCATGGTGCTGCTGCGCCTGTTCGGCTCGGCGGGCGTGAGTCTCGCCTCGATCCTGCTGCTGATCCTCGGCAACAGCAGCAGCGGCGGCATCATGCCCGCCGCCTACCTCCCCGCCTGGCTGCGCCCGCTGTCCGAGATCCTGCCCGTCGGGGTCGGCGTCCGCGCCATGCAGGGGCTCTCCCGATTCCAGGACGACGGCCTGACCCGCGCCCTGGTGATCCTCCCGCTGTGGGTGCTGGGCGCTGCCGCCGTGCTCTACCTCAAGGACGTCTTCCGACGCGAGACCCCGAGCCGCGTGCCGGACACGGCCGAGCCCCAGCCCGCAGCGGCCTGACAGCGGACGCTTCCGCCGCCGCCCCCGGCCGTGACGGTGACCGGTGACGGAACGAGTGCGGGCGCGCGGCCGGGGATCGGGGCGAGACACGTCAGGATCGATGAGCCTGCTGTATGAGATGAGCCTGCCGTATGAAGAGCGGGCCGTCGGCCGAGGGGTCAGGGACGACGCCGGACGGCGGTGCCGCCCTTCAGTCGGCCCGGATGAAGCGGGCCATCCCGATGGACTTGGGTGCCCTGTCGGTGAACCCGAACTTCCGGTAGAGATGGTGTGCGTCGCCGTCGGCCATGAGGGAGACGTACGAGAGTGCCGGCGCGCGGTGTTCCAACTCGTCGTTCAGGGCCTGCATGATGCGGCGGCCGAGTCCATGGCCTTGGTGCTCGGGCAGGACGCAGATGTCGACGACCTGGAAGAAGCATCCACCGTCGCCGATGATCCGGCCCATGCCGATCGGATCGCCACCGTGGACGACCACCACCCCGTACCAGGTGTGGGCCAGCCCCACCGCCGCGCCGTCGGCGGACTTGTCGCTGAGGCCGGCGCGGGTGCGGAGCCGGCGGTAGTCCTCCACCGACGGGACGCCGGGCTGGATCTCGTACGCGCTGGGATCGGGCAAGGCGGTTCCCCTTACGGCTCGGTTACGACTCGGTGTGACGCGGGGCGTAGTGGCCCAGGAACATGTCTACCCCGCCCGTGATCAGGCGGTCGGTGAGACCGTCGTCGATGTCGGTGCCGTAGGCACTGAAGACCAGGTACGGGAAGACCAGCAGGGAGTAGAGCTGGAGCACGGCCACCTCGATGTCGGGGACGTCGAGCCGGCCCTGCGCGACCAGTTGCCGGAGTGCTCCCGCGACGGCGGGGTGATGGCGCTCGGGACCGGCGTCGTGCCAGCCCTCGCCGAGTTCGGGGAAGCGGTGCAGTTCGCGGGCGACGACGTTCCGCAACGCGAGGATCTCCGGGTTGGTGCGGATTCCGGCCACCCAGGCGCGGGCGGCGGCGATGAGCGACTCGCGCAGGTCGTCCGAGTCGGCGAGGCGAGCGATGGCGTCGGCGAGGGTGCCGCCGAGCGGGGCGTCGAGCGAGTCCTTGACGACCCCGATGAACAGGGCCTCCTTGCTGCCGAAGTGGTTGTAGACCGTCACCTTGGACACGCCCGCCTCGGCGGCGATGAGATCGACGCTCACATCGAAGCCCTCACGCAGAAAGAGCTCGCGGGCCGCTTTGAGGATGGCCAGTCGCTTTGCCTCGGCGCGCGGTCCGGCGGGGGGCCGCTTGACGTCCTTCGTGTCGTCCTTCGTGCTCATGCGACGAGTCTACCGACATGTGAACTGAACGGTTGAGTTCATATGTACTGAGCCGTACAGTTCACTTGACCGGGCTCGTACGGAGTTCGTCGTGGCCCGGCCGCACTTCCCCCTTCCGTATCGCACGCTCGGAGGAGTCGTCGTGACGCACAGCACCGCTGACGCGCACCACACGTCCGCTTCGCAACCCCCGGCCGACCCGCGCCGCTGGCTGATGCTCGTCGTGCTCTGCCTGGCCCAGTTCATGCTCATCCTGGACGTCACCGTCGTGAACGTCGCCCTGCCCGACATGGCGACCGACCTCGACCTCGGCAGGCAGGCGCTGACCTGGGTGGTGACCTCGTACACCCTGTGCTTCGGCGGGCTGATGCTGCTCGGCGGGCGCGTCGCCGACGTGTTCGGCGCCCACCGCACCGTCCTCGCCGGGATCGCGGTGTTCACCGCCGCGTCCCTGGTCACCGGGCTCGCCACGGGCGCGCCCATGCTGCTGGGCGGGCGGATATCCCAGGGCATCGGAGCCGCCCTGCTCTCCCCGGCCGCCCTCTCGATCGTCACCACCGGCTTCCACGGTGCGGAACGCAACAAGGCGCTCGGCGTCTGGGCCGCCGTCGGCGGCGCCGGATCGGCCATCGGCGTGCTGCTGGGCGGGGCGCTGACCGACGGGCCCGGCTGGCAGTGGGTCTTCTACATCAACGTGCCCGTCGGTGTCCTCGCCCTCGCCGTCCTGCCGGGCCTGCTCCCGGCCCGTCCGCCGCGGCCGGCCCGGCTCGATCTGCCCGGCGCGCTGCTGGTCACCGCGGGCACCGGGTCGCTCATCTACGGCCTGGTCAAGGCGGGCGACACGGGCTGGAGCGGAGCCGCCACACTGCTGTCGCTGCTCGCGGCGGTCGTGCTGTACGGGGCGTTCGCCGCGGCCGAACGGGTCGGCGGCGCCCCGCTGATGGACCTCCGCATGCTCACCCGCCGTCCCGTGGTCGCGGGCGCGTTCCTGTTGCTGATCGCCACCGCGCTGCTGATCGCGTTCTTCTTCCTGGGCTCGGTCTACCTGCAACACGTACGCGGCTTCAGCCCGCTCGGGACCGGCCTCGTGTTCCTGCCCGTGGCCGTCGCCACCGCCGTCGGCGCCCACCTCGGGTCTGGGCTCGTCGGCAGGATCGGCAGCAGGACGACCGCTGTGGGAGGCATGCTGATCGCGGCGGCGGGCACCGCGCCGCTGACCCGGCTGTCGCACGATGGCAGCGTGTACGCCGGCCTGCTGCCGGGCCTCGCCGTCGCCTCACTCGGCCTCGGGGCGGTCTTCGTCACCGCCACCACCACGGCGCTGGCCATGGTCGCCCACGAGGAGGCCGGGCTCGCCTCGGGCGTCGTCAACACCTTCCACGAGGTGGGGGGTTCGATCGGCGTGGCCGTCCTGTCCACCGTCGCCGCCGCGGGCGTCGAGCACGGCGCGATCGACGGTTTCACGGACGCGTTCAGGCTCAGCGCGGTCGCGGCCGCCGTGAGCGCGGGCGTCGCCCTGTTCCTCGTACCACGCGGCAGGCCACAGACGACCGGCGGTCCGCATGTCCACTGAAGCGCCCGAGTGACCGCCCGGGCTCCCCACAACGGCCGAGGGAGCCCGGAACGGTCAACGGGTACCGCGGATCAGAGCCGGTCGAGGATGCTCTGGAGTTGCTTGACCTCGGCGGACTGGCCCGCGACGATGGCGTCGGCCATCTTCTTGGCGTCGGCGTTCTGGCCGCTCTTCTGCTCGGTCTTCGCCATGGCGATCGCGCCGTTGTGGTGGCCGATCATCATCTGGGCGAACATCTTGTCGAACTCCTTGCCCTGCATGGCCTTGAGTTCCTTCATGTCCTTGTCGGACATCATGCCGTCGCCGCTCATGCCCATCCCGGGCATGTCCCCCGTCGCGGTGGGCTTGCCCCAGGACTTGAGCCAACCCGTCATGGTCTTGATCTCGGGGTCCTGAGCCTTCTCGATCTTCGCGGCCAGGCCCTTGATCTCCGCGTCGGAAGCGCGGCCGTCGGCCAGTTCGGCCATCGCCACGGCCTGCTCGTGGTGGGGGATCATCATCTGCGCGAACGTGACGTCCGCGTCGTCGACGTCACCGGCCTCGGCGGCCGCCGTCGCGGTCGCTGTGGCCGAGCTCTTGCTGCCGCCGTGGTCCATGCCGCTCATGCCGCTCGAACCGTCGCCGTCGCCGCCGCAGGCGGAGAGCATCAGGGCCCCGGCGGCTACGACGCCGACGGCCGCGACACGGCGGACGGGCTTGCGGTGGAGGTGCTTGCCGTGGAAGGCGCGCGTGAAGGCAGTCATCGTGAACTCACCTCGTGTGTTGGTTCTGGCTGTGTGGGCGTACGCGTCGTCGCGGGAGCGCGCGTGGTGCGCGTCCGCGAGGGCGGTTCGGCCTACAGCCGCAGGACCGACAACTCGGTGAGATCAGGGCCGCGGGGTGGGGGATTGGGCCGCAGCATGACGGGCGCCTCGGCGAGGAGCTTCGCCAGCCAGTCCGGACGGCGGGCGAGGGCCCTCCTCAGCAGTGCGGTGAGTACCCACGCACCGAACATCACCGCCACGCACAGCGAGACCATGTCCATCGCCATGGCCGGCCTGTCCGTGGAGGACGTGTGCGTGGAGTGCGTGGCGCTGCCCCGCTCCGGTGAAGCTGGAGCCCCCATGGGGTCGTGGGCGGCCACCACCGTGGGCATCGTCGAGACCTGGGACGCGCGGCTCATACCGTCGCCGGGCGGCTGGTCGGGGTGTCCCACGGTGTGCATGACGAACACGCCCAGCGCGAGAACGACGACGAGCAGCAGGTGCCCGTAGGCCCCTCCCGCTCGTACGTATCGGTTCACGTGCACGTAGGCAGTCTCCGTCTGTGATCGCTCCGGACCGGCTTTCCGACAGTATCGAAGGGGAGTGGAGCGTGCCGTCGTGGGGGTCGGGTTCCGGCCCACTTCCTGAACGGCTCATTGAACACACGGTGCGGTACCGGAACCCCGCACCGGCACGCCGGACCCGAAACGGCTCCCCCGGCGGAGCGTCCTTCACTCGGTCGGGCCGGCGCACGTCAAGACGGTGTCAACGTCCACGTGACCGGCGCCAAGGATGCGTCAAGGGTCGTGCCGGACGACTCACGGAAGGGCTTCGGTGGGGGGAAGTACCCCTTCCCGTCGGAGAGTTGATCTTCAGTGAGCGGAGCGCGTCGGCTGCGATGAATGACGGACCGACCGAGATGAGTGATGTGCGGACCCGCGGGGGTGAGGTACGGACCGCCGTGGGTGACGTACGGCGCGGTCGGCTGAAGGTCTATCTGGGGGCGGCCCCGGGGGTCGGCAAGACCTACCGCATGCTCGACGAGGCGCGCCGCCGGGCGGCACGCGGCGCCGACGTGGTGGTGGGGTTCGTGGAGTGCCACGGCCGCCCGGGTACGGAGGCGCTGCTCGACGGCCTGGAGGTCGTACCGCGCGCCCGCTGCGCCCACCGCGGCGGGGAGTTCGAGGAGATGGACCTCGCCGCGGTCCTCGAGCGCCGGCCGCAGGTCGCAATCGTCGACGAGCTGGCCCACACCAACGTCCCCGGAGCCGGCCGCAACGCCAAACGCCGGCAGGACATCGAGGAACTGCTCGCCGCCGGGATCGACGTCATCACGGCCCTCAACATCCAGCACCTGGAGTCCCTCAACGACGTCGTCGAGAAGATCACGCGGATGCCGCAGCGCGAGACGGTGCCCGACGAGGTCGTACGACGGGCGCAGCAGATCGAGTTCGTCGACATCACGCCGGAGGGACTGCGTCGGCGGATGGCGCACGGCAACATCTACGCCCCCGAGAAGATCGACGCGGCCCTGGCCGACTACTTCCGGCCCGGCAATCTGACCGCGCTGCGCCAACTGGCCCTGCTGTGGGTGGCCGACCGGGTGGACGAGGCGCTCCAGTCGTACCGCTCCGAGCACGGTATCGGCGGGGTGTGGGAGATCCGGGAGCGGGTGGTCGTGGCCCTCACCGGCGGGCCCGAGGGGGGCACCCTCATCCGGCGGGCCGCCCGGATCGCCGACCGGTCGGCGGGCGGTGATCTGCTCGCCGTGCACGTGACCCGCAGCGACGGTCTCGCCGCGGGTGCCTCGCACGCCTCACTCGCCCGGCAGCGGCGGCTGGTCGAGGACCTGGGCGGGAGCTACCACTCGGTCGTCGGCGACGACGTGCCGGCCGCCCTCGTCGACTTCGCCCGGGCCGAGAACGCCACCCAACTCGTCCTCGGCACCAGCCGCCGGGGGCGCGTCGAGCGCTTCGTCACCGGCCGCGGCACGGGCGAGACGGTGGTCGAACTCTCCTCGGACATCGACGTCCACATCGTCACGCACGAGCGCGCGGGACGCGGCACGCTGCTGCCCTCGCGGCGGCGCACCCTGTCGACCGCGCGCCGGGTCGCGGGCCCGGTCGCCGGGCTGCTGCTGCCCGTGGCGCTCACCTTCCTGCTCGATCTCGACTGGGCCCGGGACCGGCTCAACCTCACCAGCGAGGCGCTGCTGTTCCTGCTCACCGTGGTGGGCGTGGCCTGCATAGGAGGGGTCGTCTCGGCGGTGATCGCCTCGATGACGGCGTCCCTGCTGCTCAACTACTGGTTCATCCCGCCCGTCGGGCAGTTCACGCTCGACGATCCCAACGCGCTGCTGGCCCTGGCGGTCTTCGCGGCGGTCGCCGCCGTGGTCGCCGGCGTCGTCGACCGCTCCCTGCGCCTGTCGCGGCGCTCGGCCCGCGCCACCGCCGAGGCCGAGACCATGTCCTCCCTCGCCGGCAGCATCGTGCGGGGCGGCGCCACGATCCCGGCGCTGGTGGAACGTACCCGCGAGACCTTCGGCATGGACTCGGCGGAACTGGTCGACGAGCCGCCCGGAGACAACGGCGCGACGGTCGTGCCCGCGGGCCCCGGCGCCTTCCTCGTCCTGCGCGGGCGCCCCCTGCCCTCCTCCGAGCGGCGCGTGCTCGCCGCCTTCGCCGCCCACGTGGGATCCGCCGTCGAACGCGCCAGGCTCGCGGAGGCCGCCGCCGAGGTCGAACCGGTCAGGGCCGCCGACCGGATGCGTACGGCGCTGCTGCGGGCGGTCGGCCACGACCTGCGCACGCCTCTCGCGGCGGGCTGGGCCGCGGTCTCCTCGCTGCGCAGCCGGGATGTCGACTTCTCCGACGAGGACCGGGACGAACTCCTCGCGACCGCGGACGAGTCCATGGCCAAGCTCAACCGCCTGGTCGAGAACCTCCTCGACCTCAGTCGCCTTCAGGCGGGCGCGCTCACGCTGAACCTGCGGGCCACCACACTGGAGGAGGTCCTTCCGGCGGCGCTCGCGGACACCCCCGAGGTGGTGGTCGGGGACCTGGAGGAGATCCCGGCCGTGCTGGCCGATCCGCCGCTCCTGGAACGCGTGATCGCCAACCTCGTGGGCAACGCGGCCCGCCACAGCCCGGCGGACCGCGAGGTGCTGCTGACCGCGAGCGCACACGCGGGCCGCGTCGAAGTCCGTGTCGTCGACCGCGGCCCCGGCCTGCCGCCGTCCCCCAAGCTCTCGGCTCCGCCCGAGCAGGGATGCACCCCTGTCCGCGACCGGCTCTTCGAGCCCTTCCAGCGCCTCGGCGACACCGACAACACCATCGGCCTCGGCCTTGGCCTGGCCCTGTCACGGGGGCTGACCGAGGCGATGGACGGCACCCTCACCCCGGAGGACACTCCCGGCGGCGGTCTGACGATGGTGCTGTCGCTGCCCTTCGCCGAGCGGGTGGATCTTCCCAGTGATACGCAGAGCGTAGGAGGCGGCGTATGAGCGGGGACGTACGAGTCGTGGAAGCGGCGTACGAGGGCTCGGGCCCGAGGTCGCCGTGGCAACCGCAGGAGGTGACGGTGTGATGACCGGCTATTCGCCCCGGGACCGGCTCGCCCTGGTGGCGGGCCTGGTGGGCCCCTTCCTGGTGGCGCTCGTCCTGGTGCCCTTCCGCACGGATCTGTCGCGTACGAACGCGGCGCTGATCCTGGTCGTGGTGGTGGTCGCGGTCGCCGCCCTCGGCAGCCGTACGGCGGGGGCGGTCGCGGCGCTGTCCGCGGCGGCCTGGTTCGACTTCTTCCTCACCCGCCCGTACGAGACGTTCGACATCCATACCTCGGCCGACATCGAGACGGCGGTGCTGCTGCTCGTCGTCGGCGTGATCGTGTCCCAGCTCGCGGCCCGGGCCCGCCGCCTGGAGGTCATCACGGTGACGGACGCGGACCATCTCGCCCGCGTCCACGAGACCGCCGTGCTCGCCCAGTCCGCCAAGTCGTCCGACACCGTGGTCGACCACGTCCGCGGCCAGCTCACCGAGCTGCTCGGCCTGCGCGGCTGTCGCTACGAGTACGGCACCCTGCTGGGGCAGCCGCCCCGGCTCGAGCAGGACGGAAACGTCTCGGTCGGCCACCGGCGCCGGGACGTCGACGCCTGCGGCTGGCCGGACGGCGAGATCGAACTGCGCACCTACGGCAACGGCCACTACCTGGGCCGCTTCATGCTCACCCCCGGCCCGGGCCCCGTACCGCCGCTCCAGGCCCGCCTGGTGGCGGTCACCCTCGCCGACCAGACGGGCGCAGCCCTCGACACGGCCGGGCGGTAGGTACCCGCAGGGTCACTGAGCGCGGGCGAGCCGGAGCCGCGTGGGAGTCGTGCGGGGCACACGGTCGTCAAGGTCGCGTCAAGGTCCGGGGCTTCGACGCGAAGAAGGCGCAAGGAAGGATCGAAAGCAGTCGAGGGCGGACAGAACCTGGGCGCACCCGCGCATCGCCTCCCCGCGTGCGCGGGCCATCGCGTAAGGAGCCCGTATTCCATGTCTGTCCTGACCACCGAGCCGGGGGCGACCCCCGCCGACGAGGAGCCGCCCGATACCGGCGAGCGCCATCGCCTCACCGCCCTCACGGGTCTGGCCGCCCTGTCGCTGGACGCGATGGCCTCGGTGGCGTACGGGCCCGAAGCCATCGTCCTGGTGCTGGCCGCGGCGGGCGCGCACGGCCTCGGCTTCACGCTGCCGGTGACAATGGCCATCGCCGGGCTGCTGGCGGTGCTCGTCGCCTCGTACCGGCAGGTGATCGCCGCGTTCCCGGACGGCGGCGGGTCGTACGCCGTCGCCAGGACGCACCTCGGCGCCCGTACGAGCCTGGTGGCGGCGGCCTCGCTGGTCCTGGACTATGTGCTGAATGTGGCGGTCGCCGTCACTGCCGGGGTGGCCGCCCTGACCTCGGCGTTCCCTGAACTCTACGGCGACCGGCTGTGGCTGTGTCTGGCCGTGCTGGTGCTGATCACGGGCGTGAATCTGCGCGGCGTCGTGGAGTCGGCGCGCGCGTTCATCGTGCCGACGGCCGTCTTCGTCGTGTCGATCCTGGTGCTGATCGCCGTCGGTCTCTTCCGGTCCTCGCCCGTCAGCACCGCGGCCGCGGCCGGGCACGCCTCCGTCCTCGCCGACAACGCCACCACCGTCGGCGCGCTGCTTCTGCTGAAGGCCTTCGCCTCGGGGTGCAGCGCGCTCACCGGTGTCGAGGCGCTGGCCAACGCCGTGCCGTCCTTCCGCGTCCCGCGCGTGCGCCGGGCCCAGCGGGCGGAGGTGGCCCTGGGCGCCGTCCTCGGGGTGATGTTGATCGGCCTGTCGGTCCTCATCTCGCGCTTCCACCTCCAGCCGGTCGAGGGTGTCACGGTCCTCGCCCAGCTCGCGGACGCCTCGCTCGGCCACAACTGGGCCTTCTACGTCATCCAGTTCGCCACGATGATCCTGTTGGCGCTCTCCGCGAACACCTCCTTCGGCGGCCTGCCCGTGCTGCTGAAGCTGCTCGCCCGCGACAACTACCTCCCGCACGTCTTCGCCCTGAAGGCCGACCGACAGGTCCACCGGCACGGTGTGCTCGCGCTGGCCCTGGTCTCGGAGGCCCTGCTCGTCTTCTCCGGCGGCGACACCAACACCCTGGTGCCGCTCTTCGCCATCGGCGTCTTCATCGGCTTCACGATCGCGCAGGTCGGAATGGTCCGGCACTGGCGTGGTGAGCGGGGGAGGGGGTGGCGGGGCAAGGCCCTGCTGAATGGTTTCGGCGCCGTGCTCACCGGCGTCTCGGCGGTCGTGGTGACGGCGACCAAGTTCGAGGAGGGCGCATGGCTGATAGTGATCGCCGTGCCGCTGCTGGTGGCCGCCTTCGAGACGGTGCACCGGGCGTACGCGCGCATCGGTGAGCGGCTGGGCCTCGGGCGGATTCCCGAGCCGCCGCACCGCGACCGTTCACTGGTGATCGTTCCGGTGTCGAACCTGTCCCGGCTGACCGTGGAGGCGCTGAACGCCGCCGCCTCCCTCGGCGACGAGGTGCGCGCCGTCACGGTGTGCCATCCCGACGCCGAGGACCGCGCCCACACCCACGCGCTGGCCCGCGACTGGGCACAGTGGGACCCCGGGGTACCGCTCGTCCAGCTCACCTCCGAGCGCCGCACCGTGGGGCGCCCGATCGCCGAGTACGTGGGCGAGACGGCCGCCGCGGAGCCCGGCACCCGGGTCACCGTGCTGATCCCCGAGGTCGAGCCGGACCGGCTGTGGCAGCGGCTGCTCCAGAACCAGCGGGGCGCGGTCGTCGCCCACGCGGTGCGCCGTGACACGGACGCGGTGATCTGCCGACTGCGGTTCCGCATCTTCTGAATCTTCCGAGGCCCGCTCCGACGTCCTGCTCCGACGCCCCACTCCAACGCTCTGCTCCGACGCCCTGCCCTGCTACGCGCCCTGCCGGCCCGCATCTCGCCGATGCGGGCCATTGGCGTCTCAGCCGGACGGCGGGACCCGTCTCCGCACGTGGACCAGTCGGCCGTAAGGGTTCCGTCAAAGGCGGACCGGCCGCCGTATGGGAGGTGTCAACGGCGGCCAGATCCGGCCATCGAGGCGGTTACCTCTAACCGTCCCCTTCATTTCTGAACCTCATCTAGGAGTTCGCGATGGCCGATCTGGCCTTCGTCGTCACCACGATCGCGGTGTTCGCGCTGGTGGCCCTCGTCGCCAAGGGGGTGACGAAGCTGTGACCGCCGAGAACATCGTCGGCCTGGTCGTGGCCGTCGCCCTGCTGGGCTATCTCGTCCTCGCCCTGATCTTCCCGGAGAGGTTCTGAGAGCGCCATGAGTCCCGTTCTTGCCGGCGTGCTCCAGCTGCTCGCGCTCATAGCGGCACTGGCCCTCGCCTACGTCCCCCTCGGCGACTACATGGCCAAGGTCTACTCCTCCGACAAGCACTGGCGTGTGGAGAAGTGGATCTACAAGGGCATCGGCGCCAATCCGAACACGGAGATGCGCTGGCCCGCGTACCTGCGCGGCGTCCTCGCCTTCTCCGCCGTAGGCGTCCTCTTCCTCTACCTGCTGCAGCGCCTGCAGGGTCATCTGCCCGGCTCGCTCGGCTTTGCCGCGATCGACCCGGACCAGGCGTTCAACACCGCCGCGTCGTTCGTCACCAACACCAACTGGCAGTCGTACTACGGCGAGCAGGCCATGGGCCACGTCGTGCAGACCGGCGGCCTCGCGGTGCAGAACTTCGTCTCCGCCGCGGTCGGCATCGCCGTCGCCGTGGCGCTCGTACGCGGCTTCTCGCGCTCCCGCACCGGTGAGCTCGGCAACTTCTGGGCCGACCTGGTGCGCGGCACGATCCGCATCCTGCTGCCGCTCTCCGTCGTCGCCGCGATCGTCCTGGTCGCCTGCGGCGCGATCCAGAACTTCTCCGGGATCCACTCCGTGGGCCAGTTCATGGGCGGCTCGCAGCAGTGGAACGGCGGCGCGGTCGCCTCGCAGGAGGCCATCAAGGAGATCGGCACCAACGGTGGCGGATACTTCAACGCCAACTCCGCCCACCCCTTCGAGAACCCCACCCCCTTCTCGAACCTCTTCGAGATCTTCCTGCTGCTGGTCATCCCGTTCGCGCTGACCCGCACCTTCGGCCGCATGGTCGGCAGCCTGAAGCAGGGCTACGCGATCCTCGCCACCATGGCCACGATCTGGCTCGGCTTCATCGCCCTGATGATGTGGACCGAGTTCGCCCACCACGGTCCGGCGTTCCAGATCGCGGGCGGCGCGATGGAGGGCAAGGAGAACCGCTTCGGTGTCGGCGCCTCGTCGATCTTCGCGGTGTCGACCACCCTGACCTCGACTGGTGCGGTGGACTCCTTCCACTCCTCGTTCACCGGCCTCGGCGGCGGTATCACCATCCTGGGCATGCAGCTCGGCGAGATCGCACCCGGCGGTACCGGCTCCGGTCTCTACGGCATGCTGATCATGGCGATCATCGCGGTGTTCATCGCCGGTCTGATGGTCGGCCGCACCCCCGAGTACCTGGGCAAGAAGATCGGCACCCGCGAGATCAAGTTCGCGGCCTGCTACATCCTCATCACCCCGGCACTGGTGCTCGTCTTCACCGCCGCGGCGATGGCCCTGCCGACTCCGGGCCACTCCATGACCAACAGCGGGGCGCACGGCTTCTCCGAGATCCTGTACGCCTACTCCTCCGGCGCCAACAACAACGGCTCGGCCTTCGCGGGCCTGAACGCCGACACGCAGTGGTTCAACAGCACGATCGGCATCGCGATGCTGCTCGGCCGCTTCCTGCCGATGGTGTTCGTGCTGGCGCTGGCCGGTTCGCTCGCCGAGCAGAAGCCGGTCCCGGCCACCGCGGGCACCCTGCGCACCGAAAAGCCGCTGTTCACCGGCCTGTTGGTGGGCGCAATCCTGATCATCACCGGTCTGACCTACTTCCCGGCGCTGGCGCTGGGTCCGCTGGCCGAGGGGTTGGCGTCATGACCACTCGCACAGATTCACCTTCAGAAGAGGACTCGATGTCCACAGCCACTCCGACCCGGGCGCCGCACAGCGATGTGCCGACCGGCCACAAGACTGACGAAAGCCGTGTCGGCGCCGGTCTGTTCGACCCGAAGCAGCTGCTCAAGTCGCTGCCGGACGCTTTCCGCAAACTCGACCCGCGGGTGATGATCAAGTCGCCCGTCATGTTCGTGGTGCTGGTCGGCTCGGTCCTGACGACGATCTTCTCCTTCAAGGACCCGGGCGACTGGTTCGGCTGGGCGATCAGCGCCTGGCTGTGGCTGACCGTGATCTTCGCCAACCTGGCGGAGGCGGTGGCCGAGGGCCGCGGCAAGGCCCAGGCGGACACACTCAGGAAGGCGAAGACCGACACCGTCGCCCGCCGCCTGACCGGCTCCGCCGAAGAACAGGTTCCCGGCACCGAACTGCGCGTCGGCGACCTGGTCGTCTGCGAGGCGGGCGACATCATCCCCGGCGACGGTGACGTCGTCGAGGGTGTGGCGAGCGTCGACGAGTCGGCCATCACAGGTGAGTCGGCCCCGGTCATCCGCGAGTCCGGCGGCGACCGCAGTGCCGTCACCGGCGGTACGAAGGTCCTCTCCGACCGGATCGTCATCAAGATCACGACGAAGCCCGGCGAGACCTTCATCGACCGGATGATCGCTCTGGTCGAGGGCGCCGCGCGCCAGAAGACCCCGAACGAGATCGCGCTGAACATCCTTCTCGCGTCCCTCACGATCGTCTTCCTGCTCGCGGTGGCGACCCTGCCGCCGTTCGCCAACTACGCGGGCACGCACCTCACGATGGTCGTCCTGGTGGCCCTCCTGGTCTGCCTGATCCCGACGACGATCGGCGCGCTGCTCTCCGCGATCGGTATCGCGGGCATGGACCGGCTGGTGCAGAGGAACGTCCTGGCCATGTCCGGAAGGGCAGTTGAGGCGGCGGGTGACGTCTCGACCCTGCTGCTCGACAAGACCGGCACCATCACCCTCGGCAACCGTCAGGCCTCCGAGTTCGTGCCGGTGACGGGGACGACCGAGGCCGAGGTGGCCGACGCCGCCCAGCTGTCGTCGCTGGCCGACGAGACGCCCGAGGGCCGCTCCATCGTCGTACTGGCGAAGGAGAAGTACGGGCTGCGCGAGCGGCACCAGGGCGAGCTGTCCGGGGCCGAGTGGATCGCCTTCACCGCCCAGACCCGTATGTCGGGTGTGGACGTCGACGGACGCAAGATCCGCAAGGGCGCGGCCGGTTCGGTCATCGCCTGGGTCCAGGAGCGGGGCGGCGAGGTGTCGGCCGACGCCGACACCCTCTCCAACCGGATCTCCGAAGCGGGCGGCACGCCGCTGCTGGTGGCCGTCGAGGACACCGACGGCGCGCGCGTCCTCGGAGTCATCCACCTGAAGGACGTCGTCAAGGAGGGCATGCGCGAGCGGTTCGACGAGCTGCGCCGGATGGGCATCAAGACCATCATGATCACGGGTGACAACCCGCTGACGGCCAAGGCGATCGCGGACGAGGCCGGCGTCGACGACTTCCTCGCGGAGGCGACTCCCGAGGACAAGATGGCGCTCATCAAGCGCGAGCAGGCGGGCGGCAAGCTCGTCGCGATGACCGGTGACGGCACGAACGACGCCCCCGCGCTGGCGCAGGCGGACGTGGGCGTGGCGATGAACACGGGTACGTCGGCCGCCAAGGAGGCCGGCAACATGGTCGACCTCGACTCGAACCCGACCAAGCTCATCGAGATCGTCGAGATCGGCAAGCAGCTCCTCATCACCCGGGGCGCGCTCACGACGTTCTCCATCGCCAACGACGTCGCGAAGTACTTCGCGATCATCCCGGCGCTGTTCGCGGCGGTCTACCCGGGCCTGGACAAGCTGAACATCATGCGCCTGTCCTCGCCCGACTCGGCGATCCTGTCGGCGGTCATCTTCAACGCGCTGATCATCATCGCGCTGGTCCCGCTCGCCCTGCGGGGTGTGCAGTACCGGCCGGTGAGCGCCGACAAGATGCTGCGGCGCAACCTCGGGATCTACGGCATCGGCGGCCTGATCGCCCCCTTCATCGGCATCAAGATCATCGACCTGCTCATCTCCCTCATCCCCGGAATCGGCTGATCGGCTATGAACAACTCGGTTACGAACACTGCCCGGTTGCTCTGGGCGGGCCTGCGCGCGCTCCTCGTGCTCACCGTGGTGACGGGCGTCCTCTACCCGCTGGCCATCACCGGGGTCGCCCAGGGCCTGTTCTCGGACCAGGCTAACGGCTCGGAGATCAAGGCGAACGGCAAGGTCGTCGGCTCCTCGCTGATCGGCCAGTCCTACAACCTGCCGCTGAAGAAGGGTCAGGAGACCCCGGATGCCGACCTGAAGTGGTTCCAGGGCCGCCCCGCGAACGGCCTCGGCACCAACAGCGTCAACACCCAGTACAAGCTGATCCTGTCGGGCGCCACCAACCGTTCCGGTGACAACGCCGACCTGATCAAGTGGGTCAAGGACGCCAAGGCCGCCGTCATCAAGGACAACTCGGTGAACGGCTACACGGTCAAGCCCTCCGACGTGCCCGCCGACGCGGTCACCTCGTCCGGCTCGGGCCTGGACCCGGACATCTCCCCGAAGTACGCCGACATCCAGGTGCACCGGATCGCGGAGAAGAACGGCCTGCCCGTCGCCCAGGTGCAGAAGCTGGTCGACGAGCACACCGACGGCCGCACCCTCGGCTTCATGGGCGAGCCCCGCGTCAACGTGCTCGAACTCAACATCGCGCTCAAGGGACTCGTGGCGAAGAGCTGATGGGGTTACCTGCACCACGCGGGAGTCGGCGGCCGGGGACGCTCCTCGAGTCGCCGACTCCCGCAGCCATGAGGCCGGTTCCGTATGGCTCCGGCCCGCCGTACGACAGGAAAGGTGCACACCGATGACCCGGGTACTGGTGGTGGAGGACGACCCTCAGCTCGTCCGGGCCCTCGTGATCAACCTGCAGGCCCGGCGGTACGGAGTGGACCCGGCCCCCGACGGCACCACCGCACTGCGCATCGCCGCCACCCGGCAGCCCGACGTGGTCCTGCTCGACCTCGGCCTGCCCGACATGGACGGCACGGACGTCATCAGGGCCCTGCGCGGCTGGACCCGCGTACCGATCCTCGTCCTGTCCGCCCGCCGCGCCTCCGACGAGAAGGTCGCGGCCCTGGACGCGGGCGCCGACGACTACATCACCAAGCCGTTCAGCATGGACGAACTCCTCGCCCGGCTGCGCGCCGCCGTCCGCCGCACGGACGACGTTCCGCTGACCCCCGAGACGACGCTCGTCATGACGGACGGCTTCACCATCGACCTGCTCGCCAAGAAGGCCACCCGCGCAGGGCACGACGTACGCCTCACACCGACCGAGTGGCATCTGTTGGAGATCCTGGTCACCAACCCCGGCCGGCTCATCACGCAGAAGCACCTGCTGGCGGAGGTGTGGGGAGTCAGCCAGAGCAACAAGACCAACTACCTGCGGGTCTACATGGCCCAGCTCCGCCGGAAACTGGAAGCGGACCCCGCCCACCCCCGCTATCTGATCACCGAGCCGGGCATGGGATACCGCTTCGAGAGCTGAAGCGTGCGTACGAAACCGACGAAGAGAAGAGAAGATGGCACGCGGCAAGCTTCGGATCTACCTCGGCGCGGCACCGGGGGTCGGCAAGACGTACGCGATGCTCTCCGAGGCGCACCGCCGGGTGGAGCGGGGCACCGACTGCGTGGTGGCGTACGTGGAGCACCACCACCGGCCGCGCACCGAGGTGATGCTGCACGGTCTGGAGCAGGTGCCCCGCAAGGAGTTGGAGTACCGCGGCACCACGTTCAGCGAGATGGACATCGACGCGGTGCTGGCCCGCCGCCCCCAGGTGGCCTTGGTCGACGAGCTGCCCCACACCAACATCCCCGGCTCCCGCAACGCCAAGCGCTGGCAGGACGTCGAGGAACTCCTCGCCGCCGGAATCGACGTGATCTCGACCGTCAACATCCAGCACCTGGAGTCACTGGGCGACATCGTGGAGTCCATCACCGGCATCCGGCAGCAGGAGACCGTCCCGGACGAGGTCGTACGCCGGGCCGACCAGATCGAACTGGTCGACATGTCACCGCCCGCGCTGCGTCGCCGTATGGCGCACGGCAACATCTACAAGCCGGACAAGGTCGACGCGGCGCTGTCCAACTACTTCCGCCCCGGCAATCTGACCGCGCTGCGCGAGCTGGCGCTGCTGTGGGTGGCCGACCGGGTCGACGAGTACCTGACCGAGTACCGCAGTGAGCACCGGGTCTCGAAGATCTGGGGTTCGCGGGAGCGGATCGTGGTCGGGCTGACCGGTGGTCCCGAGGGCCGCACTCTGATCCGCCGGGCCGCCCGGCTCGCGGAGAAGGGCGCGGGCGGCGAGGTCATGGCCGTCTACATAGCCCGCAGCGACGGACTGACCTCCGCCTCGCCCAAGGAACTGGCGGTCCAGCGCACGCTGGTGGAGGACCTGGGCGGCACTTTCCACCACGTCATCGGCGACGACGTCCCCACGGCGCTCCTCGATTTCGCGCGCGGGGTGAACGCCACCCAGATCGTCCTCGGGGTGTCCCGGCGCAAGACCTGGCAGTACGTCTTCGGACCAGGCGTCGGGGCGACGGTGGCCCGCGACTCGGGTCCCGACCTCGACGTCCACCTGATCACCCACGGCGAGGCGGGCAAGGGACGCGGACTGCCGGTCGCCCGGAGCGCACGACTCGGCCGCCTTCGGGTCGTCTGGGGCTGGTTGACCGGCGTGGCCGGGCCGGCCCTGCTCACCCTGCTGCTGACCGGCGTCGCGCCCGAAGTCGGCCTGGCCAACGACATGTTGCTGTTCCTGGCGCTGACGGTGGCCGCCGCCCTGCTGGGCGGGCTGTATCCCGCCCTGGCCTCGGCCGTGGTCGGCTCCCTGTTGCTGAACTGGTTCTTCACCCCGCCCGTCCACACCCTGACGATCGCCGACCCGAAGAACATCGTCGCCATCGCGATCTTCGTCGGGGTCGCGGTGTCGGTGGCGTCGGTGGTGGACCTGGCGGCCCGGCGTACGCACCAGGCGGCCCGGCTGCGCGCCGAGTCGGAGATCCTCTCCTTCCTCGCGGGCAGCGTGCTGCGCGGCGAGACCAGCCTGGAAGCCCTGCTGGAACGGGTCCGGGAGACCTTCGGCATGGAGTCGGTCGCGCTCCTGGAGCGGGAGAGCGACGTGACGCCGTGGACCTGCGCGGGCCGGGCGGGCACGGGGAGGACGTTGGAGCGGCCGGAGGACGCGGACGTGGACATGCCGGTGGGGGACCGGATGGCGCTCGCGCTGTCCGGGCGGGTCCTGCCGGCGGAGGACCGCCGGGTGCTGGCCGCCTTCGCCGCCCAGGCCGCGGTGGTCCTGGACCGGCAGCGGCTGCAGTCCCAGGCCGACCAGTCCCGTGCCCTGGCCGAGGGAAACCGCATCCGCACCGCGCTGCTGGCCGCCGTGAGCCACGACCTGCGGACCCCGTTGGCCGGGATCAAAGCGGCGGTCTCCTCGCTGCGGGCGGACGACGTGGCCTGGTCGGAGGAGGACCGGGCCGAGTTGCTGGAGGGCATAGAGGAGGGCGCAGACCGCCTCGACCACCTAGTGGGCAATCTGCTCGACATGTCCCGCCTGCAGACCGGCACGGTCACCCCGCTGATCCGCGAGATCGACCTGGACGAAGTGGTGCCGATGGCGCTGGGCGGCGTACCGGAGGACAGCGTGGAGCTGGACATCCCCGAGACGCTGCCCATGGTCGTCGTCGATCCCGGCCTGCTGGAACGCTCGGTTGCCAACCTCGTGGAGAACGCGGTGAAGTACAGCCCGGCGGGCGAACCGGTCCTGGTTGCGGCGAGTGCCATGGCCGACCGGGTGGAGGTACGGGTGGTGGACCGTGGCCCCGGCGTCCCCGACGAGGCCAAGGACCGCATCTTCGCGGCCTTCCAGCGCTACGGCGACGCTCCCCGCGGCGCGGGCGTCGGTCTCGGGCTCGCGGTCGCGCGGGGCTTCGCCGAGGCGATGGGCGGCACCCTCGCCGCCGAGGACACCCCCGGCGGGGGTCTCACCATGGTCCTCGGTCTCCTGGCCGCGGCCGGCAAAGGTGCGACGGCCGTGCCCGCACACGCTCCTGAGCGGATGATTCCTCCTCGGGCTGCCGATGCCCGCTCCGGACCGACATGCTGAAGTACGCTTTTGCTCAAGCGAGTTGGTCCCGCGGCCGACCCCGGTTTGTCACCGTTCGTGAAGTGCCATGATGCGGCTCAACAGTGGCAGTGGAGCCGTATCAGCAGGGTGTCCTCCGGCAGCGAGGCCAGGTACAGCTCCGTCTCCGGCCCGATGGTCGGGGCGGTGTGCGCGCAGCCATCCGGGTCGCAGGCACCGTGGACCGCGTGCCCGTCGGGCTCGATCCACCAGCCGTCCGGGGTGAGTACGTCCCGGTGCCACAACTTCATGTCGGCGGCCGGGCGGAGGTAGCCCGCCCGGCCGCCCTCGAACGCGATCACTGGGTGCTCGAACGGTTCCGGAAAGGACAGCCAGCCGCGTCCGAGGCTGAACGGATGACCCAAGTAGGTCTGGATCGGCGCCTGTTCACGGTAGGCGGCGAACATCGCCTCCCCGTACTGATCATCGGGGAACGCCTCCGGATCCGTCCGCCAGCGGTGCACGAAGTCCGCCAGGGGCACAGCGGGGGGATGCGCGGCCGACAGTTGTTGCCATAGGTCCCAGGACGCCCCGAGTGCCCGCTCAGCGGCGGCCGTGGGCCGGGTGAAGTCGAGCAGCCCTCGCGGACCGCCCGCGCAGACCCCCGGCACGCTCGGCAGTGGCGTGCCATCCCAGCGGGGCATGTCATGTATGAGCCGAGGATCGTCCCAGTGGCCCGCACCGACCGCGAACCCGTGGCCGTCGCTGCCGCCCCGGATCGTCCACGAGTCCCACATACCTCGGTCCACGGGGTTGTCGGAGTCCATGTCGAACGGAGCGAGGGCAGCGGCCAGCGCCGCGTCCACATCGCCCCCAGCTTCCGCGGGCAAGCACACCGTCACCGTCAACCCCGCCACCGCACTGCCCCGCTTCCCGTACTCAGACCAGGTGTCACACCCTAGAGCGGGTGCTCCGGACCGTGCGCGGTGGTTTCCGTGTGGTGCCTGGGCGGGGGCCCTGGGCAGCGGTGGTTTGGTGGCGTAGCAACGTCAGTCACGCAGGAGGGCCCACAGCACGTTGACTCGGCGGCGGGCGAGGGCGGGGACTGCCTGGATGTGCCGTTTACCTTCAGATCGCTTCCGGTCGTAGGAGGTTGTAGGTTGCCGCTGACTCGTCCTGAGTCTCGAGGCGCTGGCGCCAGGCCGGAGTCGATCGGGCGTGCCGAAGTTGGCCATGTCACCGCCGGTGGCGGCGAGGAATTCGGCGCCCATTACGGGTCCGATGCCTGGCACGCTGAGGATCACTTCGGCGTGCCGGTGCTCACGAAACCGTGACTCGATGAGCTTGTCGCGCGGGCGACGGGAAAGCGTCGCTCCTCTGCGTCTGCTCAGATGTGCATGTCGGGGGTCCCGCGAACTGCATACGCCGGCAGGCGGGCTTCCCTCAGGCAGGCCGGGGAGAGCGAGAGGCCGAACCGCTGCTCAATCACGCCGAGGGTGCGCCGGTAGGTATCCGTGAAGTGCTCGCGTTCGTGAGCGATGAGGGTGGTCCCGTCGGGCTGCAGCACGTTCCCGGCAACGAGGTCTGGAAGCAGCAGGTCAGGCTCCCGGCCCCAGCGCCACACTTCCTCGCCCAGCCCGAAGCCACACAGTTCCACGCCGTCCCGAGCGTAAAAGACAGTGGCCGGCGGATGCTCTTGCATCGGCACGTAGTGGATGGCTTCGGCACCGTTGCGGGAGATCTCTGCCAGCCGGTCCCCGCCGGTCGAGTCCCCGTACTCCAGAGCGAACGACCAGTCTCCGTGCTCTCCGACCCGTACAACACCATCGCCATCCTCGCCCGGGCGGTACCACTCGCCGAGGTCCCACGCTTCGGCGTCGGTGATCGGCTCGGTCGCTCCGTCCCGGTCGCCTCCCATACGCACCGCCAGTTCCTGCGCGGACATCCCGCGTGCGAACACCACGCTGGACATCCAGTGCTCCAAATCGACCAGCCACCGAATCCCGTCGTGCATGCCTTCGCCCCTCACTCATCAGCCATTGATTGCCGGGCGCACCCTATGACGCGCCACAGACACGGCGATCTCGCAGAGCAGCGTCAAGTGTTCACGTCATCGGCCTGGAAGCGTGGCGCCGACGCCACCGCGCTCAACCGGCCGACGGGGACGACACGGGCCGGGTCGCGGTCATGAAGTCAGTACGGCAGCTACCCCCGGCGATGCTAGGAAGCGTGCCCGTTCTTTCCTTTACCTGTTTCGCAGTTACGGGGCTGGGACGAGGGGGCCATCGCTGAGTTGATGCTGCGGATTTCGAGAGGCCGAACATCGGGGCGAGCTGCCGCAGCGTCAGGTTGGTACGCCAGTAAGCGGCGACGAGTGACTACCGGTCCTCCAGCGGTATCGGCCGCGGACGCCCCAACCGTAATACTTCGGCCCCTTCGCGGCGCAGCACCATGATCAGCTTGCGGAAGCGCGCGGGTTCAGGAAGGCAGGACATGCGCCATGACCGTCCTCGCATCACCGATCCCGCGGTTCCGCCTGGCCATGCCGGTTTAGAAGCGACGAAGACTCGACGAAGACTCGACGAAGAAACGACGAAGAGAGGCGCATCATCATGAAAGTGCTCCAGATCGGCGCCGCCGGAGGCGTCAGCCATCGGCTCGCCCGTCTGCTCGTCGCCCGCGGTCACGCGGTGACCGGCATGCACCGCGACCCCGCCCAGGCCGAGACCGTGCGCGCGAGTGGCGCGACACCCCTCACCGGGGACCTCGTCGACGACTCGGTGGACGGGCTCGCGGCGAAGATCGGCGGGCACGACGCGGTGGTGTTCTCCGCCGGAGCCCACGGCACCGGCAGGGACAAGACCACCGCCATCGACGGCAAGGGCCTGGAGAAGGCCGCAGCCGGGGCCGCCCGTGCCGGGGTCTCGCGGTTCGTGCTCGTCTCCGTCTTCCCGGAAGCCCTGCGCGCCGACGAGCCCGACGAGGGCTTCGAGCACTACGTGAAGGTCAAGAAGACCGTCGACGTGTACCTCAGCCGCACCGGCCTCGACTGGCTGATCGTCCGTCCCGGCACCCTCCTCGACGAGCCCGGCACCGGCCGTGTCACCGCGGGCCCGGCCGTCGAGTACGGCGACGTGCGCCGCGACGACGTCGCGGCGTTCATCGACGCGGCCCTGCACGAGCCGGCCCTGAGCCGCGTCATCGTCGAACTCACCGGCGGCGAGACCTCCGTGACCGAGGCGGTCGCTCGGCTCGTGAGCTCGTGAGCCCCGCCCCCGACAGTCCCCCCGCAGGCGGTGTGCCGGGGGTGTCGCTCACCGTGGAGCGCCGACCGCGCGCAGCACCGCGTCGGCCATGCCGCGTGCGCCGCGCTCGTTGGGATGCATCGGGGCGGCGGGAAGGCTGGGCAGTAGCGGCTCGATCCAGCGGGTGTCCCTGCCCGAGCAGGCGTCACGGCCGACGGACGGCTTGTACGTGTCGACGTATCCGGCTCCGGCGTCCTGCGCCCGCTTGCGCAGCACGGCGTTGAGCTGCTGTTCCTTGTCGTGGAGGTAGGTCGCGTCACCGGGTGCGAGGGTCAGGTCGTCGGCGCAGCCGGTGCCATGGGCCGGCAGGATCGCCGGGTATCCCACGACGTACACACGGGCCTTCGGGGCACGGCGCTTCACCTCGGCCAGTGCTTCGGACAGCCGCTCACCCGCCGTGTCGACCTTCCGCTGTACGTCGTCGGTGTCGCCGGAGACGTACTTCCCCCGGCACGGCGCGTCGTCCCCGATGTACTTGCCGCGGCCGGTCATGTCGTAGAACACGCCCGCCTTGACGCACGTGGTGACCAGCGAGGCGAAGCCGATGTCGTTGCCGCCGATGCCCAGGGTGACCAGCCGCGTCCCGGCGGACAGTGCCGACAACTGGGCCGGGTTGGTGCCGTCGTCGGTGGACTGCGGTGTCGTCAGGTCGGCGACGGTGGCCCCGCTGCAGCTCACGTCGCGGAAGTCGGCCGCCCGCAGCCCCAGCCGCTCGGCGACCAGCGCCGGGTAGTCGTGGTCGGAGCGATCGCACCCGGCGGGGGCTCCGGTCCGATTGGGGATCCGCGGCCCGGCGGTGTAGGAGTCGCCGAGCGCCACGTACGGTCCCCGTGGCGTCGCGACGCCGACCGGGTCGGTGCCCGAGTGGTGCCGGGTGATGCCGACCGCGGCGACCAGGGTGGCGCAGGCCAGGAAGACCCCGATCAGCACGGTCCGTAGGTGATTCTTCATCAACATGTCCTGCTGCCTCGGTGACGGTGAGGGCGCGCACGCCGGAGGGCCCAACAGCCCGGTGTCCAAAGGGAAACAGCCCTGGGAGAGGTCTTGTCGTCCCGCTCTCGGGGACGTCATCAGGCTCTCGGACGGGACCCTGTCGCGTCGTCCTCCGGCTGCCGACAATCCCGGCTACTGAGAACGCAGTACGCCGTGGAGTGCGCGTAGTGCCGATGCAGACGCACGCCGGCGCCCACCGTGGTCCTCAGTCGCTGCCACGCCACTGGAGCAGATCGAGGGCGACGGCGACCTTGACGGTGTTGTCCTCGAGTGGCTTCGGGAGCAGGTGGTCGGCTCGGTCGAGCTGCCGGAGCAGGGTGTTGCGGTGGGTGTAGAGCCGGCCGGCGGCGCGGGTCGTGTTGCACTGGGCCTGGATGTACGTGAGGACGGCGTGCCTCAGTTCCGGGCTCGCCGTGGCGAGGTCGCCGAGGGTGGTCTTGACGAAGTCGTCGGCCTGTTCGACGTCCTGACTGATCAGGCTGCTGAGCTGGACGTCGTCGAAACCGGCGACACGACGCGGTGAACGGAGCCTGGCGAGCATGCGCTGGGTGGTCAGCGCGGCGAGGTGGCTGCGCCGGAAGCCTTCCCTGCCCCCGGCGGGCGGGCCCACGGCGATCCGGACGCCCGGCAGCGGGTCGAGGAGCCGGCTCAGCAGGCCGGTGTCGGGTGCGGCGGGTCCGGGCAGCCACACCCACAGAGTGGCCGCGCCGACGATCACGGTGAGCGGTTGCTGCACTCCGGCCGTCTGTGCCAGAGCCTCGGTCGCACGCTCGAGGTGGCCCGGTTCGGGGGCCGGTTCCTCGCTCCACACGACGGCGGCGGTGTGTGTCCGGTCGAGGGCGTAGCCCAGGCGTGCTTCCGCCCGTTGCCGGCTGATGGGCGCGCCCTCGACGAGCAGGGTGACGATCTCGCGACGTTCGGCGTGCGTGCCGTGGGTCAGCTCTTCGCGCTCGGTGGCCATGCGGGCGGCGATGTCGACAATCGTGGTGTCGAGGAAGCCCGAGACGGAGCGCGCCGACACGTCGAGCAGCTCGCGCAGTTCGTCGGGGTCGGAGGTCAGGGTGAAGGCGGTCTGCATCCAGCGCCGCCAGGCCGCGTTCTGTCCGACGCGGTAGGAGTCGAGGGCCGATTCGTCGAGCCCGCGGCGTACCAGGTCGCGTGCGTGGCTGAGACTGTCCGGGCCGGTGTACGCGGGTACCGGCGCGCCGGGGTCGCGCACGGTCTCCGACGCCCAGAACGTCAGGTGGGCGCGGTTGATCCGCCGTGTGGCGGCGCGCAGGGCGGGGTCCTGCGCGATGGCTCGCATGGTCGCCGCCGCCAAGGTCGCCTCGTCGATCTCGTCGAGCCACTCCTGCAGACTGTTGAGTGCGATCTCCGCACCCTGCCGAAGCAAATCGCATGTACGTTCGGAAGGGTGCTGCCAGGTCATCTCCGCACGTTAGCCCGCGGTGGTGCAGAATGCACTGGTCTTTTCCGATGAAGGTGCGAACTGCCACATCGTACTGGCCGGTATGTGAGGTCATCATCGAGGCACCACCCAGCGAACGCCTCAGCAACGGAGTCCCCGCACATGACCCGTCAGAGCGAGCACATCGACGTGCTGATCATCGGCGCCGGCATCTCCGGCATCGGCGCTGCCCACTACCTGCAGACCGAGCGGCCGGGTAGCAGTTACGCGATCCTGGAGGCCCGTGGTGTCTCCGGCGGCACGTGGGCGCTGTTCCGCTATCCGGGCATCCGGTCGGACTCCGACCTGCACACCTTCGGCTACGCCTTCAAACCGTGGCGCAACGACAAGTCGATCGCCACCGCCGATCTGATCCTCGACTACCTGCGGGAGACCGCGGGGGAGAGCGGCATCGAACAGCGCATCCGCTACCACCACCGGGTGCGCGCCGCGGCCTGGTCCACCGCCGAGGCCCGCTGGACGGTGGAGATCGAGCGCGCCGACACCGGTGAGACGGTGTCGATGACCGCGAACTGGCTGTTCTGCGCGGGTGGTTACTACCGCTACGACGAAGGGTTCACCCCCCGGTTCGAGGGCCGGGAGCGGTTCGCCGGACAGATCGTGCACCCGCAGCACTGGCCGGAGGACCTGGACTGCGCGGGCAAGAAGGTCGTGGTGATCGGCAGCGGTGCGACGGCCGTCACGCTGATCCCGGCGCTGGCGGACACGGCCGGCCATGTCACCATGCTCCAGCGTTCGCCCACCTACATCCTTCCGGTCGCGTCGGAGGACGTGATCGCGAACGCGCTGCGCAAGGTGTTGCCCGCCGGCCTCGCCTACCGGCTCACCCGGCGCAAGAACATCGCCATGCAGCGCTTCATCTGGCGGACCTCGCAACGCCACCCACGGGTCGTGCGACGTCTCATCCGCGCCGTGAACATCAGGCAACTGCCGGTCGGTTATCCCGTGGACGAGCACTTCAACCCGTCCTACGACCCCTGGGACCAGCGGCTGTGCGTGGTCCCCGACGCGGACCTGTTCAAGGCGCTCAAGAAGGGAACGGCCTCGGTCGTCACCGACCGGATCGCGACGTTCACCGAGTCCGGCATCCGGCTCGAGTCCGGTCGTGAGCTCGACGCCGACATCATCGTCACCGCCACCGGGTTGAACGTGCAGCTGTTCGGCGGGATGGCGCTCTCGGTGGACGGCGAACCCGTCGACTTCGCCGACAAGGTGGCCTTCAAGGGCATGATGCTGAACGGCGTACCGAACTTCGCCTTCGCGATCGGCTACACGAACTCCTCGTGGACGCTCAAGGTGGGCCTGCTGTGCGAGCACTTCACCCGGCTGCTCGGACACATGGACGCCACCGGCACGGACATCTGCTGCCCCGAGCTCCCCGACCCGGCCATGCCGACCCGTCCGCTGCTCGACTTCGGCGCCGGATACGTCAAGCGGTCCCTCCACATGATGCCGCGTCAAGGACACGCCTATCCCTGGCTCATGTCGATGAACTACCACTCCGACGTCAAACTGCTGCGCGGCGGCCCCGTCGAGGACGACAACCTGCGCTTCGCCTCCGCTGCCCGCCAAGCGAAAGCCGAGACGTCGGCATGAGCGACGACCGCTTCGCTCCCGTCGGAGGCGACATCACCCCATGCCACCGGACGCACGGCGACGACCGACGGCCGCGTCGGCCGGGGCTTCTTCGGCATCCGCTCCGACAACCGTGACGCCGGTCGGTCCACGAGGTTCGCGGCGACCTAGCCCAGGACACCACCGGCCTGCTCGACCACCTCGGTGTGGCGAGAGCGCAACTGGTCGCCATGTCCAAGGGCGGCATGATCGCCCGTGCCAAGGACAAGGCCATCGGCCCGGCAGGGCACGGCGCGACAGACCGACACCTTCCGGAAGTCCGGCGACCGGACCGCGGAACTCCGAGATGTCACGACACCGACCCCATAATCCACGGCGACCGTGACGTCATGGTCGCCCCCAGCGGCGGGCGGCCCAAGGCCGGGGCCCTCCTCGGCGCCTGCCATGTCGTCATCGCCGCATGACAGAACGTGGCGGTGGTCGATCCCGCACGCCCGTTCTGCCCCACCGGTCTGACGGTGGTTTGTTGATGGCGGGTTCGTGTGGGAGTAGGCCGTGAAGTAAAGGCGTCAACTACGGCCTGGGGAGCCCGAGATGACGAAACGACTGCCGTGTCCGCCCGCACCGGGCCCGCTGGAAGCCTATGCCGCCCGCTTCGATGATCTCCTTTCCACGTTGGCGCAGCGGCGGGGGTTTCGCGAGTACCTGGCCGGGCTGTTGCTGCCGCGGGACCGCAACAAGACGCTGACCTGCCTGGCCGGCACGGAGCCCGTGGTGGGTGCCCAGCATGCGGCGGTGCAGCGCCTGCAGTTCTTTCTGTCCGAGTCAACCTGGGACGGCGAGCAGGTCAATGCCTGCCGCCTGGAGTTGTTACTGGCCGACCCGGCCACTGCGCCGCATGACGGCGGGGTGCTGGTCATCGACGATTCCGGGGACCGCAAGGACTGCAGCGCGACGGCGCATGTGGGCAAGCGGTATCTCGGCTCGGTCGGGAAGATCGACCGTGGTGTGGTCACGGTGACCACCTGCTGGGCCGACGACACCTCTACTACCCACTGCATGCCGTGCCCTACACCCCCGCCCACCACTTCCCCGGCGGGAAGAATGACCCGGCCTTTTGCGCCAAGCTGCAGATCGGGGCCGCTCTGGCCCGCGCGGCGAAGACAGCGGGCGTGGTGTTCCGGGCGGTCGTCGCGGACTGCGCCTACGGCGACCACAACACCTTCCGCGCTGAACTGTCCGACGCCCGCCTGCCGTTCGTGATGGCCCTCAAACGCGGCCATGGCACCTGGCAGTACAAAGACGCCTTCCTGACCCGTCGATGCCGCCCGCGAACTGGCCTGGCACGGCCCCGAACAGAGCGGCGACTGGCAGCTGGTGACCCGCAACTTCCGTGACGGACGCACCGCGACCTGGTGGGCCGCCGATGCCCAGCTTGGCTGGTGGGGACCGGACGGCGTGATCCGGCTCGTGGTGGCCACTACCGACCCGGCCACCCTGCCCGAGACGTCCACCTGGTACCTGGCCACCAACTTGCCCCGGCCCGGATCACCCCGCGAGCAGCGCAGCCGGCACCCGGCCGCCGATCTCACCGAGGTGGTACGGCTCTACGGGCTGCGGCACTGGGTCGAGCAGAGCTACAAGCACGTCAAGGACGAACTCGGCTGGGCCGACTTCCAGGTCCGCTCCGATACCGCCATCCGCCGCCACCAGACCCTCGTGAACTGCGCGTTCAGCTTCTGTTGGAACACCTGGTTCACGCCGGACCGTCCGCTCCGGTCGGCCCACCACCCGGGCCTGGCGCACCGTCAGGACCGGCAGAGAGGGGGAGAACCTGGGTCCCAGCAGCCCCGACCGGCCTGCTGGCCCCAAGCCATCCGGGCCGTCCGTGGCTGGCTGACGCCCTGGGCCATGCTGCAACGCTACTGGCGGGCCTGGACGACGAAGCCCCCGCCCCCAGCACTCCAAGAACTGATCAACACCGTCGGCACCGGCAGACCCCTGAACCTCTACATCCCGGTCCAACAAACCACCGCTAGTCGCTAGGCGTGCGGCCTCGCCGTGCTCGCCCGTTCCACCAGCAGCGTCGACAGCTCCGTGCGCGTGCCCTCCGGGCGGTCCCCCTCCATCATGCGGACCAGCAGGTGCAGGGCCGTCGCCGCCATCTCCGACAGCGGTTGGCGGACGGTGGTCAGGGCGGGGGTGGTCCAGCGGGACTCTGGGAGGTCGTCGAAACCGACGACGCTGATGTCGTGTGGCACCCTCAGACCGCGCTCGGCCAGTGCCTCGTACACGCCCAGCGCCATCCGGTCCGAGCAGACGAAGACCGCCGTCGGGGGCTCACGCAGGTCGAGGAGGTCCAGCGTGCGGCGGCGGGCGATCGTCTCGTCGAAGCCGGCGCGGCGGACGTACTCGGGGCGGTGCCGGATGCCCGCCGAGGCGAGCGCGGAACGGTAGCCGGCGACCCACGCGCTGCTGCACAGCTTGCGCTGATGGCCGGCGATCACGGCTATGCGTTCGTGGCCGAGCGCGAGCAGATGCTCGGTCGGGGTCACGCCGCCCTGCCAGTTCGCCGCGCCGACGCACACGACGCCCGGCGGCGGCTCGAGGACCGGGTCGATCAGGACGTACGGGATGGGGTGCTGGTCCAGCCAGGCGCACTGGGACGGGGTGAGCTCGCCCAGGTTGAACAGCACCCCGGAAGAGCCGCTCGCGATGAGCTTGTCCAGCCAGCCGCGCTCCGGGCGCGCGCCCCGCGTCCGGGTCAGCCCGGCCGAGACCACGACCTCGAGCCCCGCGTCGTGCGCCGCCGCCTCCACCCCGTGCAGCACCGCCCCCGACACGAACTGTCGAGCGAGTGCACGACCAGGTCGACCAGCCCGGGCACCTTCGCCACGTCGAAACGGGGCCTGCGCACATAGCCGAGCCGGTCCAGTGCCTCGGTGACACGACGGCGCGTCTCGGGTGCCACGTCCTCCCGGCCGTTGGCAACCTTGGAGGCGGTCGGCACGGACACCCCGGCCTCGCGGGCGACCACGGCCAGCGTCGGACCGGCGGCCACGCCCGCACTCCCCGTGCGGACCATAAAGAACCACCTCTCAGACCCGCCCGAGGGCCATGAAAAGTTCCGACCGACGAACAAACAGTAAGCGCTTCCTACCCTAGGTTCGCCGGAGGATGCCGGGAAGGGGCCGGACTTCGCAGGTCTTCGCGTTCCCGAACTTTCGAAACTTCGAACACGCCGACGGTACGTCGGTGGGCCGGGACGACTACCAGCAAGTGAGCCGAAAGCCGGTGAAGTCGGCCGTGAACGCCGCGTCCACCAGATCCACGGCATGGATGCCGGCCATCGACCCGGTGAAACGGAGCTTGGAGCCGTGGTCGTCGGAGAGCTTGCCGAAGTCCAACGGCTCCCCGACGGCCGTACGGACCCCGTCCCGCACGTGCCAGAACCGTGCCGTGACCCCGACGACCGTCACCCCCAGCGTGACCGGCGCCTCTGCGTCCACGTCCACGACGGTCACCGACCGGGTGCTCGCCTCGTCGCGCTCCGTCAGTCTGAGCACCGTACGGCCGGCGCCCCGCCACTGCTGGCCGTGCTGCCCTTCACCGTCCGGCTCCGCCCAGGTCAGGTCCAGGCTCAGATAGGCCTCGGCGTTGTACCGGAGGACCAGGCCGGCAGTCTGTGTGAAGGTCCCCGGCAGTGCCTCGACGGTGACCTCGGCCTCCGCGCGGCGCTCGGTGATCCGCTGGGCCAGCAGGCTGTGCGCCCACCGCGACTCGGGCCCGTGCCGGCCGCGCAGCCGGATCCAGCCGGGGCGGGTGGTGACGTCAGCCCACGAGGGATCGGGGGCGGCGCGCAGCGTGCTCCACGGCCACCCCAACTCCTCGTCGAGCGTGGCCACTTGCGTGTGAGGCCGGGTCGGTGCGTCGACCTCGACCGCAGGATGATGACCCCCGTGCATCAACCTGGGCCAGCCCTCCGCGTCCCATGTCACCGTCTGGATCGCCGTCTCACGGCCGAGTGTGCAGCGCGGGCCGTCGGGCGTGTGCAGCGGACGGGACGCCAGATGGCTCAACACCCAGTCCCCACCCGGAGTTTGGACCAGCTCTCCGTGGCCCGCCTTCTGCAACGGCAGCGAAGGGTCGTCCCGTGACGTCAGCAGCGGCCGGTCGTCGAGCTCGTACGCTCCGGTCAGCGCGCGGCTGCGCGCCACTCGTACGCCGTGCTCGAACCCCGTGCCGCCCTCCGCCAGCACCAGGAGGAACCAGCCGTCCCGCCACAGCAACTTCGGCCCCTCGACGAGCCGTTCATGCTGGAGCAGCAAGTGGGTACCGCCGACTGGGCTCAGCGTCTCCCGGTCCAACTCGGTCAGGATGATCCCGGCGAACCGGCGTCCACCCGGTCGGTGGTCGTTCTGCAGGTTGAGCAGCCAGAGCCGGCCCTCGTGAGGGAAGAGCGCGGGGTCGAAGCCGTGGCTCGCGACCCGTCGCGGCGCCGACCACTTGCCGCCCACCTCGGTGGCCGTACTGACGTACGTGTCCGTGTCGAAGTACGGCGTCCCGACCGACCGCACGACCGCGTACACCACCCAGAACCGCTCGCCGTCCCAGCTCAGCGAGGGCGCCCAGATGCCGCCCGAGTCGGGCACCCCGGCCAGGGAGTCACCGGGGGCGGCGCCGCGCACATGGCCGGCGTACTCCCAGTGGGCGAGGTCGCGGGAGCGGTGGATCGGGATGGTCGGGAACCACTCGAAGGAACTCGTCGCCACGTAGTACCAGTCGCCGACCCGGACCAGGGAGGGGTCCGGTGCGAAGCCGCGGATGACGGGGTTGTGCAGCATCGTCACTTCAAAGCTCCATCATGTCCTGAAGGTTGGTCACTTGAGGGCTCCCAGGGTGACGCCGGTGCGCCAGTAGCGGCGCATCGCGACCATCATGATCGCCATCGGGACGATGGAGAGCAGGGCGCCGGTCAGGACGAGGCTGGTCAGGTCGACGCCGGACTCGAGGCGTTTGCCGGACCAGTTGTACAGGCCGATGTTGAGGGTCCAGTTCTCCTCGCCGCGCAGGACGGTGAGGGGCAGGAAGAAGGCGTTCCAGGTGTTGACGAAGGCCAGCAGGAAGACGGTCGCGCCACCCGTCGTCATCATCCGCAGCACGATGCTGAAGAAGATGCGCAGCTCGCCGGCGCCGTCGATACGGGCCGCTTCGAGGAGCTCGTACGGGATGGTGGACTCGGTGTAGACCTTCGCGAGGTACACGCTGAACGGGTTGATCAGGCAGGGGATCAGCATCGCCCAGGGCGTGTCCACCAGGCCGATCTGCGAGAACAGCAGGTACAGGGGGAGGGTGAGCAGCGCGATCGGGATCAGGAACGAGCCGACCACGCACGCGAACACCAGGTTGCGGCCCGGGAACTGGAAGCGGGCGAGGCCGTAGCCGGTCGCCAGGGCGAGCAGCGTGCCGCCGAGGGAGCCGACTCCGGCGTACAGGAGCGAGTTGGCGGTCCAGCGCAGGAAGATGCCGTGCTCGTAGCTGAACAGCTGGTGCAGGTTGTCCCAGAGGTGCCAGCCGGAGAACCACAGGCCGTTGCTCTGGTAGAGGCCGACACGGTCCTTGGTGGCGGAGACCGTCAGCCACCACACCGGGAAGAGGCTGTACATGCTGGCCAGGGCCAGGCCGACGAGGAGGAAGCGCTGGCCGCCGCGGGTGCGGGAGGTGGGATCGGGGCGGGTCAGGCGGCGCACGGTGTGCGGCTTGGCGCGCTCTTCGGTGAGCGTCATGCGTCGGCCTCCTTCGAGGTCAGCCGGTAGAAGAGGAAGGAGGCGATGCCGAGGATCAGGGCGAGCAGGACCGAAAGGGCGGCAGCGTAGTGGTAGTTGCCGGCGTTGAAGGCCTGGTTGTAGATGATCATGATCGGGGTGAAGCTGTCGCTGACCGTCTGTGGCGTGATGTTCCGGAACAGGGCGGCCTCGTTGAAGATCTGCAGCATCTGGATGATCGACAGCATGCCGGTGAGCACCAACGCGCCCCGCACGAAGGGGATTTTGATGCTCAGGGCGATGCGGCTTTCGGAAGCGCCGTCGAGGCGGGCGGCCTCGAACAGCTCACGCGGGACGCCCTGGAGCGCCGAGTAGATGATCACCATGTTGTAGCCGACCCCGTGCCAGGTGAGCAGGTTGCCGATGGACGGCCAGACCATGGATGGGGCGAAGAAGTTCCAGTCGAAGCCGAAGACCCTGCCGAGCGGGGTCAGCGGGCCGACGTCCGGGCTGTAGAGGTTGATCCACACGAGGGCGGCGACCACCCCGGGGATCATGTACGGCACCAGGAGGAGGATGCGGAAGCGGCCCGCGGTCTTGGAGGTCAACGCGTCCAGGAACAGGGCCAGTACGAGGCTGATCAGCAGCATCACCGGGATCTGGACGCAGGCGAACAGCACGACTCGGAAAACCGAGCCCATGAACGCCGAGTCGGTCAGGCCCTGTTGGTAGTTGTCCAGCCCGGAGAACTTGTCCGTGGTGCCGCCGAGACCGAGGCCGGACGACTGCGAGCGGTACAGCGACTGGTAGATCGCGTACCCGATCGGAAGCAGGTACAGGAAGACGAAGCCGAGCTGGAAGGGCACCGTGAAGGCGGCGCCCTTCCAACGCAGGGAGCGGGTCATCGGTTCTCGCCCTCAGTCCTCTAGCCCTTGGCGCTGATGCCGCGGGACTTCAGGTCCTTGACCGTCCACTGCTGCATGTGCGCGAGCAGGTCGGTGACCTTCTCCTGCTTGTTGACGACCTTGGCCCAACCGGCCTGCATCTCCGTGAACATGGCGGTCCAGTCCGGGCCGAAGGTCCAGTCGGTGGTCACCGTGTTCAGGCTGTCGATCACGACCTTCTGAGCGGGCTGGTAGTTCTTGCCGAGCAGCTTGTCGGAGATCGCGTCGCCGACGTAGGAGTTGCTGTCCGCGAGTGCGGGCATCACGCCGTTACCGGTCGTGGGGCTCGCCATCGTCTTGACCGCGCCGGTGTTGGTGGACATCCACAGCGCGGCTTCGGCGGCCTGCTTCGTTTCCTTGCACTGCTTCGTCACCAGCGTCACGCTGCTGGTGAGGTTGGTGCCGGCCGGGGTCTTGGCGGCCTCGCGGGTGTACGTCGGCCAGGGGGAGAGCGCCCACTTCCCGAAGGACTTGGTGAAGTTCTGCACCATGCCGGCCATCTGCCAGGTGGAGATCTGCCGGGTCGCCGTGCCGCCGTTGTCGTAGTTGCGCTGCACGGCCGCGTAGTCGGCGAAGGAGAGCTTGGAGTTCAGGTCGTTGTCGATGATCTCCTGGATCACCTTGGCGGCCTTCAGGGTGCCCGCGTCCTGGAAGTCCACCTTCCAGGAGTTGCCGTCGATCGAGTACCAATGGGCGCCGGCCTGCATGGCCAGCACCTCCAGGGTGCTCGGGTCCTCACCGGCGAAGTTGGTTATCTTGATGCCGTGCTTCTTCAGGACCTTGCCGGCGGCGATGAAGTCGTCCCAGGTGGTGGGGGGCTTGATGCCGTACTTCTGGAAGATGTCGGTGCGGTAGACGGTGAAGTTGGGGGCTGAGCTGGTGGGGACGCCGTAGCTCTTGCCCTGAACCTGCGCGCTCGCCCAGGAACCGGCGTTGAACTTGTCCTTGGATGCGGAGACGTACTGCGAGATGTCGGCGAGCGCGCCCTGCGCGACCCAGCTGGTCACGTACTCGGCGGTGTTCTGCACCAGGCAGGGCGCGTTGCCCGCCTTCACCGCGTTGGTCAGCTGCTTCTGCATGGTCAACTGGTCGGTGACCTTGGTGTACTTCAGCTTGACGTCCTTGTGCGCGGCGTTGAACGCCTTGACGACGGCGTCCTGGCCGTTGGCCCAGCCCCAGAAGGGGAGGGTGACCGGGCCGGACGACTTGGCGTCGTCCCCCGAGTTCGATCCGCCGCAGGCGGAGAGCAGACCCGTCAGCGCGACAGAGGCGACGGCGACGTGGGCGAACCTTCTCCGGGAGCTGATGAAGTTCATCTGACCGTGATCCTTAGGGGATTGGGCGTTCTCAGAAGGAGAGGACGGAGGCTCGGGGCATTGGCCAGAACGGCGGCCGGACAACCATCGGCTCGCGGTTGCGGGGAACCGGCCAAGCGGAAGCTGTAGAAACCGGTTGCCGAGACGGTAGGCCGAGGGGTGTGGCGGTAGCAAGAGGTATGCCGCAACTAATTGCGTCACGTTGGGAAATGTGCTGGTAGCCGCTGGAAAACGGTTACGAAACGATCGCCTTCCTTGTGGCGCGGTCGGGATGCTGCGGCGGGTGCGGCGCAGTCGGTGCGCGTAGTCAGCGCCTCGTGGGCGGTGGCTGCACGGAGTTGCGTACGACGACATGGGTGCCCAGCACTAGGTGGTCGCCGTCGGCGCTCCTACGGCGGGCGGCGTCGCCCTCACGCCGGTCCGCCACCGCGCGCAGGGCGACGCGGCCCATCTCCTCGTACGGCACGTGCACGGTGGTCAGTTGGGGCGTGAGCTGGGAGGCGAGCGGGATGTCGTCGTAGCCGACGATCGAGACGTCCTCGGGGACGCGTAGGCCGGCAGCGCGCAGGGCCTGCATCGCGCCGGCGGCCACCACGTCCGTTCCCGCAAGGACGGCCGTGAAGTCCAGTATCTCGTGCAGCGCGGCCTCGACGGCGCCGTAACCGTGCTCGTCGTCGTACGGTCCGTGCCGCACCAGGCCCTGTTCGAAGGGGACGCCGTACGCCTCGAAGGCGCGTCGGGCACCTCTCAACCTGCCCTGAGCCGTGGTGAGTTCGGCGGGACCGGGGAGGATCAGGACCCTGCGATGGCCGGCCGACAGGAGGTGGCTGGCCATCGCGTAGGCGCCGCCCTCGTTGTCGTAGTCGACCGTGGTGGCGGGGACGTCGCCCTCGAGAGGCGGCCTGCCGACCAGGACCAGACGGGAGCCGGCCGCGTCCAGGGAACGGGCGAAACGGGCCATCCGGAGCTGGTACTCGTCGTAGTCGTAGGCACCGCCCAGCAGGACGACCGCCGCTACGCCCTGCTGGCGCATGAGGTTGACCAGGGCGAGTTCGCGCTCCGGGTCGTCGCCGGTGGTGCCGACCAGGGACAGCCAGCCGCGGAGCGTCGCGGCGCCCTCGACCCCCTTCGCCACGTGGGCGAACGCGGCGCCGGTGATGTTGTTGATGAGGATGGCGACGGTCGGTGTGCCGCCACCGGCGAGGGAGCGGGCGTGGGCGTTGGTGACGTAGTCCAGGTCCCCGACGACCTTCATCACCCGGCGGCGCAGGTCGTCGGAGACCGGGTAGTTGCCGGAGAGGACGCGGGAGACGCTGGCCACGGAGACGCCGGCCTGTTCCGCTACGTCGCGGATGGTGGCCCGGGTTGTGTCACTGGAGGGCTTGCGGTGACTCACCGGGGCTCCTTAGTGGGTGGTTGCAGGAACCGTATCCCAAGTTGTTTCCTCCGGTGCCGGGTGCCGGGGTGTGGAGGGCGGGGGTGTGGGAGGTGGCGAAGGCCTTGTAGCCGGGGTGCTGAATGTTTGGCTCTGTCGCCTTCGGGGGCGGTGTCGTAGGCATGGTGGAGGTTGGTGGGCTCTTGCCGTTGCAGTCATGCCACGTGGGCCATGTCTGCGTGCCGCACCTCGTGCGTCAGGGGGTCTCCGGACGCCAGGTGCTCCAGTTCCTCGGCGACGATGCGGCCGAGGCGCTCCAGCTCGTTGCCCAGTGAGCCGGCGATGTGTGGTGTGAGGAACACGTTGGGGAGTCGGTAGAAGGGCGAGCCCGGGGGGAGGGGCTCCGGTTCGGTCACGTCGAGGATCGCGTGCAGGCGGCCCGATACCAGTTCGTCGGTGAGGGCGTCCGGGTCGACCAGGGCGCCCCGGGAGGTGTTGATCAGGACGCCGCCGTCGCGGATGAGGGCCAGCCGGGGCGCGTCGAGCATGCGGTAGGTCTCGGGGATGTCCGGGGCGTGCAGGGACACGACGTCGCTGTGTCTCAACAGGTCGTCCAGCGGGAGGAGTTCGGCGCCCAGGGCGGCCGCCTCGGCGGGGCTGACGTACGGGTCGTGCAGCAGCACCGTGAAGTCGAAGGGGCGCAGTAGTTCCAGGAGGCGGCGGCCTACGCGGGAGGCGCCGATGACGCCGATGCGGCGGCCCACGTTGCCGGTGTGCGCGGTCTCGGCGCTGGTCGGATAGGCGTGGGTGGAGCGGAAGCGCTCGCGGTGGGCGAAGGTGTCCTTTCCGGCGAGCAGGATCATCGCGAGGGTGTACTCGGCGACCGGGACCGCGTTGCCGGTGACGGCGCTGGAAACCGTGATCCCGCGTTCCCACACGGGCTCGCCGACCAAGGAGCGGACCGAGCCCGCGGCGTGCAGGACCGTGCGCAGGCGGGGGGCGGCGGTCAGGAGTGTCTCGTCCAGGTGGGGGCAGCCCCAGCCGGTGATCAGTACCTCGGCCTCGGCGAGGGCCTTCGCTGCCGACGGGTCGGTGAAGTCCCTTACGACGAGGGCCGGGTCGAGGTCGGACGCCTGCTTCAGCCGGGCCATGAGGGGCGGCGGGAAGAGCAGGGGGAGGTGCACCGGGTCCATCGCGAACACGGCCCTTGGGGGGTGAGGGTTGGGCATGGCTCTCCTGACGCGCTGAATGACATGGGGGAGAAGCAGTGGATGGGCAGTGCAGTAACTGTTTCAGAAAGCGTCTTCTACCGTAGATCTCTCGAGAAGCGGCGGTCAATGGGAAAAGCAACCGGTTGTCTAGTTGACCAGGAACGTAGGCACTCCAACCCCCTTCCGCCGGGTCGGCCCACAGTTTTCGAAAGTTGGTCAGGCCTCTTGACGTGCCGTCCTCCCCGACGGAAGCTCCCTCCACCGCCTGTAGCAACCGGTTCCCGAAGCACGCACGCCGCACCACCTCGCTCGCCGCGTGCTCGTGTCCCGTCATCCATCTCAGCGAAGAGAGTGGGTAGTTCATGCACTCCCAGGCCGGTTCTCCCGTGAGCCGCCGCCGCCTTCTCGCCCTCTCGGCAGCCGGCGCCGCGGCCGGTGCGGCGTCATTGGGCGGCTGTGCGATGCAGGTCTCCACCGGGGTCAGCGGCTCCGGCGAGACCGTCACGTTGATGGCCAAGGCCGATGACCTCTCCCCGGAATTGATCAAGCAGGCCCAGAAGGACATCGGCATCAAGATCGTCAGGGTCGACTACAGCATCAGCAAGCTGGTCGCGATGATGACCAACGGTGAGCCGCCGGATCTGGTGCGCGGTGTCGGCGCCACGGACGCGCCGTACTTCGCGGCGCGCGACGTGATGGAGGAGCTGGATCCGTACTTCGCCAGGAGCAGCGTCCTCAAGCTCGACGACCTGGACCCGGTCAACGACCTGTGGCGCTACGACGGCCACACCCAGGGCAAGGGCCCGCGCTACGGCATGGCGAAGGACTTCTCCCAGGACTCCATGTACTGGTACAACACCGCGCTCTTCGACAAGGTGGGGGTCGACTACCCGCCGGAGCTCGAGCCGGTCACGTTCGAGGAGTGGCTGGACAGCGCCAAGCGGCTCACGCGGCGCAAGAACGGCCAGACGGCCGTCTTCGGCGGAAGCTACAACGGCGTGCTCACCCCCAACCTCCTGGTGAGCCTGACCGTGTCCGCCGGAGGAAGTCTGTTCAGCGACGACTACACCCGGGTCGACTTCACCACTCCCGAGGCCCGCAAGGCGCTCGGCTGGTACATCGACTACGGCAGGACCAAGGTCGGGCCCAGCATCGTCCAGCCCGACCCCAACGCCTGGGACGGCCCCACCTACCAGGCGAACCGGATGGCCATGTCGGGCAACGGTTACTGGCTCGGCGGCCTGATCAACGCCGACAAGAAGCTGGCGCCGCTCTCCCGTCTGGCCCCCGCTCCGGTCTTCCCGGGCGGCAGACGGGTCAGCCCCTGCCAGGCAGGCACCGGCCTGTGGATGCCGAGGAAGGGACGGAACAAGGACGCAGCCTGGCGGGTCTTCGAGTGGTTCTTCGGCGAGGCACCGGCCAAGGCCCGCGCCTCCAGCGGCTGGGGCATCCCCACGCTGAAGTCGCTGCGCTCGCTGATGCCGGCCCAGGAGGACTACCAGAAGCGGGAGCTGAAGGTACAGGAGGCCGAGCTGAAGCACTTCTCGGTGATCGCCTTCACCCCCTACGCCACGGCGGACTCCCTCTACGCCCTCTTCAACCAGATCGCGCCAGCAGCGATGAACGGCGGGATGTCCATCGACACCCTGGCGCGGCGGCTGAACTCGGCCATGAACGAGCAGCTCAAGCGTGGTAAGGAGCAGGTGGGATGACGGCCGACCAGATGTCCTCGGTCGCGACGCGGCCCGACTCGGCCGCGACCGCCGACCGCATACGGACCGCGGACCGTCCGCGGTCCTCGATGACCTCGCGCAGGCACCGGGCGTTCTACATGTTCGCCTCGCCCTGGATCATCGGTTTCCTGCTGCTGACCATCTTCCCGATGGCATACGCGCTGTGGCTGAGCTTCACCACGTTCGACGGCATCTCGCCGAACTGGCGGTACGTCGGCCTCGGCAACTATCGCGAGCTGTTCTCGGACTCGCAGACCTGGGACGCCCTGCGCCGCACGGGCCTGTTCGCGGTGACCTCGGTGCCGCTGTCGATCATCGCCGGACTGGGGCTCGCGGTCCTGGTCAACCGGCCCATCAGGGCACGCGGCCTGTTCCGCACGCTGCTCTATCTGCCGGCCGTGGTGCCGCCGGTGGGCGCGGCCCTCGCCTTCAAGCAGCTCTTCGACCAGAACTCCGGTGCCGCCAACGGGGTCCTGAACATCTTCGGCATCAACGCCCTCGGCTGGCTCGCCGACCCCTACGCACGTTACGTGCTGCTGATGGCGGTGCTCTGGGGCGCCGGAAACATCATGATCATCTCGTTGGCCGGGCTCCAGGACATCCCCCGCGAGCTCCGCGAGGCCGCCCGCATCGACGGCGCGAGCGCCTGGCGCAGCTTCCGCAGCATCACCGTGCCACTGCTGTCCCCGGTTCTGCTCTTCCAGACCGTGACCGGCGTGATCGCCTCGGTGCAGACCATCCTGCCGCTGCTGCTGTCGCCCGACGCCACCTTGGGCGGCGCCACCGCGATCCCGCAGTCCAACTACCAGTACATGATGCACGTGCTCGTGGAGTACTTCGCGTTCGGCCGCTACGGCTACGCCTCCGCGCTGCTGTGGGTGCTCTTCGTCCTGATCCTCATCGCCACCGGGCTCATCTTCAAGTTCACGTCCGGCGTGGTGTTCTACAACGTCGACCCGGAGGCGCAGAAGTGACCGCCACCAGTCTGCCCCCCAAGTCCGCACCCCGCATACGGGTCAACCGCCTCGTCCTCTACACCGTCCTCGTGGCTCTCACCGGGCTGTTCCTCGGTCCTTTCGGCTGGCTGGTCATCAGCGGCCTGAAGACCCCGGCCGAACTGGCCGCCTCACCCGTGCACTGGCTGCCCACACACATCCAGTGGCACAACTTCGCCGACGCCTACCACCTCATCGACTTCCTCGGCTACGCCCGCAACTCCCTGATCATCGCCACCATTTACGCCACCCTCGTCACCCTCAGCTCCGCCTGGGTCGGCTTCGGATTCGCCCGACTGACCGCACCGGGCAAGAAAACGCTGTTCGGTATCCTGCTCGGCTCGATGATGCTGCCGCAGATGATCACCCTGCTGCCGACCTACCTGGTCTTCGCGAGGCTCGGCATGGTCGACACGTACTGGCCGTGGGTGCTGTGGGGACTGGCGTCCGCGCCGTATCTCGTCTTCCTCTTCCGGCAGTTCTTCGCAGGGCTGCCCCGCGAGCTGGAGGAGGCCGCGATCGTCGACGGCTGCGGCTACGCCGGGATCTTCTGGCGGATCTTCCTGCCTCAGTCCTGGCCGGTCCTCGCCGCGAGCTTCGTGATCGCCTTCACCTGGACCTGGGGTGACTACATCGCCCCGCAACTGCTCCTGTCCAGCGACCGCACCACCCTCGCGGTCGCCCTCATGACCACCTATGTCAACGGGGCCGGGGTGCCCGTCACCAACCTCCAGGCCGCCGCCTCCGTGATGTACGTCGTCCCCATCCTGCTGATCTTCCTCGTCGCCCAGCGCGGTTTCGTCGCCGGGGTGGCGACCTCCGGTCTCAAGTGACCCGCCTCGAGTGCCCTGTCTCCAGTGACCTTCCGTATCTCTCATCCCTCCCCTGTACTTCGCAAGGAGCCGAGTATGACCCCGTCTTTGTCACGCCGCGGTGCCCTCCAGGCGGCCGGCGCCACCGTGCTCGCCGCCGGCCTCACCAATCTGACGGCCACGGCCGCCCGAGCCGACGACGACAGCTCCAAGCCGACGCTGGTCACCTACCCGCTCCCGTCCGGCATGCCCACCAACACCAGCTTCAAGGTGCGGGTGCGCACCGCCCCCGACGGCGACTGGCAGACCCTCGACATCTACCGGCCGCAGCTGGAGGAGATCAACGCCACCACCGGCTCCGGCAAGGTCTACAACTCCTCGATGGTGTACTTCGACTTCCGCGGCGACGTCGAGCTGGAGGTCACCTACCTCAAGGGCGGCACCACCAAGGCCCGGGTGAGACCGGACTCGTACGGCCTCACGCCCGAACTCCTCGGCGACACCCTGCGGTTCACCCTGGACGAGCCGAAGGACGTCGTCGTCCAGATCAACGACGAGATCTTCGACTGTCTGCACATCATCACCAACCGCGTCGACAACAAGGCGCCCGCCGAGGACGACCCGGACGTCATCTACTTCGGCCCCGGCGTGCACACCGTAACCGGCAACGTCCTCAACGTGCCCAGCGGCAAGACGGTCTACCTGGCGGGCGGCGCCGTCCTGACCGCCCAGGTGTACTTCAAGGACGTCGAGAAGGCCGAGATCAGGGGACACGGCGTGATCGCCAGTCCCTCCAACGGCATCCTCGTCGAGGGCAGCCGGAACATCAGTGCCGAGGGTGTCATCGTCCTCAACCCGAGGGGCGGCTACGTCTCCACCATCGGCCAGAGCGAGAAGGTCCACTACCAGAAGGTCCGCGGGTTCAGCTCGCGCGGCAACGGCGACGGCATCGACATCTTCTCCTCCCAGGGCGTCACCCTCGACGGCTGTTTCCTGCGCAACTCCGACGACTGCATCGCGGTCTACGCCCACCGCTGGGACTACTACGGCGACACCAAGAACATCACCATCAAGAACTGCACCCTGTGGGCCGACGTCGCCCATCCCATCAACGTCGGCACGCACGGCAACACCGACGCTCCCGAGACGATCGAGAACCTGGTCATCAGGAACATCGACATCCTCGACCACCGCGAACCCCAGATGAACTACCAGGGCTGCATCGCCCTCAACGTCGGCGACTCGAACCTGCTGAAGACCGTGCGGATCGAGGACGTGCGGATCGAGGACTTCCGCTGGGGCCAGGTCATCTACATGAAGGTCATGTACAACACGAAGTACAACACCTCGGTCGGCCGCGGTATCCAGGACGTCTACGTCAAGAACCTCAGCTACACGGGCACCCACGCCAACCCGTCGCTCTTCCTCGGCTACGACGCCGACCACGCCATCGACAACGTCACGTTCGAGAACCTCGTGATCAACGGCATGGTCATCGCCGACTCGATGAAGAAGCCGAAGTGGTACTACACCACGGACGCGATCCAGTGGTACTACAACGAGCACGTGACGAACCTGAAGTTCCTCACGACCGCCGAGGCCGAGGCGGCCGCCGCGTCATGACGACCCCCGCCACCAGCCGCCGGGGCTTCCTCGGCGGCACGGCGGCCCTGCTGCTGGCCTCGGGCATGAGCGGACTGCTCCTGCCCCACGCCGCGCAAGCCGCCGAGAGCGCCACCGGCACCAGAGCCTTCACCCACCCCGGGCTCCTGCACACCGCCGCCGACCTCGCCCGTATGAAAGCGGCCGTGGCGGCCAAGCAGTCCCCGGTCTACGACGGCTACCTGGCCCTCGCGGCCCACGCCCGCTCCCAGTCGACGTACACGATCCAGAACACGGGCCAGATCACCTCCTGGGGCCGCGGTCCCACCAACTTCCAGAACCAGGCCGTCGCCGACTCGGCCGCCGCCTACCAGAACGCCCTGCTGTGGGCCGTCACCGGCGACACCGCGCACGCCGACAAGGCCCGCGACATCCTCAACGCCTGGTCGGCCTCGCTCACCACGGTCACCGGTGCCGACGGCCCGCTGGGCGCGGGCCTGCAGGCCTTCAAGTTCGTCAACGCGGCCGAGCTGCTGCGGCACGGTGACTACGACGGATGGGCGGACTCGGACGTCGCGCGCTGCGAGCGGTCCTTCCTTGACGTCTGGTATCCGGCAGTCTCCGGTTACATGCTCTACGCCAACGGCAACTGGGACCTGACGGCCCTTCAGACCATCCTGGCCATCGGTGTGTTCTGCGAGGAGCCCGTCCTCTTCGAGGACGCCCTGCGCTTCGCCGCGGCCGGCGCCGGCAACGGCAGCATCATGAACCGCATCGTCACCGACGCGGGACAGGGCCAGGAGTCCGGCCGCGACCAGGGCCACGAACAGCTCGCCGTCGGTCTGACCGGCGACATCGCCCAGGTCGCCTGGAACCAGGGCGTCGACCTGTGGGGCTTCGACGACCATCGCGTCCTCGCCAACTTCGAGTACGACGCCCGCTACAACCTCGGAAACGACGTCCCCTTCACCCCCGACCTCGACCGCACCGGCAAGTACATCAGGACGGCCGTCTCCGCGACCGGCCGCGGCACCCTCCCACCGATCTACGAGATGGCCTACGCCCACTACACCGGAGTCCGCGGCCTCGACGCCCCGTACACCAAGGCCGCCGTCTTCCGCGGTACGGGTGGCGCCCGCGTCGTCGAGGGCAGCAACGACGACCTGCCCAGTTGGGGCACCTTCGCGTACGCTGGCACGACGGCCCCCGCGGCGAGCGTGCCAACGGCTCCGGCGGGCGTCACGGTGGTGGGCAACTCCCGGCTCATCAACGTGAGTTGGCTGCCCTCCGCGTGGGCGAGCACGTACACCGTCCGCCGGGCCACCAAGCCCGAGGGCCCGTACGAGGAGATCGCCCGGGGCCTCGACAAGCCGACGTACACCGACGCTGACACGCGCCCGGGGCGGACGTACCACTACACGGTCACTGCCCTCAACTCGCTGGGCAACAGCGGTGATTCAAGCACCGCTTCCGCCACCGCGGGCCTTCCGGACCCCTGGTCCACCCAGGACCTCGGCACCGTGCGGATCCCCGGTTCCGCGGCCTTCGACGGCGAGCGCTTCGTCCTGGAGGCGAGCGGCACCGCCGACACCTGCCGCCTCGCCCACCTTCCCCTGCGCGGCGACGGGACGGTAACCGCGCGGATCGTGTGGCCGCTCAGCTCGCAGTACTCCAAGATCGGCGTCACCGTCCGGGCCTCCCTCGACGCGGACGCGGCCCACGCCGCCATGCTGATCCAGGGGCTGCCGCTGCACACCTGGAGCGGCGTGTGGAGCGTGCGGTCGGCGGCCGGGGCGGCCATCTCCGCCACCGGGAGCACGCCCGTGCCGCGCGCCCAGCAGGACGCGATCACGGTGAACGCGGCCTTCCCGATCTCCGGTCTCGGCACGCTGCCCGAATCCGCGACCCCGCTCGAGGCCCCCTACGTCGAGGGCGCCGGCGACGGCTACCGGCTACGGGCGCCGTACTGGGTCCGGGTGACCAGGAAGGGTCGCCGCTGCACGGGGGCGATCTCCCCGGACGGCATCCGCTGGACCGAAGTCGGCTCCACCGAGGTCGAGTTGGGGCGCACCGCGTACGCCGGGCTCGTCCTCTCCTCCTGCCTCGGCGTCGACGAGGACTACGCCGAGACCGGCACCGGCGCCTTCGACAACGTCACCGTGACCTCGTCCGCTTCCGGAGAGGTGTGGTCCGTGCGGCGTCCCGCCGGTGCCGCCACCGGTCTGCGGGCCGCCACCGGTGCCGACGCCGTAGAGCTGACCTGGACCGACCCGGACCCCTCGGCCCGCTTCAAGGTGCTGCGCGCCACGGGCGTCGACGGCCCTTACCACACCCTCGCGACCGGTATCGGCCCCGTCGGCTTCGGCACCCGCATCCGGTACGCGGATGCCACGGGCGCCCCCGGAACGCCGTACCACTACGTCGTCGCGAAGACGAACGCCGGTGGGCGTGGCCCGCTCTCGGAACCGTCGGCCGCCCAGATGCCCAGCCCGACGACGCCCCAACTCACGTCTGCGCCAACGGTGTTCGCGAACAAGGGCGTCCCCTTCCAGCACCTCCTGCGCGCCACGCACGAGCCCGTACGCTTCAGTGCGGACGGCCTCCCCGACGGCCTGCGCATCGACAGGCGCACCGGCCTGATCTCCGGAACGCCGAACAACGCAGGGGAGTTCACCGTCTCCACCACCGCGGGAAACGCGACCGGTGACGGCACCGCCACCCTCACCCTCACCGTCGGCACACCCCCGCCCGCCCCTTGGACCTACGGCGACCTCGGCGACGTGATCCTCGACGACCGCGCCTACGGGACGCTCGGCGTGGTCGCGATCCGTACCCCGGGCAGCACGTCGTACGAGGACGGGGCGTTCACGGTGCGTGGCGCGGGCGTCGATCTGACCGTCAACGGCCAAGGCATGACAGGCCAGTTCGTACGGCAGCCGGTAACCGGCGACTGCACCGTCACCGCCCGGCTGGTCTCCCGCACCGGCGCCACCGCCGACCGGGTGGGCCTGTTGATGGCCAAGTCGCTGTCGCCCTTCGACCAGGCCGCCGGAGTGATCGTCACCGGCGGGACCAGCGCGCAGCTGATGTTGCGCAAGACCGTCGCCGGTGCTTCCGCCTTCTCCGGCACCGCGACCGGCACCTCCATCCGACTCCCCCTACTGCTGCGGCTGAAGCGCACCGGGACCGCCTTCGCCGCGACCGTCTCCACCGACGGCGCCACCTGGACCGACCTCGCCTCCGGCGAGATCCCCGGTTTCGGTGACGCCTCCTACCACGTGGGCCTGGTGGTCTGCTCGCGCAACCCGCTGGCCCTCGGCACCACCGAGTTCGACGAGGTGAGAATCAACCCCGACTGATCCCCCCACGGATTGGAGTCGCACCGAAATGAGCCGCATCTCCCCCCACCAGCCTTCCGAGAACGACGAGTTGAGCCGCCGAGGTCTACTGAGGACTGCAGGCGGGCTCGGAGCCGCACTCGCCCTCGGAGGGTCCGTGGCCGCGCTGGCGGGCAACACCGCCAGCGCGGCCCCGTCGACCTGGACCCACCCCGGCATGCTGCACAACGCCGGCGACATCAACCGAGCCAAGGTCAGGGTCGCGGCGGGAACCGACCCCTGGCTGTCCGGCTGGAACAAGCTGACCGCCAACTCCCACTCCGCGTCCACCTGGACGAACCGGGCGACCGCGACGATCGTCCGCGGAGGCACCGGACAGAACTACGGCCTGCTCTACAACGACATCGCCGCCGCCTACCAGAACGCACTGCGCTGGAAGGTCGGCGGCACCGAGGCCAACGCCGCATGCGCCGCCAGGATCCTCAACGCCTGGTCGACGACGCTGACCTCGGTCACCGGCAACGCGGACCGCTTCCTCGCCTCCGGTCTCTACGGCTGGCAGTTCGCCAACGCCTGCGAACTGATGCGGGACTACGGCGACTTCGACCTCGCTGCCGCCCAGGAGATGCTGGCCAAGGTCTTCTACCCGCTCAACAACAGCTTCCTGACCAACCACAACGACGCCTGCATCACCAACTACTGGGCCAACTGGGACCTGTGCAACATGGCCGCGATCCTCGCCATCGGGATCCTCAACGAGGACAGCGCCAAGTACGACCAGGCCGTCACCTACTTCAAGTCGGGTGCCGGCAACGGCTCCATCGCGCACGCGGTGCCGTACCTGTACACCGACTCCGCCGGCTACACCCTCGGGCAGTGGCAGGAGTCCGGCCGCGACCAGGGGCACACCGTCATGGGCATGGGCCAGATGGGCGCGATCTGCGAGATGGCCTGGAACCAGGGCGACGACCTGTACTCGTACGACAGCCGCCGCTTCATGAAGGCCGCCCAGTACGTCGCGAAGTACAACCTCGGCAACGACGTGCCCTACACCACCTATACCTGGGGCACCGGGCAGAGCTGCGCCCAGTCGTCCCAGACGGCGATCTCCTCCGCCTCCCGCGGCCAGGTCCGCCCGGTGTGGGCGATGCTCCACTTCCACTACAACCGGCGCATCAACCTGGACGACAAATACATCTCCTCGATGTACTACTCCATCGCTCCCGAGGGTGGGGGAGGTGACTACGGCCCCGACAGCGGCGGCTACGACCAGCTCGGCTTCGGCACGCTGATGTACGCCAAGTGACCGTTTACGCCAAGTAGTCCCCCAATCGCGCTCTGAACCGGAATGCCGGAGCGTTCTGTGATGCTCTGTTGTTACCGGTACACGAGTGCGGTGAGGAGGCTGGTGGGCGTATGACGGCAGCAGTCCGGGCGGGCCCCGTGGTGAGCACGCCGTACGGGGCGGTACGCGGTCGGTACTTGCAGGGGACCGCGGTTTTCCGGGGCATCGCTGTGGCTGCACGGCGGCGCCCTGACCAGGGGTTCCTCCGCCGTGCCGGTGCACGACGGGCGGACGTTGGCGCGGGACGGCGTCGTCTTCGTCTCGGTGAACTACCGGCTCGGGGTCGAGGGCTACGGCCTGTTCCCGGACGCCCCTGTCAACCCCGGCCTGCGCGATCAGCTCGCCGCCCTGCGGTGGGTGCACGAGTCGATCGCGGCCTTCGGGGGTGATCAGGACCGGATCACCCTCGCCGGCCAGTCGGCGGGCGCGATCAGTACCGGCGCCCTGCTGGCCGCCCCGCAGGTGCAGGGGCTGGTACGGCGGGCGGTCCTGCAGAGCGGGCGGCCGGAGGCCTTCGAACGGGACAAGGTGCGGCGGATGGTGCGCCGTATGGCCACCCGGCTGAGGATCCCCGCCACCGCGGTGGCCTTCGCCGAGGTCGACCGTGACCTGCTGCTGCGCACCCAGGCCGACGTCGGCCGGCTCAGCAGCCCGGTGCTCGGCGGCCCCTCCTTCGGCATCGTCGTCGACGGCGACCTCGTCCCGCGCGACCCGCTTCAGGCCCTGGTCGACGGCGACGCGGCGAAGGACGTCGACCTGATGCTGGGCTGGACCAGCGACGAGTACCGCCTCTGGCTCGTCCCCGGCGGCCTCGTCGAGCGCGTCGACCGGCTCGGCGCCGTCGCCCTCGCCGGCGCCATGGCCCGCTGCCACTGCGGCACCGAGGTACCCCGCGGCTACCGCGCCCTCCACCCGGACGCCGGCACCGCCGAGATCGTCGGCCAGATGATCACCGACCGCCTGCTGCGCATCCCGCTGCACCGCCTGGCCGACGTCCGCCCCGACACCTCGCACGTCTACGAGTTCGCCTGGCCCTCCAGCCTCCCCGACCTCGGTGCCTGCCACGCCCTCGAACTCGGCTTCGTCTTCGACACCGGCGACCTACCGGAATCGCGGAAACTGGCCGGCGAGGGCGCCCCGCACGAGCTGGCCGAGGCGATGCACTCGGCGTGGGTGCGGTTCGCCGTCGACGGGGACCCCGGCTGGCAGCGCTGGGACGACACCCATCCGGTGCGGATCATCGACGCGGACCAGCCGCGCACAACCCACGGCCCGCGCGACGCCGAGCTGGCGCTGTGGGCGGCCGACGCCCTCACACCTCCGGAATCCACACCCACATCGGACCCGGACCACGGTTCGCCCACGCGCGGTTCGGAACTGCGGTCAGTCGTACGACGTCTTCGGCTCCCCGGATCCGTCCGTCGGCAGTGACCTTCCGGGGGGAAACCGTTTTCCGTGCGCGTGAGCTCAGGAAACGGGGTGGGTGCCGACAAGGGGGCGGCTACTGCTCAGCTGCCGCCACCGAGTCCCGTACCACCACATGTGTACCCAGCAGCAGGTGCTCGTTCGGAGCCTCCGGGGTGCGGCCCAGGGCCGTGCGGACGGCGAGGCGGCCCAGTTCCTCGTAGGGGACGTGGACGGTGGTGAGGGCCGGGTGCAGATCGCGGGCGAACGGGATGTCGTCGTAACCGGCCAGCGAGACATCGCCCGGAACGTCCAGGCCGGCCTCGTGCAGGGCGGTCAGCGCGCCGGCCGCGACCATGTCGGTGGCGGCGACCACAGCCGTGAACTGCAGCCCCTCCTTGAGGACTTCGCGCATCAGGCGGTGGCCCGAGTCGCGGGTGAAGTCGCCGTGCAGCAGGAGGGCCGGGTCGGGTTCGAGGCCGCGGGCGCGGTGGGCGGCGAGGTAGCCGCGCTCGCGACCCTGGGCGGTGGTGTGGTCGGGCTTGCCGCCGAGGAAGAGGACGCGCCGGTGGCCCTGGGCGAGGACATGGGCGACCAGGGCGTAGGCGCCGCCCTCGTTGTCGTACTCGATGACCGTCACCGGGGCGCCGGTGCCCAGCGGCGGCCGGCCGCACAGCACCAGGCGCGAACCGGCCGACGTCAGCGAGTCGGCCATACGGCGGGTGCGCTCGCGGTACTCGGGGGTGTCGGCGACGCCGCCCACCAGGATTACGGCGGCGGCACGCTGGGCCCGCATCATCTCCACGAACTCCAGCTCGTGCCGTACGTCGCCCTCCGTGCTGCACACCAGGCAGAGATGGCCGAGCCGGGTCGCCTCCCGCTCCACGCCGTACGCCATGTGCGCGAACGACGGCCCGGTGATGTCCTCCAGGACGAACGCGAGCGTGGGCGTGCCGACGCCGGCGATCGCCTTGGCGCGCGCGTCGGCGACGTAGTCCATCTCCCGTACGGCTCGCATCACCCGCGTCCGGGTCGCCGCGCTCACCGGATACACCCCGCCGAGCACCCGCGACACGGTCGACGCGGACACGCCGGCACGCGCCGCGACATCCCGGATCGTGCTCCGGCTGTCGTCCTCGCTCTTCCTCGTCATTCTTGCCTCGCCCCTCTCCCGGGCCTGCGCCCACCCCTCAGGAACGGTGGAAACGGTACGGCAACCGGTTCCCAACGGCGAGGCCAACGCCCCAAAGGGCGCGGGACGGTGTCAATATGCGGCTCCGCCGCGTGGGCGCGACGGTGCGGGGCTGGCCGACCGGGCCCCGGACCTTGATGCGCTCCAGGACCGCCGTGAAGCGGGGGCTGTCGGCCGCCTGGCCGGCGGTGAGGACGAAGGACAGCGGGCGGCAGCGGCGGTCCGCAGACAGGTGCACCTTGCTGGACAACCCGCCGCGTGAACGCCCCAGTTCGGCGGGTCGGAACCGGGCCTTGCGGCGTCGGCGCAGACGCCGTCGCTCCTCGCGGGCGGCCTCCGCCTGCTCGTCCGGCTCGGCTACCGGGGCGTTATGCCCCTTTGGCGAAGCCCCTTTTCCTCGGCGACGGCCTTCTCCAGGGCCTCGAGCAGTTCCGCATCGACCGTCATCCCGGCGGCGTGGTGGTGGGCCCGGGCCACAGTGCCAGAGGTGGAACCGCCCGTAGACCGTGGGCCAGGGCCCGTACCGCTCGAGCATGTCCCGCCACGGACTGCCCGTACGGAACCGCCACATCACACCGTTGACGAGCCTACGCAGTGGTCAGGAATGGGACCGCGCTCGCCCAGCGGCAGCGGCGGTTCGAACACAGTCCACTCGTCGTCCGTGAGATCGCCTCGGGTCATCCCGCCTGTCTACCGTCCCGGCCCGGCCGGGACGGCGAAACAGCCAAACCCGTGATCTCAACTCGGCACTGTCCCTCGGATCGGGCGAGGCGCCCGGTTCGGCATCAATTCACTTGGCCCTGAGAGCCGAGCCGGAGGCATTCGCGTATCCGGATCGTACGAAGGCGACCGGGGCGCGTGCACGCACGGTGCGGTGCTCACCGGGCTCGGATCTCTGCGAGGTTGAACCAGTTCGCTCCACACTGCGACGAGACCATGCCCCTGGTCGGCTGGGCCTCGGCTGTCCCATGGCGATCGACGGCGTCCACGCTCGTATCTGAGCCACGAGCAGCGACCAGCAAGACCCAGTTCGACGCGGCGACGCTGGCCCAGGACCGGAACCGGCCGCACGGCAGCTGGGGCAGGCCGCGCAAGCCGCGGAAAACATAGACCCCACCACCACAAGAGCGATCTACAACTGGAGTACTAATGAGTGGTGAGGTCCAAGGCCTTCGCCGACGGGCCGGGGCGGGTGCGTGCCTCCGGCGGGACGAGGGCGCCGTGTCCCGCACAGCAGACGACCACGGTCTCGACCGGTGCGCCGCAGCCGGCGTGCGTGACCTCCAGGGGCGGGCCCTCCGGATCCGCCGCATGGCGGTCTCCCCACTGCTTGAGGGCGATCATCGCCGGCCACAGCTCCCAGCCCTTGCGGGTGAGCCGGTACTCGTGGCGGGTACGACTGCCGGGCTCGTTGTAGGGGACGCTGTCCAGGATCCCCGCCGCGACGAGCTTGCGCAGCCGGTCCGCGAGCACGCTCTCGGACAGCCCCACGTGCCGGCGGAAGTCGTCGAAGCGCCGTACGCCGTTCATGGCGTCCCGCAGGACCAGCAGCGACCACTTCTCGCCCACCAGGTCGAGAGTCCGCTGGACCGTGCAGTTCTCGGTGCTTGTCTCCAGCCACGTCATGTGGCCATCGTAGGCTGGCTTCGACGTTGACATCCAGACCTCGTGCTGGCTAGCTTCGAATTCCACATCCAGATCATCGAGGGAGAGACATGGGCAGGTCACGCACGTACGACTGGGAGGACCCCGCAGTCTCCGCCGCCGCCGTCGGGCAGTACAGCGGTCTCGACTTCCTCCGCGAGGTGCAGGCCGGACGGCTCCCCGCCGCGCCGATCGCGGCGACCCTCGGGATGACGTTCGAAGAGGTCGAGCACGGCCGGGTCGTCTTCGCCCTCGTCCCGGGCGAGGAGCACTACAACCCGATCGGAAGCGTCCACGGCGGTGTGTACGCCACCCTGCTCGATTCGGCGGCGGGCTGCGCGGTGCAGTCGGTCCTGCCGCAGGGGATGGGGTATACCTCACTCGACCTGAATGTGAAGTTCCTGCGCCCGGTCACCGTGGACACCGGCAAGGTCCGTGCCGTGGGCACCGTCCTCAACAGCGGACGTCGTACCGCCCTCGCGCAGGCCGAGCTCTTCGATTCCGGGAACCGGCTGCTGGCGCACACCACCAGCAGCTGTCTGCTGTTCCCCGTCTGAGCGGCCGCCCGCACAGGAGCACGACGTACGGAAGGCAGGCGGCCATGACGGTGTACGACTACGACCGGCGCCGGACGGGGGTTCTGCTGGTCGATCCGCTGAACGACTTCCTCGCCGACGAGGGCAAGCTCTGGCCGCGCATCGCGGAGGTCGCGCGGGAAGTCGACCTGCGGGCCCATCTGTCCGAACTGGTGTCCACCGCTCGTGAGGTCGGCGTGCCGGTGTTCTACGTTCCGCATCACCGCTGGACACCGGGGTTGTACGAGTCCTTTTCCCACCCGAACCCGTCACAACGCTCCGTGGACAAGCATCAGCTCTTCGCCCAGGACGCGTTCGGCGGGGACTGGTACCCGCCCCTGCGGCCCGAGCCCTCTGACACGGTGGTCGTACAGCACTGGGCCCAGAGCGGGTTCGCCAACACGGACCTGGAGATGCGCCTGCGTCAGCGCGGCGTGGACCACGTGATCGTCATCGGACTGCTCGCGAACACCTGCATCGAGACCACGGCCAAGTACGCGATGGAACTCGGATTCCATGTGTCGCTGGTGACCGACGCCACCGCGGCGTACTCGAGCGAACTCATGAGGGCCGCCCACGAATTGAACGGTCCGACCTTCGCGCATGTCATCACGGACACGAAAAGCGCCGTAGCGGCACTGAAGACATAAGGTCACAGGGTCAGATTTGCAGAGGATGTAGGACCGGCTCTGAGCCGGGCTTCACCGGAAGGATCCACTCATGGACGAGCGCTTCGACGTGGTCGTACTCGGAGCAGGACCGGGCGGCTATGTCGCCGCCATCCGCGCCGCGCAACTCGGCAAGCGGGTCGCGGTCGTCGAGGAGCGGTACTGGGGTGGTGTCTGTCTGAACGTCGGCTGCATCCCCACGAAGGCGCTGCTGCGCAATGCCGAGCTGGCGCACATCTTCACGCGGGAGGCGAAGACCTTCGGCATCAAGGTCGACGGCGAGGTCTCCTTCGACTACGGCGAGGCGTACCGGCGCAGCCGCCGGGTCGCGGACGGCCGTGTCAAGGGCGTCCACTTCCTGATGAAGAAGAACGCGATCACCGAGATCGACGGCCGCGGCACCTTCCTCGACGCCCACACGCTCCAGGTCGCCCTCGCCGACGGCACCACGAAGACGGTCGGATTCGACGACTGCATCATCGCCACGGGCGCCACCCCCAAGTTGCTGCCCGGCACCCGGCGCAGCGACCGTGTCGTCACCTTCGAGGAGCAGATCCTCGCCGAGGAGCTGCCGCGCTCCGTCGTGATCGCGGGCGCCGGGGCCATCGGCATCGAGTTCGCGTACGTCCTGCACAACTACGGCGTGAAGGTCACGGTCGTCGAGTTCCTGGACCGGGTCGCCCCGCTGGAGGACGCGGACGTCTCCGCCGAACTCGCCAAGCAGTACCGGAAGCTGGGCATCGACGTACTCACCTCGACGCGTGTCGAGTCGATCGACGAGTCGGGCCCGCAGGTGCGGGTGACGGTCACCGGCAAGGACGGTGCGCAGAAGGTGCTGGAGGCCGACAAGGTCCTCCAGGCGATCGGCTTCGCGCCGAACGTCACCGGGTACGGCCTGGAGGCCACGGGTGTACGGGTCACCGAGCGCGGCGCGATCGATGTCGACGGCCGCTGCCGTACGTCCGTACCGCACATCTACGCGATCGGGGATGTGACCGCGAAGCTGATGCTCGCGCACAACGCCGAGTCCATGGGGATCATCGCGGCCGAGACGATCGCGGACGCGGAGACCATGGAGCTGGACTATGTGATGATCCCGCGTGCCACGTACTGCCAGCCGCAGATCGCCAGTTTCGGCTACACCGAGGAACAGGCGAAGGAGCGGGGCTACGACGTCAAGGTCGCCAAGTTCCCCTTCACGGCCAACGGCAAGTCGCACGGCCTGGGTGACACGGTCGGCTTCGTGAAGCTGATCAGCGACGCCAAGTACGGCGAGCTCCTCGGTGGGCATCTGATCGGTCCGGACGTGACGGAATTGCTCCCGGAGCTGACGCTGGCGCAGCAGTGGGACCTGACCGTGCACGAGGTCGCCCGCAATGTCCACGCCCACCCGACCCTGGGTGAAGCGGTGAAGGAAGCCGTGCACGGCCTGGCCGGACACATGATCAACTTCTGAGGCGGTATTTTTGCAGTCCAGTGTAAATTAGCTGAGGATGGTAAAGTGCGGGCATGATGAGCGATGGTCTGCGGGAGCGGAGCAAGGCCCGGCGCAGGGAAGCGATCGTCCGGGCGGCGTACGAGCTCTTCGCCGAGCGAGGCTTCGACGCGACGACGATCGCCGACATCGCCGCGGCCGCCGAAGTCTCGCCGCGGACCGTCACGCTCTACTTCCCCTCCAAGTTGGAGCTCGCGCTGTCGCGCCCCGAGGCCTTCGCGGACCGGCTCGCCACCGCGATGCGCGAGCGACAGGAGGGATGGGGGGCCCTCGACGCGCTGGAGCACTGGCTGCGCGAGGAGGTTGCCCACCGAGGCGACCTGGACGACCTCACGCACCGCATGCTCGAGCTCAACCCGCAGCTCAGGGCGGTGGCCGGCGCCCGCCTTGCCGAGGTCGTCCAGGACGCCACCCGCATCCTCGCCGAGGAGCAGGGCAGTGCCCCGGGCGACTTCGGCCCGCGCATCGCGGCCGCCGCCGCGGCAGCGGTCGTCGGCGAAGTGGTGCACCGTCGTGAGGAAGCCGACATCGAGGCGGCGATGACCTTCCTGCGCGCCGGGCTCGACACCCTGACGCCCGCCGCGCAGCCCCCGCGTTGACTTTCTCCGCGCCCGTACGCGGGGGCCGGCGGATGGTGACGTGGTACCGCTCAGGGGCGCAGCACCAGGCGGATCGGATCGCCCTTCTTGTGCTCCAGCCGTTCGACGGCTTCGGCCGCCTGTTCCAGGGGCAGTACGTCCGAGACGGAGCGGGAGAAGTCCAGCCGCCCGTTCTCGGCGAGGTGGATGAGCTGCGCCACCGCGTTCGCGCCGGAGCCGTAGTGGCCCAGGAGCCGTAGCTCGCGGGTACTGAAGGTGGTGCTGTCCGCGATGGTGACCGGCTTTCCGCTCAACCCGATGAGGACCAGCTTGCCGCCGTCGGCCAGCACGGACAGGGCCTGCTCGCGCACCGGGGTGACGCCGGCGAAGTCGAAGGCGACCTCGATGCCGGCCCCGCGGGTGGCGGCGGCGACCTTGTCCGCCAGAGCGGGGTCGGCCGGATCGAGGGCGAGGTCCGCTCCGAAGGCGAGGGCGCGGTCGCGGGCGGCGGGGGAGGGGTCGACGGCGATGACGGGGCAGGCGCCCACCATGCGCAGCAGTTGCACCCCGTGTGCGCCCAGACCTCCGATGCCCCACACCCCGACCGCCTGGCAGGGGCGGATGCCCGCGGTGTCGGTGATGGCGCCCCACGGGGTGGAGACCGCGTCGGGGATGACCGCTCCCTGCTCGAAGGGGATCGAGTCCGGCAGCGGGACCAGGGTGTCGATCCGGGCGAGCGCGAACTCGGCCCAGCCTCCGTCGTAGTCGACACCGCGGGTCCAGCCACGCCCGTCGCGGTACTCGCCGGCCTGCAGGACGACGCGGTCGCCGACCGCCCAGCCGTCCGTGTCCGGACCCGGCTCGGCGACGGTGCCGGCCACCTCGTGGCCCAGGGTCACCGTGTCGCCCCGTAACAGCGCGGGTGTGCCGCCGAGTTCTCCGGAGATCAGGTGGACGTCGGACAGACACACCCCCGCCGCTTCCACCTTGACGAGGACCTCTCCCGCACCGGGGGTGGGCCGGTCGACCTCCTCGACCCGCAGCTCGTGGGACGGGAAGTGCAGACGCACTGCGCGCATGACAGCCATGACGGCTTCCTCTCTGGAAGTGATTTGTGCCGTGACCTGTGCCGTGACCTGTGCCGTGACTTGTGCCGTGATCCGTACTGTGAAGTGTGCCCGGCAGCCGCTACGATCCGGCGCGCATCCTCTCGAACAGGGTCGGGTCGTGGGCGTTGACGATCGTCAGGTCGGGCTCCGCGCGCCGGTGCAGCTCGGCGAGCCGGGCGTGGTTGTCGCGCACCTTCTTCAGGTCGAACCCGATGATGCTCTCCATGGCACGCAGGGCGGCGGGCACCCGGGTGCGCCCGTCCAGGGTTCCGTGGTGGTAGAAGGCATCGCCACTGTGCAGCAGCCAGCGGGTGCCGGTGTCGACGGCGACGCAGGCGTGTCCCCGGGTGTGGCCCGGCAGTGAGACCAGGACGATTCCGCGGGCGATGGCGCCGAGTTCCCTCGCCGCGGCGAAACCGCGCCACTTCTCCCCGTCGGGGCTGTGTTCGACGAGCTTCGGGCCGTGCGCCCACTGGGCTGCCTGGTAGCGGATCCTCTCCCGCCGGGACGGGGCGTGGACCGCTCCGAGCGCCTCGGCGGCCGTGACGTGGACCTGGGCGTGCGGGAAGTCGGAGAGACCGCCGATGTGGTCGGCGTCGAAGTGGGTGAGGACGATGTGGCGGACGTCCGTGCGGTCGAAGCCGAGCTTCTCGACCTGGCGGACGGCGGTCTCGTCCGCGCGGAGGACCGGCCTGACGAAGTGGCGGGCCGGGCCCACCCGTCGCCCGGGATCGGCGATGTCCGCCAGGCCGTAGCCGGAGTCGACCAGGACCAGGCCGCCCGCCGTCTCGACGAGCAGGACATGGCAGACCATGGGCGCGGTGGGCATGCGCATGGTGCCGCAGTTGAGGTGGTGAACTTTCATGGCGGACGTGTCCTCGGTGACTCAGTCGGCGAAGGCGGGGGGAGTGGTGCGGGTGAGCGCGGGGTGGGGCTTGTCGCCGGACGTCTTGAGAAGTCCCCTGACGCACCGGGCGGCCAGTACCCAGTTCCTCGGATTCCTCAGGTCGAGGCCGCCGATCAGCTGCTTGAGGAGTGTCAGGGTGTCGAAGTAGAGATGCGCTTCGGGACCCTCGCACGTGAGGTGGGCTCGGCCCCCACGTACGCCGGAGCGATTCCCGGCATCATCGCCTCCAGGGAGCAGGACCTCGTCGACAGCGGCTTCCCCGCCGTGGCGGCCGTAGCGGCCGAGTTGGCCGTGTGCGACCACGAGGCGGAGATGGAGTTCGGCCTGGAGATGCTGCTCGGCGCGGTGCGCCGCCGGGTCGAGGCGGGCGGCTGACGGACCGGCCGGGGGCCGCTGTGTTCGTCGAGTCAGTGGCTTCAGTGGCTTCAGTGGCTTCAGTGACCTCAGCGGGCTCAGTGGGTTCAGTGGGTGAGGATGGCGGTGCGGTGTGACCACTCCTCGCTGTCGACCTGGCGGAGCATGAAGTCGGCGACATCGGCGCGGCTGATGCGGCCGCCGATCTTCTTCCCAGGGGTCTCGATCACCGTGTAGGTGCCGGTGTAGGGGCCCTTGGTGAGGATGGTGGGGTAGACGAGGGTCACGTCGAGGCCGCTGCCGCGCAGGAGTTCGTCGGCGACGGCCTTGTCGCCGAAGACGCCCCGCAGCAACAGCCTGACGAAGGTTCTCGGGACGGCGGTGTAGTGCTGGAGGGTGTCGCCCACACCGAAGGCGGACAGGACGACGATCCGCTGGACGCCGGTGGCCCGGGCGGCGGGGACGAGCGCCTGGGCGGCGCGGCTGGCGAGATCGGACGTGCGGGCGCTGCCCGCGCCGAGCGCGGACACCACCGCCTGACTGCCGGTCATGGCCCGGGTGAGGTCCTCGGTGCGGGTGGCGTCGCCGGTGACCACGGTGACGTCGGGGTCGTCACGTTGGGGGAGCCGGGCGGGGTCACGGACCAGGGCGGTGACCCGATGACCGGCCTTCAGAGCCTGCTGGAGCACGAGTTGGCCGGTGGGGCCGGTGGCGCCCAGAAGAGTGAGGTGCATGGGGATTTCCTTCTTGTGTGCGGTTGATGCCGCCGCTCGTGATGGCTGCGGGGCAGGGGGTCAGTGCGCGGCGACCTCGTGGCGTCTTTCGTTCCGCTCGGGCGTGCCCGGGTCGGGCAGGCCGGCGCCCTCGATGTCGACGTCGGGCAGGGCGCGGTCGAGCCAGTGGGGCAGGCTCCAGGCGCGGCGGCCGAGCAGGGCCATGGCAGCGGGCACGAGGGTCATGCGGACCACGAAGGCGTCGATCAGGACGCCGAAGGCGAGCGCGAAACCGATGGACTTGATCACCGGGTCCTCGTTGAAGACGAAGCCGCCGAAGACCGCGGCCATGATGAGCGCGGCGGCGCTGACGACCCGTCCGCTGCGGGCCACGCCGTGGACGATGGCCTCGGCCGGGTTCCGGGTGTTCTCGTGGTGCTCGCGCATGCGGCTGACGAGGAAGACCTCGTAGTCCATGGCGAGTCCGAACAGGACGCCGATCAGCAGGACGGGCAGGAAGCTGGTGACCGGTCCGGCCGACGGGATCGACAGGGGTCCGTCGAGATGGCCGTACTGGAAGACCCAGACGGTGGCTCCTATGGACGCGGCGATCGAGAGCAGGAATCCGAGGGCAGCCTTGAGGGGGACCAGCAGGGAGCGGAAGGCGAGGGTCAGCAGGATCAGGGCGAGGACCACGATGATCCCGATGAACCCCGGCAGGGCACCGGACAGTTTTCCGGCGACGTCGATGGCGGCGGCCGTCATACCGGCGATGTAGAGGATGCCGCCCGTCTTGGCGACGGCGGGCGCGTTGTCCCGCAGTCGGTGTACGAGGTCGGTGGTGGCCCGGGCGTCGGGTCCGGTCTTCGGGACGACGGCCATGACGAACACCGTGCGGTCGGCGTTGGGAACCGGCTGGGAGACGGCTGCCACGCCGGTGTCCTTGGCCAGGGCGGTGCGCAGGTCGGTCACGGTGGCGACGCGCTCGCCCGCGGGGACGCGGCTGGTGTCGGCGACGGCGGTGAGGGTGGCGTTGAATCCGGGCCCGAAGCCTTCGGTCAGCAGGTCGTAGCTCTTGTGCTGGGTGCCGGCCGTCGGCTCCGAGGCGTAACTGGGCAGCCCCAGGCGCAGATTGCGGGCGGGCAGCGCGAGGGCGAGCAACGCGACGACGCCCGCCAGCAGGACGATCAGCGGCCTGCGGGTGACCGCGCGGGCCCAGGCCAGGCCCCAGGCGCCGGGGGTGCGTTCGCGTCGGCCGGGGCGTGGGCGCCTGGTCCGGGAACTCGCGTTGCGGGGTCGCAGCCGCTCGCCGGCCAGGGCGAGCACGGCGGGTACGAGGGTGACGGCGATGAGGACGGCGACCAGCACGGTGGCGGCGGCGGACAGGCCCATGACGGCTAGGAACGGGATACCGGTGGCGGACAGCGCGGCCAGCGCGATGATCACGGTGGCTCCGGCGAAGACGACGGCGCTGCCGGCCGTGGCGACGGCGCGCGCGATCGAGTCCTCGACGTCCGTGTCGGGGTCGGCGAGTTGCTCGCGATGGCGCGCGATGATGAACAGCGCGTAGTCGATGCCCACCGCGAGGCCGATCATGACGGCGAGCACGGTGGAGGTCCCGGTCATCTCCACGAAGCGGGACACGAACTTGATGCCCAGCACGCCGATCGCCACCCCAACGAACGCTGTGATCAGCGGCAGCCCCGCCGCGACCAGCGAGCCGAGGGTGAGGGCCAGGACGGCGAAGGCGATCACGACACCCACGAGTTCCGCAGGACCGCCGACCTTGGTCGCCGCCTTCATGGCCGACCCGCCGTACTCCACCCGCAGCCCGGCGTCCCGGGCCTGGGTCATCGCACGGGACAGGGCGTCCTTGGACTCCTGCGTCACATCGGCGGCGGCCTGGCGGAAGCGGACGTCGGCGTAGCCGATCCGCCGGTCCGCCGAGAGGGCCTTCGTCGTGAACGGATCGGTGACCTGCACGACGCCCGATATCCCGGCGGCCTTCGCCAGGCCGGCCTCGACGGCGGCCTCGGCCCTGGGCGCGGTGAGCGTACTGCCCGCCGGGGCGGCGTACACCACGCGGATCACACCGCCGGCCGCGGCCGGGAACTTGGCTTCGAGGAGGTCCTGGGCCTGCTGGGACTCGATCCCGGGCACGGTGAAGTCCGAGGCGACCTTGCCGTGGACGGTGATCCCGAGGCCGCCGACCACGGCGAGCAGCAGCAACCAGACCGCCGTGAACCGACCCCGGCGGCGGACCGTCCAGCGCCCCAACGCGTACAGGCGTGACGCCATGTCCGTCTTCCTTCCGTCCTGCGAATGCCCGCGGGTGCTCCTCCGGGCCGCAACGTTCTGCATCCTAAGGCATAGTTACCATCGAATGTAAAATAACCATGGGCGGTAACTTGCGTCGGATGGGGAGTGCGCGCGGTGGCCGTTCTACGATCCGGGGGCATGACGACTCCCCCCTGCTACGCATGCGGCAAGGAAGCGCGGTTCGACGAACTGCCGCCACGCGAACGCATCGCGTTCGACCAGTACTGGCGGGTGGCTCACAGCTTCAACACCGCGGTGCCCGGCTGGCTGGTGCTGCTGCCGCGGCGGCACGTCACGGCCGTCCACGAACTCACCGACGCCGAGGCCGGGGCCCTGGGGGTGTGGCAGGTCGGGCTCTCCAGGGCGCTGCGCGGGGTGACGGGTTGCCTCAAGACCTACGTCGTCCAGTTCGCCGAGTCCGAGGGCTTCGCGCACGTGCACTTCCACATCGTGCCGCGCATGGCGGATCTGCCCGCCGCACACCGTGGGCCGGGCATCTTCGGGCTCCTGGACCGCCCGGAGTCGGAGGGGGTGACAGCGGAAGGCGCGGACCGCATGGCCCGCGCCCTACGAGCCCGGCTTCACGGGCTCCCGCACTCTTAGGGTCCGCAGGCCCTAGTTCTGGACCCGGAGGGTGCCCCGGTCGCTCTCCCGCAGCGCGCGACCGATGATCAGGCGCTGGATCTGGTTGGTGCCCTCGAAGATCTGCATGACCTTGGCCTCCCGCATATAGCGCTCGACCGGGAAGTCGCGGGTGTAGCCGGCGCCTCCGAGGACCTGGACGGCGTCCGTGGTGACCTTCATGGCGTTGTCCGTGGCGATCAGCTTGGCGATGGACGCCTCGCAGGCGAACGGGAGCCCCTGGTCCTTGAGCCGGGCGGCGGCGAGCGTGGTGGCCCGGGAGGCCTGGACCGCCGCGGCCATGTCCGCGAGGACGAACGCCAGGCCCTGGTGTTCGATGATCGGGCGGCCGAAGGTCTCGCGTTCGCGCGAGTAGCGCAGCGCGTGGTCCAGCGCTCCCTGGGCCAGGCCCGTGGCCACGGCCGCGATGCCCAGTCGTCCGCAGTCCAGCCCGGCGAAGGCGATCTTGAGTCCCTGGCCCTCCTCGCCGATCCGGCGATCCGCCGGGACGCGCACGTCCTCCAGACGGATGGTCGCGGTGGCCGACCCGGTCAGACCCATCTTGTGCTCGGGTGGATCGGCTATCAGGCCGGGGGTGTCGGCCGGGACGAGGAAGCAGGAGATCGCGCCCGAGCCCGCGTCGGACGTACGCGCCATGATCGTGTAGAAGTCCGCGTGCCCACCGTGCGTGGTCCACGCCTTGGCGCCGTTCAGGACGTAGTCGTCGCCGTCCCTGACGGCCCGGGTGCGCATCGCGGCGGGGTCGGAACCGGCGTGGGCCTCGGACAGGCAGTAGGCGCCGAGCAGCTCGCCGCTGAGCATGTCGGGCAGCCACTCCTTGCGCTGCTCCTCGGTGCCGAAGGCGGCGAGGGCGAAGCAGGACAACGCGTGCACCGAGACGCCGACCCCGACGCTGGCCCACACGGCGGCGATCTCCTCGAGGGCCTGGAGGTAGACCTCGTAGGGCTGGTCCCCGCCGCCGTACTCCTCGGCGTAGGGCAGGCTCAGCAGACCCGCCCGGCCGAGCGTGCGGAAGACCTCGCGGGGGAACTTCTCCTCGGCCTCCGCCTCGACGACGCGTGGCGCGAGCTCCTTCTCGGCGAGCTCACGGGTCAGGCCGATCAGGTCGACTGCTTCCGGGGTGGGAAGCGTGCGGGTAGCTGGCATGGGATTTCCTCGGTCGCTCCGAAAGCAATGATACGGCGAGCGATACAACAGTATCGTTTTTGGTACCGTGATGCCATGCAGTCCAGCGATGGATCCGCCGGTCCCCTCGTCGGCCTACGCGTCCTCGAACTCGCGGGACTCGGGCCGGCTCCGCACGCGGCCATGGTGCTGGCCGATCTCGGCGCCGACGTGGTGCGCGTCGAGCGGCCCTTAGGCCGAGCGCTGCGGCTCGGCCCGGAGGACGCGACCGACATCGTGCGGCGCGGCCGCCGGTCGGTCTTCGCCGATCTCAAGGAGTCCGAGGGGCGCGCGCTGGTACGGGCGCTGGCCGCCCGGGCCGATGTGCTGATCGAGGGCCTCCGGCCGGGCGTCGCCGAGCGCCTCGGCGTCGGCCCCGAGGAGTGCGGCAGGGACAATCCGGGGCTCGTCTACGCACGCGTCACCGGCTGGGGTCAGGACGGCCCGCTCGCCCAGGATCCCGGCCACGACCTGAACTACATCGGTCTCACCGGGCTGCTCCACGCGATGGGCCGTGCCGGTGATCCACCGCCCCCGCCGCTCAATCTGGTCGGAGACTTCGGTGGTGGGTCCATGCTCCTGGTCATCGGCATCCTGGCCGCGCTCTGGGAGCGCGCACGCTCCGGGGCCGGGCAGGTCGTGGACTCCGCCATGGTCGACGGGACCGCCCTACTGGGTCAGATGACGTACGCGCTGCGCGGCATGGGCGAGTGGTCGGACGAGCGGAGCGCCAACCTCCTCGACGGGGCCGCCCCCTTCTACGACACCTACGAGTGCGGCGACGGCAAGTACGTGGCCGTCGCCGCACTCGAACCGCAGTTCTTCGCGGCGCTGCTGGAGGGACTGGGCATCGCCGGGGCCCACCCGTCCGCCCAGGGCGACCGCGGCGGCTGGCCCGCGCTGCGCGCCCGGTTCGCGCGGCGGTTCGCCTCCCGTACGCGCGACGAGTGGGCCGCGCACTTCGCCGGCACGGACGCGTGCGTCACCCCCGTGCTGACGTTCGTGGAGGCGGGAGCGCATCCGCACGTGGTGGCCCGGAGCACCCTCATCGAGGTCGACGGCATCCTCCAGGCCGCCCCCGCCCCGCGCTTCTCGCGCACGCCCAACCGGCGGCCCTCGGCCCCGGGCGCGCCGGGCGCGGACACCGAGTCGGTGCTGCGGGACTGGGGTGTCGGCTCCCCGGCCGCCACCCCCGCGGTCAGGGCGAGACCGCGTGCACGATGAGCGACGCCAACTCGGCGTACGCCTCCGCGTCGGTCAGCCCCGTGCGCGCGGACACCTCGCCGCGCTGGATCTCCTGCATGGTGGCGGCGACGACCTCGCCCACGAAGGCCGCGTGGACGTCACGGAACGCGCCGGCGGCGACGCCGTCCGCGATCAGCTGTCTGATCCGGCCCGCGGCCAGGCGGGTGTTGGCCTCGTACACCTCGCGGGCCGGTTCGAATCCGGCCATGTCGTCGAGGAATCGCCGGGACAGCGGCCTCAACTGCTGGGCGACCGCGTTCAGGTAGACCACCACGCGCTCCGCGGGCGCCGAGGTGTCCGCCACCTGCTTCTCGATGGCCTCGGCCGCGCTCCGGAAGTAGTGCTTCACGGCCTCGCGGACCAACTCCTGCTTGCTGCCCGCAAGTTGGTACAACGTCGTCTTCGAGCAGCGCAGCCGTTCGGTCAGCTCGTCGAGCGTGAACGAGGCGAAACCTTCCGCCGCCAGCAGGGCGACCAGCCTTTCGAGCAGGTCGGTCTGGCGCGCTGTGCGACGTGTGGACGGCATGACCTCAGCGTAGCCGTTTCCCTTTACTCGGCAGGAGGTGCTGTCAGCGGGCGGTCCAGCCGCCGTCGACGACGACCGTCTGTCCGGTGACATAGCTTCCGGCGTCGCCGACGAGCCACAGGACCGCGCCGACGATGTCGTCGGCGGTCCCCTCCTTGGGCAGCGGGGTGTTGCGGCGCAGGTACTCGGCGGCGCGCTCACCCTCGTAGAGCGGGCCGGTGATCTCGCTGCGGAAGAAGCCGGGGGCGACCGTGTTCACCCGGATCGAATGCCGCGCCCACTGCACCGCGAGTTCGGCGCTCAGGCCGGACAGACCGGCCTTGCTCGCCGCGTACGAGGCCTGCGGGATGCCGGGGATGCCGACCCGGCCGCTGATGGACGAGACGTTGACGATCGCGCCGCGGCCCAGGGCGCGCATGTGGGGGAAGACGGCCTGCGCGAGCAGGAACGGGGCCAGCAGATTGAGGTCCATGGTCCGGCGGACGGCGTCGAGCGGTTCGGACTCGGCGCGCTCGGTCGTGAACATGTTCCCGGCGGCGTTGACGAGGATCTCCGGCGGTCCCAGCTTCTCGACGACCGTGGGCACCACGGAGCCGATCCGGTCGAGGTCGGACAGGTCGCAGGGGACGGCGAGGCCGTCGATCCCCTGGGCGAGCTCGGCCAGCCGGTCGTGACGGCGGGCCACCACGGCGACCCGGGCGCCGAGCGAGGCGAGCGCGTGCGCCACCGCCGCTCCCAGACCCGACGAGGCACCGGTCACGACCGCCACCCGGCCATCGAGGCCGAACATCCGTGCGGCGACATCGGGGTCGGGTGCCACGCGGGTCTCCCTTCGACGGCAGGGCGTGTCGAGGGCGGCTGCGGCGCTGATCGCGGACCGGCCCGGCAGGCATCCTAAGTCGGGCGCTCCATCCTTACAAGGATTACGACTTTACTGGGTCCCTGGCTCCATGGCCCCCGGCATCAGCCGCGGCGGAACCGCATACGGCTGCGGGCGGACGCGGCGTCGATGACCCGGTTCTTGAGCGTGCGGCACACCCAGCGCTGGGTCGCCGTGAGGTGCTCCTCCGCGATCCGCGCCGCCTCGTCGGCGTCGCCCTGCTCGATGCTCGTCACGAGACGTTCGTGCGCCCGCTGCGCGAGGGCACGGTCCGCGCGCGAGGGGTAGTCGCCCCGCGAGACCTGGAGGTCCGCCCAGGCCTCCTCCTGGACCGACCAGAGCGACGTGAGGCTCTTCACGACGACGCGCAGGGTCGCGTTGGGGTCGAACCCGACGACGACGTCGTGGAACTCGCGCGAGGCCCGGGTGAACGCCGCACCGTCGTCGATGCAGCTCTCGCTCGCGGCGAGCAACTCCCGCAGCCGCGGCACCACCACGCGCTCGCGGTCCGCCCGCTGCGCGCAGTGAGCCGCGCACAGCGGTTCGAGGGTGGCGAGGGCGGCGCCGAGGTCGGGAACCCCGACCTGCATCGCCTGGAGCGTCAGGCCGAGGGCGTAGCCGGCGGTCCCGATGTCGGGGGCGTGCACCGTGGCGCCGCCGCGGTTGCCACGGCGCACGGTGATGAAGCCCTCGGTCTCCAGGATCCGCAGTGCCTCGCGCACCGAGGGGTAGCTGACGCCGAACTCCGAGACCAGTTCGTCCTGTTTGGGGAGCGTGGAGCCGTCACCGATGCCGCCCGCGAGGATCCGGTCGCGCAGCGCGGCGGCCACCAGCTCCGCCATGCGCATCTGCCCGATCTTGGTGTGCTCGGACCCTGTACGTTCCATGATTGCAAGGCTAGCAGTGATACGTGAGGGGACTTCAGGCTGTTCCGGGGCGCCGTCGCGGGTCCACGAGCTCGGCCAGCCGGGCGCGTTGCACCTTGCCCATGGCGTTCAACGGCAGGGCGTCGACCTGGGACCAGATCTCCGGAACCTTGTACGGGGAGAGCTCGCGCCGGCAGTGCGCGGTGAGCGCCTCGACGTCGAGCGGGGGACCGGCGCTCCGGACCACCGCGGCCACCCGCTGTCCGAGTCGGTCGTCCGGCACCGCGCACACGGCGACCGCGGCGACGTCCGGGTGCGTCGCGATGACCCGTTCCACCTCCAACGGGTACACGTTCGCGCCGCCCCGGATGATGACGAGCTTCTTGCGGTCCAGCACCGTCAGCCACCCCTCGCCGTCGACGGTGCCGACGTCACCGGTGGGGACCGGGCCGGGGTCCGGCGGCCGGACGCCGCCGCGCTCCCGGAACCCGAGCATCGGCCGCCATGTGTCGGCCCACGGCCCCGCAGTGGCCCCGCTCAGCCGCAACTCGCCGAGCTCCCCGGCCGGCAGGCGGCGCCCCTCGTCGTCGTACGCCGCGACGTCGTAGTGCGGCAGTACCCGCCCGCTCGTGCCGGGGCGCCACTCGTCGCCGGGTGGGTCGATGGACACGACGGTCGGTGCCTCGGTCAGGCCGTAGGTGACCCGGGGGACCAGCCCGTGCGCCTCGGTGAACGCCCGCCGCAACGCGTCCGGTGTGTCGCTGCCCCCGCTCCACACCTCCTGGAGTGGACCGAGGTCGAGGTGCGGGCGCGCGGCCAGGTCGTAGAGCTGGGCGGGGGCGCCGTTCCACACCGTGACGCGCCGCGCGGAGATCCAGTCGGCGACCCCGTCGACGTCACGCCGGTCCATGACCACGGAGCATCCCCCGGACTGTGCGGTGAGCAGGGTCGACAGCACCATGAGGTTGAGGATCGTCAGTGGGAAGCTGTCGCCCTTGCGCAGTTCGGGGCCCCAGCCGCGGGTGGCGACCAGGGCCGCGCCGGGCAGGAGCAGGTTGCGCTGACTGTGCACGACCGCCTTGGGGCGTCCCGACGTACCGCTGGTGAACGCGATGCCGGCCGGGGCGTCGAGGGCCGGCTCGACCCGGGGAGCCGGTTCGGCGCTCGCCACGAGCCCGGACCATCGATCGGGGTCGACACAGTCGGGCGAGCTCAGTCGGCAGCGCGGTCCGGCCAGGACGACCGTCGGCTCGCAGAGCTCGTACAACTCCCGCTGCTCGCCTGCCGCGAGCGCTTCGCCGACTCCCGCCCAGACGGCTCCGATCCGCTGCGCGCCGTGGAAGGCCGCGACGATGTCGAGGTCGTTGGGGAGACAGGCGGCGACGCGGTCGCCGGGGCGTACGCCGAGCGACCACAGCGCGCCGGCCGCCCGTCCGGCCCGGTCGTCGAGTTCGGCGTACGACCAGGCGCCGGAGACCGCCTCGATCGCCGTCGCGTGCGGGCGGGCGGAGAGCGAGGCGTCCAGTACCTCGGCGATGCTCCGTGGGACGGCACTTCCCTGACCGGACGTCAGTCCCTGGGAACCCTCATGTGCGTACTGCGGTGTGCCACCGGTATCGGTACGACTCATGCCATCTTATTATCACTATCCTTGTAAGGATTCATCCTATAGGCTCGGGTCGGAGGCCGGGTCCGCTGACGGAGGAGTGGTCGACACGTGAAGGCAGGCGCGCCGCGGCTCAGCCCGACGACACACACCGGCCCGCTGTCGGGAGTGCGTGTGGTCGATCTGACGGCGATGGTCATGGGCCCCTACTGCACCCAGATCATGGCCGACATGGGGGCGGACGTCATCAAGGTCGAGCCCCCCGACGGCGACAACACCCGCTATATATCGGTCGGGCCGGAACCGGGCATGGCGGGCGTCTTCGTCAATGTGAACCGCGGGAAGCGCAGCATGGTGCTGGATCTGCGCTCCGGCGACGGCAGGGACGCGTTGCGCGAACTCGTCGGGAATGCCGATGTGTTCATCCATTCGATGCGCGCGAAGGCGATCGCCAGACTCGGATTCGGCTACGAAGAAGTGGCCGCCGTCAATCCGGCGGTGATCTACACCAACTGTTACGGCTACGGCCGCCGCGGCCCCGACGCGGATCTCACCGCCTATGACGACACCATTCAGGCGGAGTGCGGTCTGCCGTTCGCACAGCAGCAGTTGACCGGTCAGGTCGGCTATGTCGGCACCATCATGGCGGACAAGGTGGCCGGGTTGACCGCCCTGTACGCCACCATGATGGCGCTGTTCCACCGCGAGCGGACCGGTGAGGGCCAGGAGGTGGAAGTCGGCATGTTCGAAACCATGGCCGCGTTCATGCTGGTCGAGCACGCCAACGGCGCGATGTTCAGCCCTGCTTTGGGCTCAGCGGCCTACCCCCGCGCGGTGGCGCCCAACCGGAAGCCCTACCGGACCAAGGACGGCCACCTCTCCGCGCTGGTCTACAACGACAAGCAGTGGTCGGCCTTCGTGAACGCCGTACAGCCGACGTGGGCGGGGGAGCACTTCGCCACCCTTGAGCAACGCGCCCGCCGGATCGACACCGTCTACGCCCTGCTGGGAGAGACCTTCCTGGAGCGTACGACGCAGGACTGGCTGGACCTGCTCAAGTCCCTGGACATTCCCGTCGCGCCGGTCCGCACCCTCGACGAACTGTTCGACCACCCGCATCTGAACGAAGTGGGGTTCTTCGAGACGGTGGACAGTCCGAACGGCCCCGTCCGTTTTCCCGGCATGCCGGCCTGGTTCTCACGAACTCCCGGTCGTGTCGCCGGTCCTGCCCCTCGGCTCGGCGCCCACACCGAGGAGATCATGGCCGACCTCGGCAGGGCAGACACCTGAGTGAGGGAGTCGGAGAAGCAGTGACCAGTACCGCGGAACCCTTCAGCGCACGCTCCTGGCTGTTCGCCCCCGGCGACAGTGAACGGAAGATGGAAAAGGCGGCCGCCGGTCCGGCGGACATCGTGCTCCTCGACCTGGAGGACGCGGTGGCCGAGGAGGGAAAGCCCAAGTCCCGAGCGATGATCTCCTCCTTCCTGGCGGACCGGTCGCCCGAGGAGAGAGGCCGGCTGTGGGTGCGGATCAACCCCCTGGACGGCGCCCACGCGTTGGCGGACCTGGCGGCGGTGATCCCCGCGGGGCCCGGCGGCATCATGCTTCCCAAGGCGCGCGGGCGTGCGGATGTGGAGCTTCTGGACCACTATCTGTCCGCGCTGGAGGTCTCCGCCGGGAGGGAGCGGGGCTCGACGAAGGTGATCGTCCTGGTGACCGAGACGGCCGAGGCCATGTTCACCACCGGCACCTATCAGGGCGCGCCGAGGATGGTCGCCATGACCTGGGGGGCGGAGGACCTCGCCGATTCCGTGGGCGCCAGTGAGAACCGCAACCCCGACGGAAGCTACGGATTCACCTACGAGTTGGCCAGAAGCCTGTGCCTCCTGGGAGCGGCCGCCGCCGGTGTGGCCCCCGTCGAGACCATCCAGGGCGACTTCCGTGACGTGGAGGGACTGCGAAAGCGGGCCGAGAGGGTGCGCCGTGACGGCTACCGGGGCATGCTGGCGATTCACCCCGCCCAGGTCGATGTGATCAACGCGGCCTTCACCCCCACGGAACAGGAACTGGCCGCGGCCCAGGAGATCGTCGATCTCTTCGCCGCCCGTCCCGGTGTCGGCGCCATCGGCCACCGGGGCGCCATGCTCGACCGGCCCCACCTCGCCCGCGCACAGGCGCTGCTGGCTTCAGGGGGACGGGCGTGAAGGTCCTTTCCGACGCCGGCGACCTGGACCTGAGTCAGTTCCTGCGCCCCGGAGACCGCATCGTCATGGGCCAGGCCTGCGGTGAACCGACCACGCTGGTCGAGGCGTTGATCGAACAGAGCCCCGGCATCGGAGGCCTCTCGGCCTTCATAGCGACCAGCTTCTCCGGACGATTCACCCCGGCGGCGGTGAGCGGGTTCTCCCTGGCCAGCATGGGGGCGATCGGCGCGTTGCGCTCCCTGACCAAGGAACACAGGCTCAGCGTGATCCCCTGTCATGTCAGCCAGATCGCCCCGATGATCGAGGCCGGGACCATCGGCTGCGACGTCGCTTTCGTGCAGGTCAGTCCCGCCGACGCGAACGGAGACCACAGCTTCGGCCTCATCAGCGACCATGTGCGGGCCGCGGTCACGAAGGCGCGCGTCGTCGTGGCGGAAGTGAACGAGCAGGTGCCCTTCACCCACGGGGAACTGCTGCCCGCGGCGGAGATCGATGTGGCCGTACAGGTCTCCCGCCTTCCGGTGGAGGTGCCACCGGGGAGAATCGGCGCGACGGAGGAGGCCATGGCGCGACACGCCGCCGCCTACGTCGAGGACGGCTCGGTCATCCAGACCGGGGTCGGCGCCGTCCCGGACGCCCTCCTGCGACTGCTGCACGACCGCAAGGACCTCGGAGTGCACTCCGGCATGCTGGGCGACGGCCTGGTCGAGCTGGTGGAGGCGGGCGTCGTCACCAACGCGCGCAAACGCATCGACCGCGGGGTCTCGGTCAACGGCGCCCTGATCGGCACGAAGCGCCTCTACGAATTCGCCCACCGCAATCCGCGGATCCGCATGTGCGCCACCTCGTACACCCACGATGCCGCCGTGCTCGCCCGGTTGGACCGACTGGTCACCATCAACTCGGCCATGGAGGTCGATCTGACCGGTCAGGTGAACGCCGAACAGAGCGGCCCGGCCTATCTCGGCGGCACCGGCGGGCAGGTGGACTTCGTTCGCGCCGGCGCCCGCTCGCCCGGGGGGCACGCCATCATCGCGCTGCCCGCCACCGCCAAGGGCGGCACCGTCAGCAGGATCACCGCCGATCTGTCGGGACCGGTCACCACGGCCCGTAGCGACGTGGATGTGATCGTCACCGAATTCGGCGCGGCCGAGCTCAGGGGGCAGACCCTGGCCGAGCGCACCCGGCGTCTGATCGCCGTCGCGCACCCCGATTTCCAGGAAGAGCTGGCGCGGGCGGCCCACACCATCCAGCGGCGAGGCTTCTGAGCACGAGAGCTTGCCGTGGAGAGGGCCGTGCGGTGGAGAGGGGCCGTGCCGTACGGCTACCCGGACCGCCGCGTGGGTGGCTGTCCGCGCAGCCGACCGGCGGCCAGTTCGCGGAGATCGCTTGACTTGATCTTCGCGCTGCCCGTGAGGGTGATCTCCTCGTCGCGGAAGAAGAGCACATGGCGCGGCACTTTGTAGCTCGCCAGACGTTCCCGCAGGAAGGCGAGGATCTCCCCGGGTTCGAGGCCCGCCCCCTCGCGCGGGACGACGCAGGCGACGACGACCTCGCCGAGTGTCTCGTGCGCGACGCCCACGGTGCGGGCCACCTTGACGCCCGGACAGGCGGAGAGTGCCTCGTCCACCTCGAGCGGCGAGACGTTCGCGCCGCCCGTCTTGATGATGTCGGTGAGCCTGCCCTCCCAGAAGAGCCGGCCCCTCTCGTCGAGGTGCCCGCCGTCGCCGGTGGGGAAGAAGCCTTCGGCGTCGAGCGTCTCGTCGAGCGGTGTGCCGAGGTAACTCAGCATCAGAGTGGGGCTCTTGACGCATATCTCGCCTCGCTCGCCACGTTCGACGACGGCGCCCGTGAGGGGATCGATGATCTTGACCGCCACGCCCGGCAGCGGCTCGCCGCTGCTGCCCGCGGTCACTTCCGGCGGGGTGTTGGCCGGGAAGCACGTCGTGATCGTGAAGGTCTCCGTGTTGCCGTAGGCGCTTCCCGGTTCGTGCCACTGGCCCGACACCGTGGGGTGCTGGGCGATCGGGGTCCTGAAATCCGCGAACCGTACGCTGCTCAGATCCACCTGGCTCCAGTTGGGCGCGCTTTCGAGCTGGGCCCACTGGTGCGGCCAGGCGAGGGGGAAGTTCACCCGCTCCGCCTGCATCAGCTCGAGCGCCTCGGTGGCGGCGAAGGTCGACTGCAGTACCAGGGACCCGCCGCTGGCCAAGGTCGTACCGAGGCCCATCGCGAAGTTCCCCGACCAGAAGAAGCCGTTGGCCGTCCAGCAGCGGATGTCGTCCTGCGGGACGAATCCGTACATGCGCCGGAAACGCCACAGCTGGATGGCGACACCGCGGTGTGCGCTCAGGATCCCCTTCGGCCTGCTCGTCGAGCCCGAGGAGAAGAAGAGCACGGCCGCGTCGCTCGGCCGCACCGCCTCGGCTGTCGCCTCGACCAGCTCACGCGACTCCTCGTGTCCGCGCGCCAGGAAGGCGTCCCAGGTGTCGATCGTCTCGTCCGGCAGGGCGTCCCCGACCATGGCGAGCCGCCGCAGGAACGGGAACTTCGCCGACCGCAGGGTTCCGGGCGACGCCTTGCCGATCTCCGGCTCCAACTCGGTGAGAACGGCGGCGAGATCCTTCTTCAGCACCCTTCGCTCGAACAACAGCACGGAAAAACAGGACACTTGGAGCAGATGCTCCAGCTCGGGCGGTGTCGAGAACGTGCTGAGCGTGACGGCCACCCCGCCCGCCAGCGAGGTGCCGAACACCGCGGCGATCCATTCGGCGCGGTTCGTCATCAGGACGCCCACACGGCTGTCCTTGCCCACGCCGCACGCCCGCAGGGCGCGCGCCACCTCGACGGCGCGCTCCCAGAGTTCGGTGTACGTCCAGCGGGTGGTGCCCTCCGCCGTACGCATCACCAGCGCCTCGCGCTCGCCGTACAGCGCCGTCACCTCGCGCAGGAAGCCGGGCAACGTGAGCTCCCCGAGCCCCGGTTCGGCGCTCAGCGGCGGCCCCGACACGATCGAAAGGGTCCGTACGGATTCGGCGTTCGTCTCAGTGCCCATCGCTCTCCGCCCCACAGCTCCTCGTCGCGCTAGTACGGCAGCTCGACCTCGGCCGTGCAGTCCACCAGCAGGCCGCCGTTCTGGTCGCTGAGCCGCAGTTTCACCTGCACGAGCGGCACGCCCCACGTCGATTCCGTCTCCTTGCCGACGACCTCGGCGTCGAAATAGGTCACGTCACCCTCGAATGCGGGGCCGCGGAAGTTGGCCCTGGAATGGCGCACCATGCCGTCGTGGCCGGCCCAGTAGGAGAGGTAGTCGGTGCACCAGGCGCCCAGCGTGGCGCCGTAGCCGTAGGCGCGCCCCATGCCGATCTCGCTCGCCTTGTCGCTGTCGATGTGGCCGCGCGAGGGTCCGACATAGAGCCCGTCGCGCTTGCGCGGGTCGATCTTGGCGCCCTCCTCGTCGAAGCCGAAGCCGTCCACCCAGCCGGGATCCTGGTTGATCCAGGGGTCCTTGACGCCGGGCGGCGCCACCCAGTGGAACGTGCCCCAGATGTTGAAGAGGAAGGCGCGGTACTCGGTGGTGAAGCTGGCGATGCTGTGCGGACCGATGACACGCCGGGGCAGCTTGTCGCCGACGCGCACCTCCTCGAAGTGCGGTGAGACGCCCAGCCGGTTCGACAGGAGCCACTCGTGGCGCAGCTTCTCGATCTCGTTCAGCTCGGTGTCGCTCCAGCGCTTCACCACCAGACTCTGGTCCTGGTACATGCCGCGCTTCTCCGCTTCGAGGGCGAGATAGCGGATCGCGGTGGAGCGCTCGCGCGCCACGAGCGTGCCGTGCTGGTTGGTGTGGGTGGTGTCGCCGCGCGAGAACATCGTGGGTCCGGCGAACTTCGTCTCGACCACCTTGTAGTCGTGGAAGCGCCGTTCCTGGAAGAGCTTGTCCCCGGCCCGTACGGGGCAGCCGTAGAACCACCATTCCTCGCCGCCGAAGATCAGGTGGCTGCCGGGGATGTATCCCACGCAGGCGGGCTGGGCGCCGTGCCCGTAGTCCAGGCCGACCGCGATGGACTGCGGTGCGACGAGGCCGCCGAACCTGGAGTCGCGGGCGAACTCCTCGTCCCAGTGGAGCGGGTTGGGATAGTCCATCGCCATCACCCAGCGGCGGATGTCGGAGGTGCTGCACGGGTCCCACAACTGCCCGCCGCCGACCGGTTTGCCCACGCGGTGGTCGACGTCGGAGAGGTCGAGTTCGGTGATCTCTGCTTCCGTGGACTTCTTGCTCACGCCTGCTCCCGATGCTCCCGGCTGAACGGCTGAACGGCTCAACGACTGAACGGTTTATCGATTGACGTCGACGACGACGCGGCCGCGCACCTCGCCCTCCATGAGCCGGCCCGCCGCGGCGATCGCGTCGCTCAGGCCGACCTCCTGGGCGATCGCCTCCAGCGCGTCCACGTCCAGGTCGCGCGCGAGCCGGTCCCAGGCGGCCGTCCGTGCCGTGCGCGGTGCCCGCACGCTGTCGATCCCGAGCAGGGACACCCCGCGCAGAATGAACGGGGCGACCGACGCGGGGAAGTCCATGCCCTGGGCCAGGCCGCAGGCGGCGACCGTGCCGCCGTAGCGCGTCCGGGCACAGGCGTTGGCCAGGGTGTGGCTGCCGACGGAGTCGACGACACCCGCCCAGCGCTCCTTCTGCAGAGGCCGGCCGGCCTCGGCGAGTTCGGCGCGGTCCAACACGGTCACGGCGCCGAGCCGTTGGAGGTACTCGGCCTCCGACGCCTTGCCGGTCGCGGCGGCCACCTTGAAGCCGGCCTTCGTCAGGAGCGCGATCGCGACGCCGCCGACGCCGCCCGTCGCCCCCGTCACCAGGATCTCGCCCTGCTCCGGGCGGACCCCGTGCTCCAGCAGGGCGCCCACGCACAGACTCGCCGTGTAGCCCGCCGTGCCGATGGCCATCGCCTGCCGGGCGGTGAAGGCGGGGGGCAGGGGCACGAGCCAGTCGCCGTCGAGGCGGGCGCGCTGGGCGAGGCCGCCCCAGTGGTTCTCGCCGACGCCCCAGCCGTTGAGTACGACGTGGTCGCCCTTGTGCCAGTCCCTGTGCGCGCTGTCGGTGACGACGCCCGCGAGATCGATGCCGGGCACCATCGGGAAGCTGCGGACCACGGGTGAGGCGCCCGTGATGGCGAGGCCGTCCTTGTAGTTCAGCGTCGAATACTCCACCTCGATGCCGACGTCGCCGTCGGGCAGATCCGCCTCGTCCAGCCGCGTGAGCGAGACCGTCTGACCCGTCTCGCCCTTCTCGATCAGGAGTGCCGAAAACATCGCAGAACTCGTCCTCACCTCGGCCGCCTCAGATGTTGATGCATACCACAATCTCGCGATTGAGAATGGCATTCTCCATATGTGCGGATGATGTTTGCACGGTGGCGTGTCGGCGTCAACCGGCTGGGAGGCCCTCGGTTGGTTCGTTCGCAAGGCTAGCAATCATTACAAGGATTGAAATACGGTGGCAGCATGGACTTCAGGATGGGGGAGGGCGCCACCAGGCTGCGGGCACAGCTGCGCGGCATGGTGCGCGAGCACGTCCCGGCCGACTTCTTGGGCGCGTTCACCGAGGACCCGGCCGATCTGGAGGTCGCCCAGCGCTTCTGCCGGCTGCTGGCCGACCGGGGACTGCTGTGCCTGGCCTGGCCCGAGGAGTTCGGCGGCCGGGGCGCCTCGGTGTGGGAGCAGACGGTCGTCCGCGAGGAGATGTGGGCACACCACGAGCCCCGGGGAGCGCAGTACATGGGCGTCAACTGGGTGGGACCCGCGATCATGCGGCACGGCACCCCCGAACAGCAGCGCCGGCACCTGCCCCCGATCGCACGCGGTGAGGTGATCTGGTGCCAGGGCTTCAGCGAGCCGGACGCCGGATCCGACCTGGCGTCCCTGCGCACGGCGGCCCGCCCGGACGGGGACGGCTGGCAGGTCTCCGGCCAGAAGATCTGGACCTCGTACGCCACCATGGCCCAGTGGTGCTTCCTGCTCGCCCGCACCTCGCGGGGGGCCAAGAAGCAGCACGGGCTGACCATCTTCCTCGTGCCGATGGAACGGGCGGGCATCGAGGTCCGGCCCATCCGCTCCATGATCGGCCCGCACCACCTCAACGAGGTCTTCCTCGACGAGGTCCGGGTCGGCCCGGCCGACGTCCTGGGCACCGTGGACGACGGCTGGAAGGTCGTACGGGAGGTACTCGCGTTCGAGCGGGTGGGCATCGCCCGGTACGCGCGCTGCGAGCGCCTCCTGCGGTCCGCACCCACCGCCCTCGCAGAGCAATGGGACACCCTGCCGGGGGAATTGCGGGGCCGATGGGCGGGGATGCTGGTGCACTGCCGGCGGGCCCGGCTGCTGGCCTACCGCGTGCTGTCGCTCCAACTCGAAGGAAGGGTCAGTCCGGCCGACACCGCCGCCTACCGGATCGCGGTCACCCAACTCGACCAGGACAGCGCCGAGGTGCTCATGGAGATCGTCGGGCACGGTCGGCTCGCCGATGCGGACGGGCGCCGTTTCCGGCGCGCGGTCCAGGACCACTGGCGGTACGCGCAGGCGTCCACCGTCGCGTCGGGAAGCATCGAGATGCAGCGCATCCTGCTGGCCCGGGCCCTGCTGGCGGGCGCGTGAACATCGACCTGAGCAGGGAGGCGACGGAGTACGGCCGTCAGGTGCTGCGGGCCCTGGAGGCGGCCGGAGGCGACCGGCTCGTACAGCAGGCCGAGGAGGAGCCGGACCGTCGCGAGAAACTCGTGGCGCCGGTCCTGGCCGAGCTCGGTGCGTGGGAGCTGGACGTACGGGGCAGCGCCGACGAGTTGGAGGCGGCGGCCGCGGTCTGCCGGGCCGCCGGCTACCGGGCCCTGGCCTACCCGGTGGCCGAGCGCCTCTCCCGGCCCGCCGACCTCGACGCCGACGGGCTGCTCGTCGTCGGCGACAACGCCCCCGCCGGTGCGGTGGCCGACCTCGACCTGCGCTGGGTGGCCGTGACTCTGGACGGCGAGCGCAGCCACGCCCTCGCCCTGCCGCGGAGTTCGCCGCCCCGCCACTCGGCCTTCGTCGCCGACCTCGATCTGACACGGATCGACGGCGGCGGGGCGGCGGACGCCGTGCTCGGACTGGTCCTGCCCTGCTGGACGCTGCTCGGGATGCTCGACCGGGCGATCGACCTCACCCGCGCACACGTGGTCGTCCGCACCCAGTTCGGCCGGCCGCTGTCGGCCTTCCAGGCGGTCCAGTTCCAGCTCACCGACGCCGAAGTCGAGCGCGGCGGCGTCGAGATGCTGGCCAAGTACGCGCTGTGGAGCCTGCGGGACAGCCCCGCGGACGCGCTCGCGGACGCGCTCGCACTCCGACTGGCGGCGCTGGAGGCGGCCCAGACCGTGTTCCGCGTCGCCCATCAGTTGCAGGGCGCCACCGGATTCTGCGACGAGGCGTTCCTGTCCTGGCTGTCGCGCTACAGCCAGCCGGTACGCCGACTGCCGCTCGGCCTGTCCGCCACCCGCGACCAGCTGGCCGGGCTGGTGGGACGGCGGGGCCTGACCGGGCTGTTCAACGACGCCGATGACCCACACGGACGGCCGACATGGTGACGTACGACCAGCGGCTGCTCGCGGTGCTCCGGAAGGGGCGGTGACCATGGCACACCGGTCGGCTTCACCCGATTCCCGGCCTGGGCTGTCCTCGACCGTCCCCTCCTGGCCGGACGACCTCGGCGAGTTCCGTGCCGCCGTGCGGGAGTGGTGTCGGGAGCACGTGCCCGCGCAGTGGCGGCGGAGCCAGACCGGCGTGCCGGAGGCGGAGTTCGTCGCGTTCCAGAAGGAGTGGTTCCAGCGGCTCCGGGGGGCCGGACTGGCCGTCCCGCACTGGCCGCGGGAGTGGGGCGGCGGGATGCCGGTCACCCACCAGATCGTGCTCTACCAGGAGTTGGCCGCGCGGGACGCACCCAGACTGGTCCTGGCCTTCGTCGCGATCCACCACGCCGCCTCCACGCTGCTCGTCGCGGGCACCGACGCGCAGCGCCGACGCCACCTCCCGGCGATCCTGGACGGCGAGATCTGGGTCCAGGGCTTCTCCGAGCCGGAGGCCGGGTCCGATCTCGCCGCCCTGCGCACGACGGCCAGCAGGCAGGGCGAGGGCTACGTCGTCAACGGCCAGAAGCTGTGGGCGAGCGGCGCGCTGCACGCCGACTGGTGTCTGCTGCTCGCGCGGACCGACCCGCAGGCACCGAAACGGCACGGCATCTCGTACTTCCTGCTGGACATGCGCAGCCCGGGCATCGACGTACGGCCGATCCGTCAGGCCACCGGTGGCGCCCACTTCTGCGAGATCTTCCTCGACGACGTCGTCGTACCCGCGGCCAACCTGGTCGGGCGCGTGAACGAAGGGTGGCGGGTCGCGCAGCGGACGCTGGGCGCCGAGCGCGGCACGACGATGCTGGAACTGGCAGAGCGCTTGGGCAACGCCGGGTTCCGGTGGCTGGTGGAGGCGTGCGCGAGGACCGGTCCGCACGGGCGGCGGCCCCTCGACGACCCCTGCGTGGCCGACCGGTTGGCGGCCCTGGAGACCGAGATCACCGGCCTGCGGGCGCTGTGCCGGGACCTGGTGGAGCGGCACGCCGTCGGCGCCGTGGGCCCGGCCGACGCCTCGATCGTCAAGCTCTACTACAGCGAACTGCTCCAGCGCACCATGGACTTCGGCGTCGAGATCGCGGGACCGGCCGGGCACACGGTGCTGGCGAAGCCGGCCTCCGGCGGCTGGGAGTCCGGCGCCTGGCTGCTCGACTTCATCGGCTCGTGGGAGTGGACCATCCCGGGCGGGACGAGCGAGATCCAGCGCACCATCATCGGCGAGCGCGGTCTCGGACTGCCCCGAGAGCCGGTGGGCGCCTGATGGCCGCCGCGCCGGAGACCGAGGTGCGCGACGAACTGCGCGCAGTCGTCCGCGAGTTGCTCGCGAAGGGGCAGGCGTCCGAAGGGGTGCCCCGGCGGCGACTGGCCGAGGCCGGGTGGCTCGGCCTGGAGGTCCCCGAGGAGCTGGACGGCGCGGGGGTGACCTTCGCGGAGACGGCGGTGGTGCTGGAGGAGCTCGGCCGGGCGGCCGCCCGCACCGGGTACTTCGGAACGACCGTGCTGGCCGCCGGGACACTGACCGCGCTCCAACCCACCGCCGAGCGGGACGCGTTGCTGCGCCGGACGGCGAGCGGGACGGAGGCCCTGACCGCCGCCCTGGTGGACGCCACCGACGACAGCCTGGTCGCCGGCACCTTCGACGACACGGATGTGCCCTTCCGGATCGAGGACTCCCCGGCGGGACCGCGGCTGAGCGGTCACGCGGGCTTCGTGCCCGACGCAGCCGAGGCCGACCGGCTGCTGCTCCTGGCGCTCGACCCGGCCGGCACACCGGTCGTCGTCCTCCTCGCCCCAGGGGCCAAGGGGCTGACGGTGACCGGGCAGCCGGTCCTGGACGCCACCCGCCGGTTCGCGCGGGTGCGTGCCGAGGCGGTGGCCCCGGACGCGGGATGCGTGCTGCGCTTCTATGGCGAACCGCGGCGCGCCGTGGCCCGGTTGCTCGACCGGGCCGCCGTCGCGACGGCCTGCGACAGCCTCGGTCTCGCCGAGGCCATGCTGCAGGCGACGGTCGCACACACCCGCGGCCGAGAGCAGTTCGGGCGGCCGGTCGGATCCTTCCAGGCCGTGAAGCACGCCTGCGCGGACATGGTGGTACGGCTCTCGGTCTCCCGGCACCTGGTGTCCGAGGCCGTGCGCCTGATCGCCGCGGACCACGTCGAGGCGGGAGTCGCGGCCTCGATGGCGAAGTCGTACGTCTGCGCCGCCGCGGTCGACGTCGTCGGCAAGGCGATGCAACTGCACGGCGGCATGGGCTACACGTGGGAGAGCGGAATCCACGTGCACCTCAAGCGCGCCACGCTCAACCGGTCGCTGTTCGGCTCACCGGCCGCCCACCGCCGACGGCTGGCCCGGCGGTACCGATGACTTTCCATTGCCTGCGCCCCTAACAAACGCTAGATTGAAATGAGAGTGAGATTCTCCATATGGAGAAGCTTATTCACCTCAACGACGAGGTCTCCGGGAGTCCGTCACCATGTTGCTGCCAGGAGCGCGCTACACCAGCGCCACATCGACAAGCCTCGCCGAGGGCTGGAGTCTGGAACGACTCACCCCACCCAGCCGCCTGTTCGGCGCCAATGGCCTGCGCACCGGTCCGGACGGCCGCGTCTACGTGGCGCAGGTGACCGGCAGTCAGATCAGCGCGATCGACGTCGACACGGGCCACCTGGAGACCATCAGCGCCAAGGGCGGCGACATCATCGCGCCGGACGACGTGGCCTTCGGCCCGCAGGGCGACCTCTACGCCACCGAGGTCATGGACGGCCGGGTGAGCGTGCGCGGAGCCGACGGCCGTACCCGCGTCCTGCGCGACGACCTCCCCAGCGCGAACGGCATCACGGTGCACCAGGGCCGCCTGTTCATCGGCGAATGCCGCATCGGCGGGCGCCTGTTGGAGCTCGACCCGAACGGCGGCGCACCCCGCGTGATGCTCGAGAACGTGGCGATGCCCAACGCCATGGAGGTCGGCCCCGACGGCCTCCTCTACTACCCGGTGATGGGCACCAACGACATCTGGCGGATCCATCCGGACGGCGGCGAGCCCGAACGGATCGTGGGGGACCTCGGAGTCCCCGACTCCGTGAAGTTCGACTCCGAGGGCTACATCGTCTCCACCCAGGTGGCGACCGGCGAGGTGCTGCGCATCGATCCGCGCAGCGGCGCGCGCACGGTGCTGGCCTCCCTGAACCCCGGTCTCGACAACTGCACTTTCGTCGGCGACCGGCTGTTCGTCTCGAACTTCACCGGCGAGATCACGGAGATCCTGGGCGGCGGCGAGACCCGGACCACGCTGCCCGGCGGGCTCAACTGGCCGCTGGACCTGACCGTGGGCGACGACGGCACCCTCTACGTGGCCGACGGGACCTTCTTCTACGCCCTGCGCCCGGGCGGTGAGCCGCAGACGCTCGGGATGCTCTTCACTCCCGGCTATCCGGGCTTCGTCCGCGGGGTGACCGCCGTCGGTGGGGGCGAGTTCATCGTCACCACCTCGGGCGGCCAGGTCGCGCGCTACTCGCCCGGGAACAGGGAGAGCGAGGTACTGGCCCAGGACCTCGACCAGCTCTACGGCGTGGTGGTCGCTCCGAACGGGGCCGTGGTGACCGCCGAGTTCGGCACCGGCCGTGTGCTGTCCATCCGGTCCGGCCAGGTCGAGGAACTCGCCTCCGGCCTGAACCAGCCGCTCGGTGTGGCGTTCGGGCCCGACGGCAGCTGCCTCGTCTCCGAATCGGGCGCCGGACGGATCGTCGCGGTCACCGGTGCCGGTGTGGACACGGTGGTGGACGGCCTGGAGCGACCCCAGGGGATCCTGGTGCGCGGCGGACGGCTCTACATCGTCGACACCGGTGCCAAGGCGGTGATCGGCGTCGATCTCGAGAGCAAGGCCCGGCACACCATCGCCCGTGATCTGCCGGTGGGCCCCCCGCCCGGCGTGACCCCCAAGCCGCTGCGGGGACTGCCGCCGTTCTCCGGGCCCCAGGGCCCCTTCGCCGGCATCGCCGCCGGACCGGACGGCACGCTCTATGTCTCCGCCGACGCCGACGGCAGTGTGCTGGCCCTGCGCGAGACAGGAGGAACCGCACGATGACGCAGGAGTTCCTGGGCCTCGACGGACGCGTCGTCATCGTCAGCGGCGCGGCGGGCGGGGGCATCGGCACCTCGGTGACGCGCATGGTGGCCCGAGCCGGGGCGACCGTCGTCGCGGTGAGCCGCTCTCCGGAGAACCTGGAGAAGCATGTCGCGCCGCTGGCGGCGGAGGGCCTGTCGGTCGTGCCGGTCGCGGCCGACGCCTCCACCGACGACGGCATCGCGCTCGTGATGAAGGAGGTCGGCCGGAGGGCCGGCGACCTGCACGGCCTCGTGAACGTCGCCGGCGGCGCCGCACCCTCGACCTGGATGCCCTCGACCCGGGTGACCCGGGCGGACTGGCGCGCGCTGTTCACCCAGAATCTCGAGACGATGTTCTTCATGAGCCAGGCGGTCGCCGCCGAGCTCACGTCGCAGGGCCGGCCGGGGTCGATCGTCTCGGTCTCCTCCATCAGCGGCATGAACTCGGCGCCCCTGCACATCGGTTACGGCACGGCCAAGGCGGCGCTGGTCGCGGCGACCCGCACGATGGCTGTCGAACTGGCCGGGGACGGCATCCGGGTGAACGCCATCGCGCCCGGTGTCACCGAGACCCCGGCCTCGGGGACGTACGTCGACGAGGACGCCGAGCGGGACCGCCGCGCCATCGCGATGGGACGACGCGGCCGACCCGAGGAACAGGCGGGGGCCATCCTCTTCCTGCTCTCCGACCTGTCGACGTACATCACCGGTCAGACCCTGCTGGTCGACGGCGGCCTCAACCTCAAATGGACCCACCTGGCCGCCGACAACACCTCTCTCTTCCTCAAGGACGAGTCGTTCCGAGCCGCAATGACGCGCTGACACGGGCTGGAGAATGTCATGAGCGAAACCGCCGAGAACGAAGCCCTGTCGCAGCCGCTGACGATCGGTGTGGAGGCGTACATCTCGCAGGAGTACGCCCGGGCCGAGCGGGACAGGCTGTGGACCAAGGTGTGGCAACAGGTCGGGCGTGTCGAGGAACTCCCCGACGTCGGTGACTACCTCACCTACGAGATCCTCGACGACTCGATCATCGTCGTACGCACGGCGCCGGACACGCTCCACGCCTACCACAACGTCTGCTCGCACCGGGGGCGCCGCCTCCTCGACACCCCGCCGGGCAAGCGGGACGCCCGCGGCCGCGGCAGGCAGTTCGTCTGCGGGTTCCACGGGTGGCGGTACAACCTGGACGGCCGGTGCACCCATGTGCCCGAACGGGAGGACTGGCCGTGCGGGCTGTCCGCCGGGAACACCGGCCTGACCGGGGTCGAGGTCGACACCTGGGGCGGCTGGATCTGGATCAACATGGACCCGGAGTGCGAACCCCTGCGCGACTACCTGGAGCCCGCGGCCACCCTGCTCGACCCCTTCCAGCTGGAGAACATGCGCTACCGGTGGCGTCGCTGGCTCGTCTTCGACTGCAACTGGAAGACCGCCCTTGAGGCGTTCATGGAGACCTACCATGTGCCGTACACCCACCCGGAGTTCATGAAGTTCGGCAGTTTCCTCGGCTGGTCCAGGGCCCAGGGCAAGCACAGCAACATCGGCTACGACGCGCCCAAGGGCCTGGACGAGAACCAGGCGAAGCTACGGCTCGGCGGGGGCACCGACCCCCGCGAGTCCACGGCCGAACTGCAGAACTTCACCTGGGCGAACGCGAACACCAACACCACGCAGACCCTGGTCGACGCGGCGAACCGGCTGATCGAGGAAGTGCCCAAGGACGCCACGGCCGCCGACGTGCTCAGGCACTGGCTGGACACGGCCCGGCGCACCGACGCCGAGCGCGGTGTGAGCTGGCCGACCGTGGAACCCGCGCACGTCGCGAAGAGCGGCACCGCCTGGCAGATCTTCCCGAACTTCCAGATCGGGCACGCGCTGAACAACATGCTGTGCTACGGCGCCCGGCCCCATGGCTACGACCCCGACAAGTGCGTCTTCGAGGTGGCCGTGTACGAGGTGTACCCGCCCGGCGAGGAGCCGGAGACCGAGTGGGTGTACACGCCGCAGGACGACCCGGACTGGCGCACGGTCCTGCCGCAGGACTTCACCAACATGGCCGCCGTCCAGAAGGGCATGAAGGCCCGCGGCTTCTCGGGCCCGAAGCCCAACCCGTACCGCGAGCGCAGCATCGTGAACCTGCACCACAACCTGGCGACCTACATGGGTACCGGCGAGCCCCGCGACCTCGCCTGAATCCCGCCCCCGTATGTCCTGAGGACGAACGACCCGAGTGACCGCCCGAGCCGAGGACTTCGCATGCCGAAATGCGCACCGACACAGACGCCTCAGACAGACCACGCGGCCCTCAGGGCGAAGTACCTGCTGGAGCGCGACAAGCGGTTGCGCGGCGAGGGGCAGAAGCAGTACCTGGAGGCCGAGGGCGAGTTCGAGGAGTACTACGAGGCCGATCCGTACACGCCCGTCGTGCCCCGGCCCCCGATCTCCCAGGACATCGATGTGGCGGTCCTCGGCGGCGGCCTCTCGGGCCTGATCACCGCGGCGCGACTCAAGCAGGCCGGCGTCGCCGGCTTCCGGGTCATCGAGCTCGGCGGCGACTTCGGCGGCGCCTGGTACTGGAACCGCTACCCGGGTATCCAGTGCGACACGGACTGCTACTGCTATCTGCCGATGCTCGAAGAGGTCGGCTACATCCCGAAGCAGAAGTACTCCTTCGGGGACGAGGTCTTCGAGCACTGTCAGCGCATCGGGAAGCACTTCGGGCTCTACGACCACGCGATCTTCAGCACCCTGATCCGCTCGATGGAGTGGGACGAGCCGACCAGGCGCTGGCGGATCGGCACCAACCGGGGCGACGACATCCGCGCCCGTTTCGTCGTCATGTGCCAAGGCCCGTTCAACCGGCCGAAGCTCCCCGGAATCCCCGGTATCACGGACTTCCGGGGGCACACCTTCCACACGGCGCGCTGGGACTACGCGTACACCGGCGGCGACATGAGCGGCGGGCTCGACAAGCTCTCCGACAAGCGGGTCGCCGTCATCGGCACGGGAGCCAGCGGCATCCAGGTGGTCCCGCACCTCGCCCGCTCCGCCCGGCATCTCTACGTGTTCCAGCGCACGCCCTCGTACATCGACGAGCGCGGCAACGTACCGACCGACCCGGAATGGGTGAAGACGCTGGAGCCGGGCTGGCAGAAGGAGCGGCAACGCAACTTCCACACCGCGGCGTTCGAGGCCTTCGCGCCGGGCCAGCCGGACCTGGTCTGCGACGGCTGGACCGAGGTCAGCCGCAATCTGGCCGCTCACCTGGACGCCACGGACGGCTGGGCCGCGCTGGCGGATCCGGAGAAGTTCATGGAGCTCAGGGAGATCCAGGACTACCGGGCGATGCAGCGCCTGCGCGACCGCGTCGACACCGTCGTCGAGGACGAGAGGACGGCCCAGGCGCTGAAGCCCTACTACCGCTTCCTGTGCAAGCGGCCCTGCTTCAACGACGAGTACCTGCCCACCTTCAACCGCCCGAACGTCACCCTCGTCGATGTGTCGGACACCAAGGGCGTCGAACGCATCACCGAGAAGGGCATCATCGCCCACGGCGTCGAGCACGAGGTGGACTGCGTCATCTTCGCCAGTGGCTTCGAGATCACCACCGACCTCGACCGGCGGCTCGGCATCCGGCCGTTCGCCGGGCGGGACGGGCTGTCGCTCTACGACCACTGGGCCAAGGGCTATCGCACCCTGCACGGCGTCATGAGCCACGGCTTCCCCAACCAGTTCTTCACCGGCTTCCTCCAGGGCGGCGTGACCGCGAGCACGACGGCGATGTTCGAACAGCAGGCCCAGCACATCGCCTACATCATCAAGGAGACCCTGGCGCGCGGCGCCTCGACCGTGGAGCCCACCGAGGAAGCGCAGGACCAGTGGTGCGCGACCGTCCGGGAGACCGCGGTCGACAACACCAACTTCCAGAGGGAGTGCACGCCCGGCTACTACAACAACGAGGGCGAGCAGCAGATCCGCTCGCACCTGGGCGAGCCCTACTGGCCCGGCTTCTACGCCCTGGAGGACCTGCTCCAGGCATGGCGCGACACGGGCGAGATGCGGGGCCTCGTCCTGAACGACTGACGAGCCCCCGTCCCGCACCGCGCGCCCCGCGAGAGGAACACCTCATGCCCGAACTCAGATTCGACGATCGCGTAGCCGTGATCACCGGCGCCGGCCGGGGGCTGGGGCGCGCCTACGCCCTGCTGCTCGGCGCGAAGGGAGCGAAGGTCGTCGTCAACGACCCCGGCGGGAGTCTGACCGGGGACGGCGGCGACACCGGTCCCGCGGACGAGGTGGTCCGGGAGATCACGGCGGCCGGTGGTGAGGCCGTCGCGTGCACCGAGTCGGTGGCGACGGCCGAGGGCGGCCGGGCGATCGTCGAGTCGGCGCTCGACCACTACGGCCGGATCGACGTCCTCGTCCACAACGCGGGCATCGTCCGCTCGGCGCCGCTGACCGAGATGACGTACGAGGACTTCGACGCCGTCCTCGACGTCCATCTGCGGGGCGCCTTCCATGTCGTACGGCCCGCGTTCCCGCTGATGCGCGAGGCGGGCTACGGCCGCGTCGTGCTGACCTCGTCGATCGGCGGCCTGTACGGCAACCACCGCGTCGCCAACTACGGCACGGCCAAGGCGGGGATGATCGGGCTGTCCAACGTGGTCGCCCTGGAGGGCGCCGCCGAGGGCGTGAAGTGCAACGTCATCGTCCCCGGCGCCGTGACGAGGATGGCCGAGGGCATCGACACCTCGGCCTATCCGCCGATGGGACCGGAGTTGACGGCTCCTGTCGTGGGCTGGCTGGCCCACGAGTCCTGCTCGATCACCGGGGAGATGCTGGTGTCGATCGCCGGCCGGGTGGCGCGGGCCTTCGTCGCCGAGACCCCGGGCGTGTACCGGCCCTCGTGGTCGATCGAGCAGGTCGGCGAGGAACTCGCCGGCATCCGCGACACGAAAGAGCCCTGGATCCTGCCGGTCGTCCCCTCGGCCCATGTCGACCACATCCGCAACAGCTTCGCGATGGCCAGGCACAGTGAAGGGGTAACACGTTGACGAAAGTCTTCGCACGCATTCTCGAGCTCTTCGAGGCCGAGGGCATCAACACCATCTTCGGCATACCCGACCCGAACTTCGTTCACATGTTCCACCTTGCCGAGGAACGCGGCTGGAACGTGGTCGCCCCCCATCACGAGGAGTCCGCCGGCTTCATGGCGGAGGCGGTCTCGCGCATGACCGGAAAGGCCGCGGTGTGCATCGGCACGCTGGGCCCGGGGGTCGCCAACCTGGCCGGCGCCGTGATGTGCGCCAAGGTCGAGAACTCACCGGTCGTCTTCCTGGGCGGCCAGCGCGCCCGGATCACGGAACAACGGGTGCGCCGCGGCCGCATCCAGTTCGTCAAGCAGGCCGCCCTGTTCGAACCCTCGGTCAAGTACTCCGCCAGCATCGAGTACGCCGACCAGACCGACGAGGTGATCCGCGAGGGCCTGCGCAAGGCACTGTCGGGGACACCGGGCCCGGTCTACATCGAGTACCCCTCCCATGTGATCCAGGAAGACCTCGACGTCCCCCCGGCGTTGCCGCCCGAGGCCTATCGCCTGGTGGGCCAGACGGCCGGCCCGGACAAGGTCGCCGAGGCCGTCGCGTTCATCCGCGCGGCCAAGCAGCCGATTCTGCTCGTGGGGCACGGAGTTCACACCTCCCGTGCGGGGGAGTCGGTCAGGGCGCTCGCCGAGGCGATGGCCTGCCCCGTCATCCAGACGTCGGGCGGCACCTCGTACATCGCGGGGCTCGAGGACCGTACGTTCCCCTACGGCTTCTCGGCGGCGGCGATCGACGCGGTGGTGAAGTCCGACCTGTGTCTGGCCATCGGCACCGAACTCGGCGAGCCGGTCCACTACGGACGCGGGCGCCACTGGGTCGCGAACGAGGCGAACCGCAGGTGGATCCTCGTCGAGCAGGATCCCCAGGCCATCGGCGTGAACCGCTCGGTCGACGTCCCGCTGGTGGGCGACCTGCGGGCGGTCGTCCCGCAGCTCGTCGACGCGCTTGAGGCCACACCGCGCACCGCGTCCCCGGAGCTCGCGGGCTGGATCAAACAGGACGCGGCCCAGTTGGCGGAGCTCGCGGAGACGGCCCCTTCCGGCATGTCACCCGTGCATCCCGCACGACTGATCGTCGAGGCGACCAAGGTCTTCCCGAAGGACGGCATCATGGTCCGCGACGGCGGCGCCACGACCATCTTCGGCTGGACGTATTCGCAGGCCAAGCCCCATGACGTGATGTGGAACCAGAACTTCGGCCACCTGGGCACGGGACTTCCCTACGCGATCGGCGCCTCGGTGGCGGAGGGCGGCAGGCGGCCCCTGATGCTGATCACCGGGGACTCGTCGTTCCAGTTCCACATCGCCGAACTGGAGACGGCCGCACGTCTGAACCTGCCGCTCGTGTGCGTCGTCGGCGTCGACTACGCCTGGGGCCTCGAAGTGGGCGTCTACAAGCGCGCCTTCGGCCAGGGATCGCTGGAGACGGGCGTGCACTGGAGCAAGAACACGCGCCTGGACAAGGTCGCCGAAGGCTTCGGCTGCCACGGCGAGTACGTCGAACGCGACGAGGACATCGCCCCCGCCATCAAGCGCGCCTACGCCAGTGGCAAGCCGGGAGTCGTGCACGTCGCGGTCGACCCCAAGGCGAATTCGGAAGAGATGCCGAGCTACGACGAGTTCCGGACCTGGTACGCGGAAGGGACGCAGTGACCATGCGGGAGTACGTGAAGTTCTACATCGACGGCCAGTGGACCGATCCGGCCGGGGCAGGGACCTTCGTGGTCGTGAATCCCGCGACCGAGGAGGTCTGCGGCAAGGTGGCCCTCGGTTCGTCGGCCGACGTCGACCGGGCGGTCGCGGCGGCCCGGCGGGCCTTCCCCGGCTGGTCGACGACCACGGGCGAGGAGCGGGTCGAGGTACTCCAGAACGTCCTCGACGTGTACCAGAAGCGGGCCGGTGACCTCGCCGCGGCGCTGACCGAGGAGATGGGCGCGCCGGCCGTACTCGCGGGCGGTTTCCAAGTGGGCCTCGGAGCCGGGCACTTGAGCACGGCGATCGCGGTGCTGAAGGACTTCGTGTTCGAGGAGCAACGCGGCGCCACGCTGGTCGTCAAGGAGCCGATCGGCGTCTGCGGTCTGATCACCCCGTGGAACTGGCCCATGAACCAGATAGCCGTGAAGGTGTTCCCGGCGCTGGCGACCGGCTGCACCATGGTGCTCAAGCCGTCGGAGAAGTCGCCCTTCACCGGGCAGGTCTTCGCCGAGATCCTGGATGCCGCGGGTGTTCCGGCCGGTGTGTTCAACCTCGTCCAGGGTGACGGCCCCGGCGTGGGGGTGCCGCTCGCCGGTCACGCGGACGTCGACATGATCTCCTTCACCGGTTCGACGCGCGCGGGCGTCGACATCGCGAGGAACGCCGCGCCCACGGTGAAGAGGGTGACCCAGGAACTGGGCGGCAAGAGCCCGAACATCGTGCTCGACGACGAGGCCTTCGCCGAGAACGTCGGCAAGGGCGTGGCCAACATGATGGGCAACTCCGGGCAGACGTGCAGCGCGCCCTCACGGATGCTCGTCCCCGCCGCCCGGATGGACGAAGCCATCGCCATCGCCCGGGAGACCGCGTCCGGGATCACCGTGGGCGACCCCCAGGGCGACTTCGTGATGGGGCCGGTGGTCTCGGGCGCCCAGTTCGAGAAGATCCAGGCGCTGATCCAGAAGGGCATCGACGAGGGCGCCACCCTGGTGGCCGGCGGCCCGGGACGCCCGGACGGTCTGGAGAGGGGCTACTACGTGAAGCCCACGGTCTTCGCCCGGGTCACGAACGACATGACCGTCGCCCGCGAGGAGATCTTCGGGCCGGTGGTGACGATCCTCGGCTACGACAGCGTCGACCATGCCGTCGAGATCGCGAACGACGCGGAGTACGGTCTCGCCGGTTATGTGGCGGGCGCGGACCTGGAGCAGGCGCGTGCCGTGGCGCGTCGCATCCGGGCGGGATGGGTCGCGATCAACGACGCGTTCGACTTCGCCTGCCCGTTCGGCGGATACAAGAAGAGCGGCAACGGGCGTGAGTGGGGCGAGTTCGGCTTCCACGACTACCTGGAGACCAAGGGAATTCTCGGCTACACGCCTGAGGCGGCCTCGTCGGGCTGACGAGGCCGCCTCACGGAGCGGACATCCGCGTGCCGGCGGATGCGGGCGGGGGTGCCGGACGGGTCAGGCGCCGCAGGAGCGCAGGAACTTGCGGGTGCGTACGGCGATCGGGAGCGGCTTGTCCGGCTCGCAGGGGTACATGTCCTGCTCGACGATGGCGAACAGGTCCACGCCCAGACGCTGGGCGGCCACCAGCACCGGCTCCAACTCCGGTACGCCGGACGGGGGTTCGCACATCACACCGCGCTGCACGGCGGGACCGAACGGCACCTCGTTCTTGACGACGTCGGCGAGGATCGCCGGGTCGACCTGCTTGAGGTGCAGATAGCCGATGCGCTCGCCGTACGTCTCGATGAGCTTGACGCTGTCGCCGCCGCAGTAGGCGTAGTGCCCGGTGTCCAGACACAGGTTGACCAGGTCGGAGTCGGTGGAGTCGAGGAAGCGTTCGACGTGGTCCTCGGTGTCGATGTGCGTGTCCGCGTGTGGATGGACGACGATGTCGAGGCCGTACGTCTCCTTGACCTCGTGGCCCAGCCGTTCCATGCCCTTGGTCAGGTGGGCCCACTGCTCGGCGGTCAGCTCCGGCGGCTCGATGATCTCGGCGGTCTTGTCGTCCCGCCAGAAGGAGGGGATGACCACCAGATGCTTCGCGCCCATGGCCTGGGTGAGCGCGGCGACCTCGCTGACGTGTTCCCAGGTGGCGTCCCAGACGGACGGACCGCGGTGCAGCCCGGTGAAGACCGTACCGGCCGACACCTTCAGGTCGCGCTTGTCGATCTCGGCGGTGAGCCGGGCCGGGTCGCTCGGCAGATAGCCGTAGGGGCCGAGTTCGATCCAGGAGTAGCCCGCCTCGGACACCTCGTCCAGGAAGCGTTCCCAGGGCACCTGCTGGGGGTCGTCGGGGAACCAGACGCCCCAGGAGTCCGGCGCGGAGCCGACCCGGATGCGGTCCAGGGGAGCGGTCATGTCAGGAGGTCCCTTCGGGAGTGGCCGCCACGGGTGCTTTGAGGTCCTCCGCTTCGGGGAGTTCCTCGACGTCGACGCCTCGGACCTGGGCCAGTTCGTGCTTGAGCGCGGCGAGTTCGGCGCCGCCGGCCATGTGGTTGGTCAGCTCTTCCAGGCTGACCTCGCTGCGAGCGGCGCTGAGTTCCATGGTGCCGAGACGCAGCACGCTGAAGTGGTCGCCGACCATGTACGCGTGGTGCGGGTTGTGGGTGATGAAGATGACGCCCAGGCCGCGGTCGCGGGCGGCGGCGATGTACTTCAGGACCACGCCGGACTGCTTGACGCCGAGGGCGGCGGTCGGCTCGTCGAGGATCAGCACGCGGGCGCCGAAGTAGACGGCGCGGGCGATGGCCACCGACTGGCGCTGGCCGCCGGAGAGGGTGCCGATGGGCTGGTCGAGGTCGTCGAGGACGATGCCCATGTTGCGCAGTTCCTCGTCCGCGGTCTTCTTCATGCGGTCGATGTCGAGGCGCTGGATCGGCCAGGGGCCCTTGGTCATCTCGGAGCCGAGGAAGAAGTTGCGCCAGACCGGCATGAGGGGGACGGTGGCGAGGTCCTGGTAGACGGTGGCGATGCCCTTGTCGAGGGCCTCGCGCGGGGTGGAGAAGCGCACCGGGGCGCCGTCGACGAGGAATTCGCCCTCGGTGTGCTGGTGCAGCCCGGAGATGATTTTGATGAGGGTGGACTTGCCGGCGCCGTTGTCGCCGAGGACGCAGGTCACCTGGCCGGGGTGGACGGCGAGGGAGACTCCGTGCAGGGCACGGATGTTGCCGTAGGCCTTCCCGGCGCTGCGCAGTTCGACGATCGGGGCGGTGCCGTCCTCGGGCGGAGCGTCCGGGAGGATGGCGCCGGCGGGTCCGGATCCGTTGGTTGTCATGGTTCGGTTCACCTCCGGGTCGCCGCGCGGCGGACCCACAGATTGATGAGCGTGGCGCCGAGCAGCATCACGCCGAGGAAGGCCTTGAACCAGTCGGGGTTCCAACCGGCGTACACGATGCCCTGGTTGACCATGCCGAACATGAAGGCGCCGAAGACCGGTCCGATCGCGGAGCCGTAGCCGCCGGTCAGCAGACAGCCGCCGATCACCGCCGCGGCGATGTAGATCAGTTCCTGGCCGACGCCTTCGCCGGACTGCACGGTGTTGAAGGAGAACAGCTGGTGCATGCCGATGAACCAGGCGCCGAAGCCGACCATCATGAAGAGCGTGATCTTGGTGAAGGTGACCGGTACGCCGACCGCGCGGGCGCTGTCCTGGTTGCCGCCGACGGCGAAGATCCAGTTGCCGTACTTGGTGCGCAGCAGCACCCAGGTGGCGATGGCCGCGAAGACCAGCCACCACACGATGGTGATCTTCACTTGGACGCCGCCGACGTCGAAGGAGGAGGCGAAGACCTTCTTCGCCTGGTCGAAGCCGTCCATGGTGCTGATGTCGTCGGTCGCGACGTTCCCGGTGATCAGCTTGGTCACCGCGAGGTTGACGCCTTGCAGGATCAGGAACGTGCCGAGCGTGACCAGGAAGCTTGGTAGCCCGGTGCGGACCATCATCCAGCCGTTGAACGCGCCGACCGCCAGCGAGACGATGAGTGCGACGATCACACCCACCCAGACGTTCATGGTCAATTGGTAGCTGATCATGCTCGCGGTGAGCGCCGAGGTGATCACGGCGACACCGGCCGACAGGTCGAACTCGCCGCCGATCATCAGCAGGGCCACGGGCAGTGCCATGATCCCGATCGTCGACGACTGGTAGAGGACGGTCGCCATCGAACTGCCGGAGCGCACCGACGGCGCCGCGATCAGGAAGAAGACGAACACCGCCACGGCGCCGAGGAAGACGCCGACCTCGGGCCGGGCGAGCAGCCGCAGCGTCAGGGAGCGCTGTGCGGTCCGCCCGTCGGTCTCCTTGGGGCCGGGGGCCGGCGGTGTGGTCACCGCCGGCTCAGCCTGCTGGGCCATGCTCATCACCGGGTGCCCTTCGCGGCGAACTGGGCGACGGCGTCGACGTTGGACTTGTCGACGAACGCCGGGCCGGTCAGGATCGGCTGCTCACCGCCGCCGCTGTAGTTGCCGTTCGTCTTGTAGAGCCACAGAGAGTCGACGGCCAGGTAGCCCTGGAGGTAGGGCTGCTGGTCGACCGCGAACTGGATCGTGCCCTTGCTGATGGCGCCGGTCAGGTCCTTGTTGAGGTCGAACGTGGCGATCTTCGCCTTGCTGCCGGCGTCACCCACCGACTGCACCGCGGTCAGGGCGTACGGGGCGCCGAGGGTGACGACGTAGTCGATGGCGCTGTCCTGCTTGAGCTTGGCGGTGATCGTCGACTTCACGGACGGCATGTCGGTGCCGTTGACGTACAGGGTCTCCGTCTTGCCGCTGAAGGTCTTCTTCACTCCGTCGCAGCGCTGGGTGAGTCCGATGTTGCCCTGCTCCTGGATCACACAGACGGCCTTCTTCGCGCCTTCCGAGTTCAGCCTCTTGCCCAGCGCCTCACCCGCCACCGTCTCGTCCTGGCCGAAGAACTCCATCAGACCCAGCTTCTGCCAGTCGCTGACGCCCGAGTTGAGGCCGACCACGGGGATCTTGGCCGATGTCGCCTTGCTCACGACGTCCTTCATGGCGTCCGGCTTGGCGAGGGTGATCGCGATGCCGTCGACCTTCTGGTCGATGGCGTTCTGGACCAGGTTGGCCTGGTTGCCCGCGTTCGGGTCGGCGGAGTAGACCAGCTTCACGTTGTCCTTGGCGGCCGCCGCCTCGGCGCCCTTGCGGACGATGTCCCAGAACGTGTCGCCGGGTGCCTGGTGGGTCACCAGCGCGACCGTCATACGGGGGGTGTCGGCCTTGCCGGCCGACACCGCCGCCCCGCTCTCCTCGGCCTTCTTTCCGCCGGAACTGCTGGAGCAGCCGGCTATGAGCAGCACGGATGCCGCCGCGGTCGCGACGAGTGGGGCGATTCTGCGGGTACGGGGGTGAAACGTGCGGTCCATCTTTCCAGCACCTCACTGTGCGACAGGGGAAAGGGAACGGGACGGCGCCGGGGCGCTGGGCCCGTGCGGAGCTCGGACAGGACGTCCGGGTCGATGCGGGTGACTCGGCTGCTTCGTTGGGACGGGATACAAGTCCCTGACACACCCCCCTGTCAATACTTTGTTAAGACATCATTTCCTGAGCAGGTCCGAATGTCAGTACAAAGTCTTGACAGGGGAGGGTCGTGGGTCCTACACCTAAGAGGCACCGGGCGCCCCGTTGCCCGCATCCCACGCATCAGGAGCGTCACGCATGCCTGAGTCCGCTGAATCCTTCGACGCCGAATCCCTCGACGTCATCACCATGGGACGCATCGGCGTCGATCTGTATCCCCTGCAGACGGGTGTGCCGCTCGCGCAGGTCGAGTCCTTCGGGAAGTTCCTCGGCGGCTCGGCGGCCAACGTCGCGGTGGCCGCCGCACGCCTGGGCCGGTCCACCGCGGTGATCACCCGCACCGGACAGGACCCCTTCGGCACCTATCTCCACCAGGCGCTCAAGGAGTTCGGCGTCGACGACCGCTGGGTCACACCCGTCGACGCCTACCCCACGCCGATCACGTTCTGCGAGATCTTCCCGCCGGACGACTTCCCGCTCTACTTCTACCGGCGGCCCAAGGCACCCGACCTGGAGATCCGGACCGACGAGCTCGACTTCTTCGCGATCCGCGCGGCCCACATCTTCTGGATCACCGGCACCGGCCTGAGCGAGGAGCCCAGCCGCTCCGCCACGCTCGCCGCACTGAAGACGCGCGCCAAGTCCGGCACCACCGTCTTCGACCTCGACTGGCGGCCCATGTTCTGGTCCGACCCGGACGAGGCACGCCCGTACTACGCCGAGGCGCTGCGGCACTCCACCGTCGCCGTCGGCAACCTCGACGAGTGCGAGATCGCCACCGGCGTACGCGAACCCCGCGCCTGCGCCGAAGCCCTGCTGACGGCCGGTGTGGAACTCGCCGTCGTCAAACAGGGCCCCAAGGGAGTCCTGGCCGTCCACCGCGACGGCACCGTCGCCGAGGTCCCGCCGGTCCCGGTGGAGGTCGTCAACGGCCTCGGCGCCGGAGACGCGTTCGGCGGCTCGCTCTGCCACGGTCTGCTGGCCGGCTGGGAGCTGGAGAAGACCATCAGGTACGCCAACGCGGCCGGCGCGCTCGTCGCCTCCCGTCTCGCCTGCTCCTCCGCGATGCCCACCGAGTCCGAGGTCGAGGGCCTCCTCGCGCGCGGCTGACCGCCGCCACCCCCTGAACGGAGCCTGTCTTGAGCATCAGCATCCCCGACCTCGCCACGGTGCGCGCCCGGCATCCGGAGGCCATCGCCGAAGCGGCCGCCCGCCGGGTCCGCCGCCCGCTGATCGGCGACAGCGGCCGCCTGATGATCGTGGCCGCGGACCACCCCGCGCGCGGCGCGCTCGGCGTCGGCGAGCACCGCCTGGCCATGGCCAACCGCGCCGACCTCCTCGAACGACTCTGCGTCGCGCTGGCCCGGCCCGGGGTGGACGGAGTGCTCGCCACCGCCGACATCCTGGAGGACCTGCTGCTCCTGGGCGTTCTGGAGAACAAGGTCGTGATGGGCTCCATGAACCGCGGCGGCCTGTCCGGCGCGTCCTTCGAGATGGACGACCGCTTCACCGGCCACCGCGCCGAGGACATCGAGCGGCTCCGCTTCGACGCCGGAAAGCTGCTGGTGCGCATCGACTACGACGACCCGGGCTCCCTGGAGACCCTGCAGACCACCGCGCGCGCCATCGACGACATGGCCGCTCGCCGACTGCCGCTGTTCGTCGAGCCGTTCATATCCCGCCGGGTGGACGGCAAGGTCCGCAACGACCTGAGCGCCGAGGCCGTCACCCGGTCCATCGCCATCGCCTCCGGCCTCGGTGGCACCTCGGCCTACACCTGGCTCAAGCTCCCGGTCACCGACGACCCCGACGACATGGCCGGGGTGCTGGAGGCCTCCACCCTGCCCGCCGTACTGCTCGGCGGCGAGGTCGGCGGCGACCAGGAGGGCGCGTACGAGAGATGGCGCAAGGCCCTGCGGCTGCCCACCGTCCAGGGCATGGTCGTGGGCCGCTCGCTGCTCTACCCCGCCGAGGGCAGCGTGGAGACCGCGGTGGACACCGCGGTCGGCCTGCTCTGACTCCCACCCGCCCGCGCCGACGCGCCGCCTCCCGAAGGCCCGCTCTGATTCCCGTAGAGGAGCCCCTCCCGATGACCACCACGCACCATCTGCCCGCGGGCAAGGCCGCCGCCGACGTCTACGCCGTGGACGTCACTCCCGAGTCGGCCGGCTGGGGCCACTCCAGCCTGCGGGTGCTCGAACTGCCCGCCGGCGGCTGGCACGCCTTCGACACCGGCGACAGCGAGTGGATCGTGCTCCCGCTCTCGGGCGGCTGCACCGTCGCGGTCGGCGGCGACACGTTCCGGCTCGCCGGGCGCGAGAGCGTCTTCAGCGGGGTGAGCGACTTCGCGTACGTGCCCCGCGACGCCCAGGTCTCGATCGCCTCGCGCGAGGGCGGCCGGTTCGCGCTCACCGGCGCCCGCTGCACCCGCCGGCTGCCCGCCCGCTACGGGCCCGCCTCCTCCGTACCCGTCGAACTGCGCGGCACCGGCTCCTGCTCCCGCCAGGTCAACAACTTCGGCGCGGCAGGGGTCTTCGAGTGCGACAAGCTGATCGCCGTCGAGGTGATCACCCCCGGTGGCAACTGGTCCTCCTTCCCGCCGCACAAGCACGACGAGCACCGCCCCGGCGAGGAGTCCGAGCTCGAAGAGGTCTACTACTTCGAGTTCGCCGCCCACGAGGGCACCCCCGGCCTCGGCTACCAGCGGGTCTCGCCCTCGGGCCACGGCGCCAACACCGATGTGCTGGCCGAGGTGCGCGACGGCGACGTCGTCCTCATCCCCGACGGCTGGCACGGGCCGTCCATGGCCGTGCCCGGCCACGACATGTACTACCTCAACGTCATGGCGGGCCCCGGCGACGACCGCGCCTGGCTGATCTGCGACCACCCCGACCACGCCTGGATCCGTGACACCTGGCCGGAGCGGCCGGTCGACCCCCGCCTGCCCCTCTACACCGCCCCCGAGAGGTCCTGATGAGCACCACCACCCGTCGCCTGACGACAGCCCAGGCGCTGGTGCGCTTCCTGTCCGCGCAGTACAGCGAGCGCGACGGCGTACGCCACCGGCTGATCGCCGGCACCTGGGGCATCTTCGGCCACGGCAATGTGGCGGGCATCGGCCAGGCGCTCCTGGAGGCCGGCGAGGACACCATGCCCTTCCACCAGGGCCGCAACGAGCAGTCCATGGTGCACGCGGCGGTCGGCTACGCCCGCCAGCTCAACCGCCTCTCCGCTCAGGCCGTGACCACGTCCATCGGCCCCGGCGCCACCAACCTCGTCACCGGCGCCGCCCTCGCGACGATCAACCGCCTGCCCGTACTGCTGCTGCCCGGCGACTACTTCGCGACGCGCTCCGCCGACCCCCTGCTCCAGCAACTGGAACACCCCGTCGAGGCCGATGTCTCCGTCAACGACACGCTGCGTCCGGTCTCCCGCTACTTCGACCGGATCACCCGCCCGGAGATGCTGATCCCGGCCGCGCTGAACGCGATGCGGGTGCTGGCCGACCCGGCCGACACCGGTGCCGTCACCCTCGCCCTGCCGCAGGACGTGCAGGCGGAGGCGTACGACTGGCCGGAGGAGTTCTTCGCCGAGCGCGTCTGGCACGTACGCCGTCCCGTCGCCGATCCGTACGAACTCGCCGAAGCCGTACGGGCGATCAGCGCCGCCGAGCGCCCCCTGATCGTCGCCGGCGGGGGAGTGCACCACAGCGAGGCCGAGGCAGCGCTCAAGGCCCTGGTCGACGCCACCGGCATCCCGGTCGCCTCCACCCAGGCGGGTAAGGGCTCCCTGCGTCACGACCACCCCGCCGACCTCGGCGGCATCGGCCACACCGGCACCGCGGTCAGCGACGACATCGCCCGCACCGCCGACCTGATCATCGGGGTCGGCACCCGCTACACCGACTTCACCACCGCCTCGAACACGCTGTTCCAGCAGCCGGGCGTGCGGTTCGTCAACCTCAACATCACCGCCTTCGACGCCCACAAGCTCGCCGCCCGGCCGCTGGTCGCGGACGCGCGGACGGGGCTCGAGGCGCTGACGGAGGGGCTGTCCGGCCACCGGGTCGACGCGGCGTACGAGGCCGAGTACCGCGCGGGCAAGGCACGTTGGGAGGAGGTCGTCGAGGCCGCCTACCGGGCGGAGGACTCCGCCGTGCCCACCCAGACGCAGGTCCTCGGCGCCCTGGACGCCGTCGTCGGCGACGACGACGTGGTCATCAACGCGGCCGGCTCGCTCCCCGGTGACCTGCACAAGCTGTGGCGGGCGCGCGGCCCGCGCCAGTACCACCTGGAGTACGGCTACTCCTGCATGGGCTACGAGATCCCGGCCGGCATCGGCGTCCAGCAGGCGGCCCCCGGCACGCCCGTCTGGTCGCTGGTCGGCGACGGCACCTATCTGATGATGCCCACCGAGATCGTCACCGCCGTCCAGGAGGGCCTGCCCGTCAACCTGGTCCTGATCCAGAACCACGGCTACGCCTCCATCGGCGGCCTCTCCGAGGAGGTCGGAGGCGAGCGCTTCGGCACCGCCTACCGCTACCGCGCCGCCGACGGCACGTTCTCCGGAGCCCCGCTCCCGGTGGACCTCGCCGCCAACGCCGCGAGCCTCGGCATGGACGTCATCCGCGCAAAGACCGTACGGGAACTGCGCGACGCCCTGGCCGCGGCACGCGCCTCGGACCGGCCGACCTGCGTGTACGTCGAGACCGACCCGACGCCCACCGCTCCGCCCGCCGAGGCCTGGTGGGACGTACCCGTCGCAGAAGTCGCCTCCCGCGACGCCGCGTCGACCGCCCGTGAACGGTACGACGGCCACGTCGCCGACCGCCGCCGCCACCTCTGATCCCGACCTCTTCGCCTGCCCCGCCACCGAAAGGCCCCCGCACCATGAAGACCATCACCCACTGGATCGGCGGCAAGCCCGTCGAGTCCGCCTCCGGACGCTTCGGCCCCGTCTACAACCCGGCCACCGGCGCCCAGGAGAAGCAGGTCGGCTTCGCCTCGGTCGACGAGGTGGACGCCGCCGTCGCCAACGCCAAGTCGGCGTACGAGAGCTGGGGCAGCGCCTCGCTCGCCAAGCGCACGGCGATCCTCTTCAAGTACCGCGAACTGCTCGACGCGCACCGCGACGAGATCGCCGAGCTGATCACCGCCGAGCACGGCAAGGTGCACTCGGACGCGCTCGGCGAGGTCGCCCGCGGCATGGAGATCGTCGAGCTGGCCTGCGGTATCGCCGAGAAGCTCAAGGGCGAGCTGTCCACACAGGTCTCGACCCGGGTCGACGTCGCCTCGATCCGTCAGCCGCTGGGTGTCGTCGCCGGCATCACGCCGTTCAACTTCCCGGCCATGGTGCCGATGTGGATGTTCCCGCTCGCCATCGCCTGCGGCAACGCCTTTGTGCTCAAGCCGAGCGAGAAGGACCCGTCGGCCTCCTTCCGGCTCGCCGAGCTGGCCTCCGAGGCCGGGCTGCCGGACGGTGTGCTGAACATCGTGCAGGGCGACAAGGTCGCGGTGGACCGTCTCCTGGAGCACCCGGACGTCGTCGCGGTCTCCTTCGTCGGCTCCACGCCCATCGCCAAGTACATCCAGCTCAAGGGCGTCGAGCACGACAAGCGCGTACAGGCGTTGGGCGGTGCCAAGAACCACATGCTCGTCCTGCCCGACGCCGACCTGGACTTCGCCGCCGACCAGGCGATCAACGCCGCCTACGGCTCGGCCGGCGAGCGCTGCATGGCGGTCTCGGTCGTGGTCGCGGTCGGCGACACCGGCGACGAGCTGGTCGGCAAGATCGCCGAGCGGGCGAAGAACCTGCGCATCGGCCCCGGCGACGACCCCGCCTCCGAGATGGGCCCGCTGATCACGCGCGAGCACCGCGACAAGGTGGCGTCGTACGTCGCCGGCGCGGCGGCCCAGGGCGCCGAGGTCGTCGTCGACGGCACCGGTTACTCCGTCGACGGCCACGAGGACGGCTTCTTCCTCGGTGTCTCGCTGCTCGACAAGGTCCCGGTGACGGCGGACGCGTACAAGGACGAGATCTTCGGCCCGGTGCTGTGCGTGGTGCGCGCCGACACCTACGACGACGCCATCAAGCTCATCAACGCCTCCCGCTGGGGCAACGGCACCGCGATCTTCACCCGGGACGGTGGCGCCGCCCGCCGCTTCCAGCTGGAGGTCCAGGCGGGCATGGTCGGCATCAACGTGCCGATCCCGGTGCCGGTCGGCTACCACTCCTTCGGTGGCTGGAAGGATTCCCTCTTCGGCGACCTGCACATCTACGGCAACGACGGCATCGCGTTCTACACCCAGGGCAAGGTGATCACCACGCGGTGGCCCGACCCGGCCGACGCGGGCATCAACCTCGGCTTCCCCAGCCACTCCTGACTCGCAGTGGCGGCCGGTGCGGGGACAGATCTCCTCGGTTCCCGCACCGGCCGTCCTCAGGACCGACCGTCAGGACGATGCGATGGCAAGGGTTCCCGTCCGCCGGACCGCCCGATCCCCACGAGCAGCGGCCGCGATGCCCGTGGGCCTGGACTTCGCGCTGGACCGCAACAGCCCCGTACCGCTCTACTACCAGCTCGCGCAACAGCTGGAGGCCGCGATCGAGCGCGGTGTGCTGAGCCCGGGCAGCCTGCTGGGCAACGAGGTCGAGCTCGCGGGCCGCCTCGGCCTGTCCCGCCCCACCGTCCGTCAGGGCATCCAGAGCCTGGTCGACAAGGGGTTCCTGGTCCGCCGCCGGGGCGTGGGCACCCAGGTGGTGCACAGTCAGGTCAAACGCCCGCTGGAGCTCAGCAGCCTCTACGACGACCTGGAGAACGCCGGACAGCGTCCCACGACCCAGGTGCTGCACAACGCGGTCGAGCCCGCGTCCGCCGAGGTCGCGGCGGCCCTGGGCATCGCGGAGGGCGGCGCGGTGCATCGTGTGGAGCGGCTGCGCCTCACCCACGACCGGCCCGTGGCGGCCCTGTGCAACTACATCCCGGAAGGGCTGCTGGACGTCGACACCGCCCGGCTGGAGTCGACCGGCCTGTACCGCATGATGCGTGCCGTCGGCATCACCCTCCACAGCGCCCGCCAGTCCGTGGGCGCCCGCTCCGCCTCGCCGGAGGAGGCCGAGCGGCTGGACGAACCGGCGGGCGCCGCCCTGCTCACCATGCAGCGCACGGCCTACGACGACACCGGCCGCGCGGTCGAGTACGGCACCCACATCTACCGCTCCTCGCGGTACGCCTTCGAGTTCCAGCTGCTGCTCCGTACCTGAGCGCGCCGCGACCGACGAGCGCCCGCCCGCCCGTCACTCGCCCGCCCGTCACTCCCCGGTGTCGCGGCGGGCCCGGTCGCGGCGGCGCAGCAGGAGGAAGCCGCCCGCGAGGGCGGCGACTCCGGTGGCGGCGGTCCAGGCCGGCAGGTCGGAGGAACCGGTGGCGGCCAGGTCGCCGCCCTTCCCGCCGAGGGGGCTCGCGGAGGAGGAGGGCGTGGCGGACGCGCCGCCGGAGGTACCGGACCCACCGGCGGTGGGCGTCGGCGACGCCGTCGCCTCGGCGGCGGTGGCCCGGGGCCGGGTGAACGCCAGCGTGCCGAAGCCGAGTTGGTCGTAGCCGCCGCTGTTGGGGCCGTAGTCCCCACCGCCGCCCTCGGGCGCGAACCGGGCCGCGATCTTCGTGAGGTGCGGCGCGTCCAGCCCCCGGCGCTTGGTGTAGTGGTTGGCGATCATGGCCCAGATCGGCCGGGCCATGGCCGGGTCGACGGCAGCCGCCGCGGACGCGGTCTCCGAACCCGACCAGATGCCGGGCGCGCCCTTCTTCCGGGTGTACGAGGTGTAGGGCACGTCTCCGCCCAGGCTCCACTTGGCGACGTACTGGGCGCCCTTGAGGAAGCGGCTGTCGTCGTAGCCGTACAGGTCGACGCCCTGGTTCCAGGCCATCTCGCAGATGGTGCCCATCAGGCCGACGCCCAGCAGGGCATGACCCTGGTCGCGGCCGGCCTCTGCCCATTCGGCGAGGCCGTCGGCGTACACGACCGGGATGGCGTTCTTGACGGAGCCCATCCCCGCGCCGTGCTTGAAATACTCGACGGCGCGGTCGACCTTCGCGCGGTCGTCGCACAGGATGCCGATGGCGAGGACGGAGGCGATGTTCGTCAGGTCCCAGTTGGCCCAGTAGTTGGTGATGTAGGAGCCGTTGTGGTGCGCGAGGAAGTCCTCGCTCAGCGGGTGGAAGACGTCGAGCATCATCTTCTGGAACCGGGCCAGTTCGAAACCGTCGTGACCGCGGACGAGCTCGGCGGCGTTGGCGAACTGGTAGCCGTAGAGACCCGAGGCGAGGAACCGGTCGGCGCTGCCGTCGAGCCTCGTCAGCCTGGCCGACCAGGCGTTGAGGATGTCGCGGGCGGTGTCGGCGTGCGCGGTGTCTCCGGTGACGTGCCAGCGCAGGGCGTTCTGGTAGGCGGCGTGGATGTCGTTGTAGAGCGTGACGTAGTTCTCGGGCGTGCCCGAGCCGCGGTAGACGGTCGCCTGGGGGTTGGCCGTCCAGGTGCTCTGGGCGTGCCGGTTGGCCGTCAGCCTGGCGAAGCCGGCCGTGTAGGGCTCCGCGCCGGCCTTCACCTGGGTCGCCATGCGGTGCAGATCGGCCCGGGTGTGCAGCATCCCGGGGTGCGCGAAGGCACCTTCCGCCGCCGTTGCCGGGGCAGCCGCGAGGGCGGTGCCGGCCACGGTGGCGCCCGCGGCGGCACCGGCGATCTTCAGCATGTTCCGGCGACTGATCTGTGCTGTCACTGACGTGGTTCCTTAGCGCTCGGTGCCCGGGGATGCCTACGCACAGGAGACGCCGTGGAACGCGGCCGATAACAGAAAGTCGCCCAGAGACCTTCCTTCATGGACGCGATGACCGATCCGGCCATCGCGACCGCCCCGTCATGCCAGAGGCACCCACGTGCCCCGCTCGGCGGAGCGGGACATCGCGTCCAGCGCGGCCGCGCTGTGCACCGCGTCGGCCAGCGTCGCGCCGTACGGGGTGTTCTCGGCGATCGACCGCAGGAAGTGGTGGGCCTCGATGACCTTGAGATCGTCGTAGCCCATGCTGTTCGCGGAACCCGGCTGGAAGGCCGCGTACTCGCCGTCCCCGGGGCCGACGTACACCGTGCTGACGGGCTGGTCCTGGTACGACGTGCCCCTGCTGACGCCCAGTTCGCCCATGCGCCGGAAGTCCCAGAAGACCGCGCCCTTGGTGCCGTGCACCTCGAAGCCGTAGTTGTTCTGCTCGCCGACCGAGACCCGGCAGGCCTCCAGCACGCCCCGCGCACCGGAGGCGAAGCGCAGCAGACAGTTGACGTAGTCCTCGTTCTCCACCGGGCCGAGTTCGCCGCCCGTCGCGCGGGTGTGACCGGCGGTGGCGCCGGTCGGGCGGGCCCGGCGAGGCAGGAAGATCGCGGTGTCGGCGGTCAGTGCCTCGATCTCGCCGAGCAGGAAGCGTGCCAGGTCGACGCCGTGCGAGGCCAGGTCGCCGAGGACGCCGCTGCCGCCGCGCTCCCGCTCGTAGCGCCAGGTCAGAGCGCCCTCGGGATGGGCCGCGTAGTCGCTGAACAGCCGGATGCGGACATGGGTGACGGTGCCGATCTCGCCGGAGGCGATCAGTTCGCGGGCGGCGGCGACGGCGGGGGCATTGCGGTAGTTGAAGCCGACCGTGCCCTGGACCCCGGCCTTGGTGACCGCGTCCGACACGGCTCGGGCGTCCCCGGCGGTCAGTCCCACCGGCTTCTCGATCCAGATGTGCTTGCCCGCCTCGGCCATGGCGAGGCCGATCTCGCGGTGCAGGAAGTTCGGCGCGGCGATGCTCACCGCCTGGACCCGGGAATCGGCGGCCACCTCGCGCCAGTCGCGGTGGGCGGCGGCGAAGCCGTACTGGGCCGCGGCCTCCTCCGCCCGGCCCGGCACCTCGTCGGCGACGGCGACCAGTTCGGGCCGCAGGGACAGCCCGGGGAAGTGGTGGGGCACGCGGGCGTACGCCTGGGTGTGCACCCGTCCCATCCAGCCGAACCCCACGACGGCAACGCCGAGCGTACGCACCATGACTGCCCCTCTTTGGACCGGTCCAACGATTTCCCGGCTCACACTGAAGGCCGCTGCAGTGCGTGTCAAGCCCTTTGACAAGCTCGCCCGCCGTATGGAACGGTCCAGGAATGGAGCCACGCAGACCATGAGAGCACCGACGATTCGCGATGTCGCCGAGCGGGCCGGAGTGTCGAAGTCGCTGGTCTCCCTCGTGCTGCGCGGCTCGGACCAGGTTCGTGACGAGAAGCGGCAGGCCGTGCTGGCCGCCGTCGAGGAACTCGGCTACCGGCCCAACGCCGCTGCGCGCAGCCTAAGCGAGCGGCGCACCCGTACGGTCGGGGTGCTCCTCAACGACATGCGCAACCCCTGGTTCGTGGAGCTGCTGGACGGTCTGAACTCCCGGCTGCACGACTCGGGCCTGCACATGCTGCTCGCCGACGGCCATCTCAACCGGCGTCTGGGCGAGGACCTCACCCGTACCTTCGTGGACCTGCGTGTCGACGGTCTGATCGCCGTCGGCACCCTGCCGGCCGCCGAGGCGCTGCGGACGGCGGCCGGGCAGATTCCCACCGTGGTCGCGGGCGCCCGGGAGCCCGAGCTGCCCGGTGTCGACGTCGTCGCCAACGACGACGAGCGCGGCGCCCGCCTGGCCACCGAGCATCTCATCGGCCTCGGTCACCGCCGGATCGCGCACATCGCGGGGCGGGGGGTGGTCGGTGAGCTGCGCCGCCGCAGCTTCGAGGCGGTCATGCGCGAACACGGACTGGCCGCGGAGGCGGTCGTGGAGCAGGGCGACCTGACCGAGGAGGGCGGCTACCGTGCCACGGTCCGGCTGCTCAGCGCCCGCGAACGGCCCACCGCCGTCTTCGCGTTCAACGACATCGCCTGCGTCGGCGCCCTCTCGGCCGCCGAGGAACTCGGCCTCCAGGTTCCGCGCGACCTCTCCCTCGTCGGCTACGACAACACCTACCTCTCCCGGCTGCGGCACGTGTGGCTCACCACCGTGGACAGCGCCGGCCATGACGTCGGCCGCCGTGCCGCGCAGTGTCTGCTCGACCGGATCGCCGACCCCGCCCGCCCGGGCGAGGTCGTCCTCACCGCCCCGGCCCTCGAGGTCCGCGGCACGACAGCGCCTGTGCGGGGTTAGGGTCTTACGCACCCCACCCCGCTCACCCGAACCGACGAGTTTGCGGCGTTGTCGTCGGTCGGGGCCATGGCACGCCGTCGCACCCGTACGCACCATCGGCGCATCCACCTCGTCCCGCGGGACCCGCTGGGTACGCTCAACGCCTCCCGGACCGTCGGCGCCGCGCCGGGCCGCCCGCGTCGACGGCCGGGGCCGGCAGGCGTCCTCCGTCGGGGGGCGCCGAACGCGTGGCAGAGGTCCCCGGACAACCGGGGCTTCTCGTCGAGGAGTTCGGCCGTCGCCTCCCGAGCCCCATGAAGGTCAGGGCAGCTGCTTCAGCAGTTCGGCGGCGAGGGGGGCGGAGGACGCCGGGTTCTGGCCGGTGACCAGGTTGCGGTCGACGACCACCTTGGGGGCCCACGGCTCGCCCTCCTGGAAGTCTACGCCCGCCTCGACGAGCCGGTCCTGAAGCAGCCACTTCGCCTTGTCGGCGAGACCGGCCTGCGTCTCCTCGGCGTTGGTGAACCCGGAGACCCGGTAGCCCGCGAAGGCGTTGGTGCCGTCCTCCTGCGTCGCGGCGAGCAACGCGGCCGGACCGTGGCACACCACACCGAGCGGCTTGCCCGACTCCAGCGCGAGGGTGAGCAGTCGGCCGGAGACCGCGTCGACCGCCAGGTCCTCCATCGGTCCGTGGCCGCCGGGGTAGAAGACGGCCGCGTAGTCGGCGAGGTCGACCTCCGCCAGCTTGATCGGCCGCTGGAGCGGGGTCATCGACGCGAGGGCGTGCGCGATGCGGTCGGCGGCCTCCTGGCCACCGTTGACCTCGGGAGCCAGGCTCCCCTTGTCCACGGTCGGCACGACGCCGCCCGGCGTGGCGACGACGACCTCGTGGCCCGCGGCCTCGAACGCCTCGTACGGGGCGACGGCCTCCTCGGCCCAGAAGCCGCTGGGGTGGCGGGTGCCGTCGGCGAGCGTCCAGTGGTCGACGCCGGTGATCACGAAGAGAATCTTCGACATGGTGCGTTTCTCCGAGGGTGCGGGGGCGTTGCCGGTCGTTCCTGTCGTACGCCCCGACGCTCTGGACCCAGTTCGCCGGGGCGGCGATGTCCTCGACCGTATGCGGCTCTGGCATAGGTGACCAATAGGGAGGGTGGTCAGAGCCATAGGAAAGCCAATGCCTGGACGCCGGACGCCACCCCTACTACTCTGCTCGTAACCTAATCAATTAGTTGAGTGTGAGAGGCGGGGCTCGGATGCACCCCTTCCGGAAGGCCGTAGAGGCGGGCGACCTCACCGCGATCGAGGAGATGCTGGCCGACGACGTGGTGTTCACCAGCCCCGTCGCCTTCAAGCCGTACCCGGGGAAGGCCATCACCGCGGCCATCCTGCGCGGCGTCTCCCGTGTCTTCACCGACTTCCGCTACGTCCGCGAGATCGCCGGTGCCGACGGTCGCGACCACGCGCTCGTCTTCACCGCGAAGGTGGGCGACAAGGAGCTCAACGGCTGCGACTTCCTGCACTTCGACGAGGACGGCAGGATCGACGACCTGATGGTGATGGTCCGCCCGCTCTCGGCGGCCCATGCGCTCTCCGAGGCGATGGGTGCCCAGTTCGAGCGGATCTCACGCGAGGCGGCGGAGGCGATGGGCGGCTAGGTCCTGTCCGGCGGATCAGGTCGGAGGGAAGTAACGGCGCCTCATCAGCGCAGGTGAGCGGGGTCTGGTGCGTGCAGCTGCAAGGCGGAGGAGGGAGTCGACGCGGAGCGTCGGGCGACCGACGACAACGCCGCAGATGGGCGTGCCAGACCCCGCGTCTGCGGCATGATCCGCCGGACAGGCCCTAGGAACCGTTCGTTCGTTTCAGCTCGTGGGGGGTCAGTCGGTGCTCGCTCGGGGGCAGTTCGTTGGGCTCGCGGTGCTCCCTGACCTCGTGGACCGGGCCACTGTCGGGCAGGCGAGGCTGTTCCTCCGGGCGGGGCGGGGGCGGTTGCTGTCGCCGCTTGCGGCGGCCCCACCCCACGACACCGACCAGCACCGCCACCAGCACGACGCCCACGGCGAGCGGCCCGATGATCAGCAGGCCCTGGGCCGCGGCGAGCACTGTCCCTTCCGTATCCATGGCACTCATGCGACCCCAGTACCCGGAGTTGTGCGCATGAACCGGGTGGCGTTGGTCCGCAGGGCAGCCGCCGGGCCCTGATGTGCGGGGTTTGGCGGGCGTTCCCGCGGCTACCCGCTCGCGGTGACGACAATGACATCCCAGCAAGAACTCATCCGATTCCTGGAGGACCGCTTCGAGTGTGCGCAGGCCTGCGCCGAGGCCGCCCGTGCCTGTGCGCTGCGGGCGAGCACGGTGGATCCGGACGGGCCGAGGGAGCAGGAACTCGTACGGCGCAAAGGCATTCTGTGTGTGGAGGTGTGCGACGCGACCTGCCGTGTGCTGGCGGAGGAGGCCCGTCGGGACACGGCCGGCATCCGCGTCCAGGTCGAGTGGTGCCGTACCGTCTGCCGCGAGTGCGCGGACGTCTTCGACGAGCACCCGGGCGGGCAGGACAGCGCCAAGTCCTGCCGGGAGTGCGCCCAGGCCTGCACGGACTTCCTCGCCACACTGAGCCGCGGCTGAAACACCGCCCCGGAGTTCGAGTACGGCCCCATTGAGCGGTGGCGCCGGTGTCTTCGGCATTCACAATTTCTGAAACACGTTCTACGGTGTGCGCCGTCAGGTCCGGCCTTGGGGAGCCAGGAGGCGCCGTGCATCTCGAATACACGCCAGAACAGCAGCGGCTGCGGACCGAACTGCGCGGCTACTTCGCCGAGTTGGTGCCCGACCACACCTACGCCCGATACGACGACCCGGCCGCCCAGAAACGGTTCTACCGCGAGACGATCCGGCGGCTCGGCAGGGACGGCTGGCTCGGGGTGGGCTGGCCCACGGAGTACGGCGGGCGCGGGCTGACCTCGATGGAGCAGTTCATCTTCTTCGACGAGGCCGCCCAGGCCGGCGTACCGCTGCCCCTGATGGCGCTGAACACCGTCGGCCCGACGATCATGCGGTTCGGCACCGCGGAGCAGAAGCAGTACTTCCTGCCCAGGATCCTCTCCGGCGAGATCGACTTCGCGATCGGCTACAGCGAGCCCGACGCGGGGACGGACCTGGCGGCGCTCAAGACCAGGGCCGTAAGGGACGGCGACGAGACCACCGGTCACTACACCGTCAACGGGCAGAAGATCTGGACGACCAACGGCGACACCGCCGACTGGGTCTGGCTCGCCGTGCGCACCGACCCGGACGCCCCACCCCACAAGGGCATCACCATGCTCCTCGTGCCGACCTCCGACCCCGGCTACTCCTGCACCCTCATCAACACCCTCGCCTCGCACGACACCACCGCCAGCTACTACGAGAACATCCGCGTCCCCGTCTCGCGCCGGGTCGGCGAGGAGAACAAGGGCTGGCGGCTGATCACCAACCAGCTCAACCACGAACGCGTCACCCTCGCCGCACACGGCACCATGGCGATCCGCGCCCTGCACGACGTCCAGCGCTGGGCCATGGACACCAAGCTCGCCGACGGCCGCCGCGTCGCCGACCTCCCCTGGGTGCGCCGCCGCCTCGCCCAGACCCACACCAGACTCGACGCGATGAAGCTCCTCAACTGGCAGATGGTGAACGCCGTCCAGGAGGGCACCCTCACCCCGCAGGACGCCTCCGCGGTCAAGGTGTACGGCTCCGAGGCCCGCCGGGACGCGTACGCCTGGCTCATGGAGATCGTCGCGGCACCCGGTGCTCTCAAGGAGGGCTCCACGGGCGCCGTCCTGCACGGCGAGCTGGAACGCGGCTACCGCTCGGCGGTGATCTTCACCTTCGGCGGCGGGAACAACGAGATCCAGCGCGAAATCATCTCGTGGATCGGACTGGGGATGCCGCGGGTCCGGCGTTAGCCTGACGGGGTGGACGCGCTTCGCACGGGTGACCAGGGGTTGTTCGGTCCCTCCTCGGTGACCTGGCAGATGCACGGTGATCCCATGATGTGGGTCGCCGGCATCCGCGCGCTCTACCTCCAGGCCCTGCACCCCCGCGCGGTCCGGGGCGTCCTGCAGAATTCCGACTTCCGGCGCGACGCCTGGGGCCGCCTGATGCGCACCGCGAACTTCGTCGGCACGGCGACGTACGGCACCACCGAGGCCGCCGAGCAGGCCGGCGCCCGGGTCCGGAAGATCCACACCCTGCTCAAGGCCACCGACCCGGACACGGGGGAGCGGTACCGGATCGACGAGCCGGAACTGCTGCTGTGGGTGCACTGCGCCGAGATCGACTCCTATCTGCACGTCCTGCGCCGCTCGGGGTTCCCGATGACGGACGCGCACGCCGACCGGTACATCGACGAACACCGGGTCAGCGCACGCCTGGTGGGCCTCGACCCCACCGACGTACCGGCGAATCGGGCGGAGCTGGCCGCCTACTTCGAGAAGGTGCTGCCGGAGCTCGCCGCCGGGCCCGAGGCACGGGACGTGGACGACTTCCTGTCGCGCCCGCCGACCCACCCGCTGCTCGTCCCGGCGCGCGCCCTGCTGTGGCGGCGCGTGGCGCAGCTGGCGTACGCCGCTCTGCCGCCGTACGCCCACGAGCTGTACGGCAGACCCGCGCCGGCCCCCTCGACGGTGACCCGGCGCCTGCGTGTCACGGGCACCGTGCTGCGCTGCGTTCCCGCACGTCTTCGCTGGCAACTCCCGCCCAAACACATTCTGCGGGCCATGGCGCGGCTCGGCCCCGGCTCCCGACCGGCGCCGTACAAAGTCGGCAGATAACTCGCCATACTGGACGGGCCAGGGGAGGGCGCGGCGAGCAGCGACGGGGGCGATCGCACGAGATGGCGGAGACCAGGCTGATCCAGAGCCGGTACCGACTGCTCGATCTGATCGGGCGGGGAGGTATGGGTGAGGTGTGGCGCGCCCGCGACGAGTCGCTGGGGCGGCAGGTGGCCGTGAAGTGCCTCAAACCGCTCGGCCCGCACCACGATCAGTCGTTCACCCGTGTGCTGCGGGAGAGATTCCGGCGCGAGGCCCGGGTGGCCGCCGCGCTGCAACACCGCGGGGTGACCGTGGTGCACGACTTCGGCGAGTCGGAGGGCGTGCTGTACCTGGTGATGGAGTTGCTCGAGGGCCGCAACCTCAGCCAGCTCCTGGAGGACAACAAGCAGCATCCGCTCCCCGTCGCCGATGTCGTCGACATCGCCGACCAGGTGTCCGGGGCCCTCGCCTACACCCACCAGCAGGGCATCGTGCACCGCGACCTGAAGCCCGCCAACATCATGCGGCTGGCCGACGGCACGGTGAAGATCTGCGACTTCGGCATCGCGCGCCTCGGCCACGACATCGGCTTCACGGCCCGGCTGACCGGCACCGGCATCGCCATGGGCACCCCGCACTACATGTCGCCGGAGCAGATCAGCGGTGCCCAGGTCGACCAGCGCAGTGATCTGTACTCCTTCGGATGTGTGCTCTACGAAATCGCCACCGGGGCACCGCCGTTCGACCTGGACGACGCGTGGGCGATCCTCGTCGGCCACCGTGACACGCCTCCCGAGCCGCCGCGCCACCACCGCGCCGAGCTCCCCGAGTACTTCGAGCGGATCATCCTGGATCTGCTGGCCAAGGAGCCGGAGAGGCGCCCGCAGGACGCGCGCGAGCTCGGCCGGCGGATCGGCACGGGGCGTACGACTCCGGTGTACGTGCCGACGGTCGTGTCCCCCGCGATCGACCGTCCCGCCGACGAGCGGCGCATGTTGGAGCCGTCGACGAAGGCTCCCGCGCCCTCTTCCTCGCGTGAACCCCGGCTGCCCTCCTGGACCCGGGGCATGACCACCGGCCACAAGGCGACCGGTGCCCGACTGGGCGGCGCCCCGCCGGACGCGGCGGCGAGGCTGACCGGCGCATGGACGGCGCGCCCGGCCACGTCCGCACCGGAGGTGCCGGAGCGCGTCGAACGCCCGACTCCCGCACCGGAGTTGCTCGTCACCCTGACGGGCCGGCACAACGCCGGACTGAGCCTCGGGCGGCTCGGCCGGTGGACCGAGGCGGGCGAGGTGCACCGCGCGGTCGCCGCCGAACGCGAGCACGTCCTCGGCCCCGACCACCCCGACACCCTCGCCAGCCGCTACGAGGTCGGCTTCACCCTCAGCCGCACCGGACGCGCCGCCGAAGCGCTGGGCGAGTACGCGCGGGTCGCCCGGGGCAGGGAGCGCGCGCTCGGCCCCGACCATCCCGACACCCTGGCCGCGCGCCAGGAAATGGCGTACGTACTGGGCCAGTTGGGCCGTCACTTCGAGGCGCACCAGGCGTACACCGCGGTGCTCGCCGCCCGGGAGCGTGCCATGGGCCCCGACCATCCCGACACCCTGCGCTGCCGCCACAACCTCGCCTTCAACCTGAGCAGGCTGGGCCGCCTGGAGGACTCGTACCGGATGGCGAGCGAGGTCGCCGCCGCGCGGACCCGGGTGCTCGGTGCGAACCACCCCGACACGCTCGTGACACGGTACGAAGTCGCCTACGCGCTCGGTCAGTTGGGCCACTGGCCCGAGGCGTTGCAGACCTACCGGGAAGTGGCCGAGGCGCGGGCCCAGGCCCTCGGCCCCGACCACCCGGACACCCTCTCCGCCCGCTACGAGGTCGGCATCAGCCTCGGTCGGCTCGGCCGCAGCGCGCAGGCCCTGGAGCTGTACCGGGACCTGATCGACGACCGCACCCGGGTGCACGGCCCCGCCCACCCCGAGACCCTCCGCGCCCGGCACGGCCTCGGCGTCAACCTGGGCCGGATGGCGCGCTGGGAGGAGGCGCTCGCCGAGTCCCGTGACGTGTGGGCCATCCGCGAGCGCGTGCTCGGCCCCGACCACCCGGACACCCTCGTGAGCCGCCGCGAGGTCGCGGTCGGCCTCGGCTGGCTGGGCCGCTGGTCCGACGCCCTCACCGAGTACCGGGGCGTCGCCACCGCCCGCGAACGCGTCCTCGGCCCCGACCATCCCGACGCCCTGGCCAGCCGCAACGACGAGGCACACTGCCTGGAGCAACTGGGCCGGGGTCAAGAGGCGGTGGAGTTGTACCGGAGGGTGGCGGCGTTACGCCAGCAGCGGGCGGCACGGGGAGGCTGAGGGGCTCTCGTGCGGGGGTGTGCTCGCCCTGTACGAGGGACGGCACCGGCCATATGGCGGTGTCGTGGTCGACGGTGGCGAAGGCCACGCCGGGGCGGGTGCCCCCGCTCGTGCCCCGTCCGGATGCCCGCCGGGTGCCGCGTACCTCTGGCCGTTCTAGATCATCGCGTGCTACGAAGAACCATGCCTGCACACGAGGGATACGACGTCGTGATCGTCGGCGGGGGCCACAACGGACTCGTCGCCGCCGCCTACCTGGCCCGGGCCGGCCGGTCCGTGCTGGTGCTCGAGCGCCTGGGGAGCACCGGCGGCGCCGCCGTGTCCACCCGGCCGTTCGCCGGAGTCGACGCCCGGCTGTCGCGCTACTCCTACCTGGTCAGTCTGCTGCCCCGGAAGATCGTGCGGGATCTGAGCCTCGACTTCCGCGTGCGGGGCCGCACCGTGTCCTCGTACACACCCGTCGAACGCGGCGGACGGCCCACCGGCCTGCTCGTCGGCGGTGGCGAGCGCCGCACCCGCGAGGCCTTCGCGCGTCTGACCGGCTCGGACCGCGAGTACGAGGCGTGGCAGCGCTTCTACGGCATGACCGGCCGCGTCGCCCAGCAGGTCTTCCCGACGCTCACCGAACCGCTCCCCACCCGTGAGGAACTCCGCGCCCGCATCGACGACGAGGAGGCCTGGCGCGTCCTCTTCGAGGAGCCGGTCGGTGTCGCCGTGGAGGAGAACTTCGCCGACGACCTCGTACGCGGTGTCGTCCTCACCGACGCGCTCATCGGGACCTTCGCGGACGCCCACGACCCGTCCCTGCGCCAGAACCGCTGCTTCCTGTACCACGTGATCGGCGGCGGCACCGGCGCCTGGGACGTGCCGGTCGGCGGCATGGGCACCCTCACCGACGCGATCGCCGCGGCGGCACGCACCGCGGGCGCGGTGATCGCCACCGGCCACGAGGCGGTGCGCATCGAGACCGACGGGCGGGCCGCCGAGGTCACCTACCGCACCGCGGACGGCGAGGGCGTCGTCCCGGCCCGGCACGTCCTCGTGAACGCCTCGCCGCAGGAACTCGCGCACCTCACGGGCGACGAACCGCCCACCCCCGCCGAGGGCGCCCAGCTGAAGGTCAACATGCTGCTCAAGCGGCTGCCGAGGCTGCGCGACACCTCGGTGGACGCGCGCGAGGCGTTCTCCGGCACCTTCCACATCGCCGAGGGCTACGAGCAGTTGGCGACCGCCCACGCGCAGGCGGCCTCCGGCGAGCTGCCCACCGCGCCGCCCTCCGAGATCTACTGCCACTCCCTCACCGACCCGAGCATCCTCGGCCAGGACCTGGTCGAGCAGGGCTACCAGACCCTCACCCTCTTCGGCCTCCACACACCCGCCCGGCTGTTCGAGCGGGACAACGACGCCGTACGGGCGGAGCTGCTGAAGTCGACGCTGGCGCAGCTGGAGGCGCACCTCGCCGAACCGCTCGCCGACTGCCTGGCCACCGACGCGGACGGCCGCCCCTGCATCGAGGCGAAGACCCCGCTCGACCTGGAGCGCGACCTGCGGCTGCCCGGCGGCAACATCTTCCATCGCGACCTCGCCTTCCCGTACGCCCAGGAGGGCACGGGCCGCTGGGGCGTCGAGACCCGGCACGCGAACGTCCTGCTGTGCGGGGCGGGCGCGGTGCGCGGCGGCGGCGTGAGCGGGGTGCCCGGGCACAACGCGGCCATGGCCGTACTGGAGGGCGGGGACGACTAGGGCCTGTCCGGCTGGTCGGTCGTGTGCCGCCGGCGCGGCGCGAGGACCGGAACCCTGTCGAGGGACTGGCCAGAAATCTGACGGAGCATCAGAAAAGGCCTTCCCTCGTCCGGAGGACTGCGGCATTCTGCGGCCATGCAGACGGAGCTGAGCAAGAAACTGGGAGTCGAGCACGCCATTTTCGGCTTCACGCCGTTTCCCGCCGTCGCCGCGGCCATCAGTCGCGCGGGCGGATTCGGTGTGCTCGGCGCGGTCCGCTACACCGCCCCCGACGACCTCAAACGCGACCTCGACTGGATCGAGGCGAACGTCGACGGCAAACCGTACGGCCTGGACGTCGTCATGCCCGCGAAGAAGGTCGAGGGGGTGACGGAGGCCGACGTCGAGGCGATGATCCCGGAGGGGCACCGACAGTACGTCAAGGACACCCTCGCCAAGTACGGCGTGCCCGAACTCGCCGAGGGCGAGGCGTCCGGCTGGCGCATCACCGGCTGGATGGAACAGGTCGCCCGCACCCAGCTCGACGTCGCCTTCGACTACCCGATCAAACTGCTCGCCAACGCGCTGGGCTCACCGCCCGCCGACGTCGTCGAACGCGCCCACGAGCGCGGGGTGCTCGTCGCGGCCCTCGCGGGCAGCGCCCGGCACGCGCGCAAACACGCCGAGGCGGGCATCGACGTCGTCGTCGCGCAGGGCTACGAGGCGGGCGGCCACACCGGCGAGATCGCCTCGATGGTGCTCACCCCCGAAGTCGTCGACGCCGTCGACCCGCTGCCCGTACTGGCGGCGGGCGGCATCGGCAGCGGACAGCAGGTGGCCGCCGCCCTCAGCCTCGGCGCCCAGGGGGTGTGGCTCGGCTCCCTGTGGCTGACCGTCACGGAAGCGGACATGCACGCGCCGGCCGTGACCCGCAAGCTGCTCGCCGCCGGGTCCGGCGACACCGTCCGCTCGCGCGCGCTGACCGGCAAGCCCGCGCGCCAGCTGCGCACCGAGTGGACCGACGCCTGGGACGACCCGAACGGCCCCGGCACACTCCCCATGCCGCTCCAGGGGCTGCTGGTGGCCGAGGCGGTCTCCCGGATCCAGAAGTACGAGGTGGAACCGCTGCTCGGGACGCCGGTCGGGCAGATCGTCGGCCGGATGAACAGCGAGCGCAGTGTCCAGGCCGTCTTCGACGACCTGACGAGCGGCTTCGAGCGGGCCGTCGACCGCGTCAACCGGATCGCGGGAAGGGGCGAACAGTCATGAGCACCTCACCCAACGGCTTCTGGGCCCAGGCCACCGCCGACCCCGGACGGACGGTCCTGATCACCCCGGACGGGGACGAGTGGACCGCGGGCCGGCTGCACGCCGCGGCCAATCGACTCGTCCACGGTCTGCGCGCCGCGGGACTCGAACGCGGCGACGCCTTCGCGGTCGTCCTGCCCAACGGCGTCGAGTTCTTCGTCGCCTACCTCGCCGCCTCCCAGGCGGGCCTCTACCTGGTGCCGGTCAACCACCACCTCGTCGGCCCCGAGATCGCCTGGATCGTCTCCGACTCGGGCGCCAAGGTGCTGATCGCCCACGAACGGTTCGCCGACGCCGCCCGCCATGCCGCCGACGAGGCGAAGCTGCCCGCCGCGCAGCGGTACGCGGTGGGCACGGTGGCGGGCTTCCGGCCGTACGCCGAACTCCTCGACGCCCAGCCCGACTCGGCGCCCGCCGACCGCACCCTCGGCTGGGTCATGAACTACACCTCGGGCACCACGGGCCGCCCCCGCGGCATCCGGCGCCCGCTGCCCGGCAAGCTCCCCGAGGAGTCGTACCTCGGCGGCTTCCTCGGCATCTTCGGCATCAGGCCGTACGACGACAACGTGCACCTGGTCTGCTCACCGCTCTACCACACCGCCGTACTCCAGTTCGCGGGCGCCTCCCTGCACATCGGGCACCGCCTGGTGCTGATGGACAAGTGGACGCCCGAGGAGATGCTCCGCGTCATCGACGCCCACGCCTGCACCCACACCCACATGGTCCCGACCCAGTTCCACCGGCTGCTGGCACTCCCCGACGAGGTGAAGGCGCGCTACGACGTCTCCTCGATGCGGCACGCCATCCACGGCGCAGCCCCGTGCCCGGACCATGTGAAACGGGCCATGATCGAGTGGTGGGGCCACAGCGTCGAGGAGTACTACGCGGCCAGTGAGGGCGGCGGCGCCTTCGCGACCACCGAGGACTGGCTGAAGAAGCCCGGCACGGTCGGCAAGGCCTGGCCCATCAGCGAACTCGCCGTCTTCGACGACGACGGCAACCGGCTGCCGCCCGGTGAACTCGGCACCGTCTACATGAAGATGAGCACCGGCGGATTCTCGTACCACAAGGACGAGAGCAAGACGAAGAAGAACCGCATCGGCGACTTCTTCACCGTGGGTGACCTGGGCTGTCTCGACGAGGACGGCTATCTCTTCCTCCGTGACCGCAAGATCGACATGATCATCTCGGGTGGGGTCAACATCTACCCGGCCGAGATCGAGTCCGCGCTGCTCTCCCACCCCGCCGTCGCCGACGCGGCCGCCTTCGGCATCCCGCACGACGACTGGGGCGAGGAGGTCAAGGCCGTCGTCGAGCCCGCCCCGGGCCACGAGCCGGGCCCGGCTCTCGCCGCCGACATCCTCGGCCACTGCGAGCGCCTGCTCGCCGGGTACAAGCGCCCCAAGAGCGTCGACTTCATCGAGTCGATGCCGCGCGACCCGAACGGGAAGCTGTACAAACGGCGCCTGCGGGATCCCTACTGGGAGGGACGTACGCGAGCAGTGTGACGCGGGTCACAACGCGCACCTGTCACAGGGACCCGCACTCGCCCGTCCTGATGCCGAAACGCCCCCGGGAGCCGTTCCCCGACCGCCCGGGGCCCGACATCAGGAGACCGATTCCCATGCGTGTACTCGTCGCCGGAGCCACCGGAGTCGTCGGACGGGCGCTCGTCCCGCTGCTTACCTCGGTCGGCCACGACGTGGTCGCCCTCTCCCGCACCCCGGGGCGCGGCACCGTCGCCGCCGACGCCCTCGACCGGACCGCACTGCACAGGGCGGTGCGCGAGGCGGCCCCCGACGCGGTCGTCAACATGCTCACCGCGATCCCGGCCGAGCTCGACCCCCGCCACCTCGCCCGCGACTTCGCCCTGACCAACCGGCTGCGCACCGTGGGCACCCGCAACCTCTACGAGGCCGCCCGGGACGCCGGGGCCACGAAGATCGTCGCTCAGGGGCTGGCGTACGCCTACGACCCGGCCGGGCAGGGCCCCGCCAACGAAGACGCCCCGCTCTGGCGGCGCCCACCGAAGCAGTTCGTGCCCGTGCTCGACGCGCTGAAGGAGCTGGAGGAGCGCACCGCGGGCGCGGACGGCACGGTCTTGCGCTTCGGACACCTCTACGGACCCGGCACGATCTACGCCGCCGACGGCTCGTTCGTGAAGCAGGTGGCCGCGGGGAAGGTCCCGCTGGTCGGCGGTGGGAACTCGGTATTCTCCTTCACGCACGCCCACGACGCGGCCACCGCAGTGGTCGCCGCACTCGACAAGCCCGCGAGCGGCCCGCTGAACATCGTGGACGACACCCCGGTTGCCCTGCATACCTGGCTCCCCGAGCTCGCCGGAATGCTCGGTGCCCCGCGGCCGAAGAAGGCACCCGCGGCGCTCGCCCGGATCGCCGTCGGCGGCTGGGGAGTGGCGTTCATGACCGGCCTGCGGGGCGCCGACAACGCCCGCGCCACGCTCACCCTCGACTGGCGCCCCCGGTACGCCTCCTGGCGCGAGGGGTTCGCCACCGAGTTGACTGACGCGTCGGCCGCCCGCTGAGCTGATCCACGCAACTGAGCCGAAAGGAAAGCGAGTTGGAGACTCTGCAGACGGCGACTGAGCAGTTCGAGACATACCGGCCACTGCTGCTCGGCCTCGCCTACCGGCTGCTCGGCAGCATGTGGGACGCCGAGGACGTCGTCCAGGACGCCTATCTGCGCTGGACGGGTACCGACCGGACGGACATCCGCGAACCGCGGGCCTTCCTCATCACGGTCGTCTCCCGGCTCGCCCTCGACCAGCTTCGCTCGGCCCGAGTCACCCGCGAGGCCTACACCGGACCCTGGCTGCCCGAGCCGGTCGCGACGGAAGCGCTGGGCCCGCTCGACACCGCCGAGCTGCGCGACACCGTGGCGTACGCGACCATCCATCTGATGGAGCGGCTGTCACCGCCGGGGCGCGCGGTGTTCGTGCTGAGAGGAGCCTTCGACCTGCCGTACGACGAGATCGCGCGCATCCTGGACACGACCCTCGCGAACTGCCGTCAGATGCACCACCGGGCCGGCCGCCACCTCGCCGCCGGGCGCGACAGGTTCCCGCTCGCCGAGGACGACCACGCCGAACTCCTCGCGCGTTTCCTTCAGGCCGCGCGCAGCGGCGACCTCACCGCTCTGACCGACGTCCTGACCGAGGACGTCGTCGCCTGGAACGACGGCGGAGGCAAGGTCAGGGCGGCGCTGCGCCCCATCGAGGGCCGTGAACGGGTGATCGCGTTCATCGCGGGCCTGATCGCCCGCTACCCGTTCGGTCCGACGCGGATCGTGGAGGCGAACGGCGGGCCCGCGCTGGCCCTCACCGTCGACGGCGTCGAGCAGATCGTGACGATCGCGGTGCGCGACGGACGCATCGACGGGATCTACGCGGTGCTCAATCCCGACAAGCTCGGCCACGTCGGGGCGTGACCGGGGTGGTCCCCGCCCGAGCGGGCAGGGACCACCCCGCTGCCGTCAGCGGTGCTCGCCCACGCGGATCACCCGCAGCCCGGGCGAGGAGAGGATGTCCTTCTCGCAGAACCGGGAGGTGACCCACTTCCCCTCGGAGAACAGCCGCGTCTGGTCGCTGAAGTGCGGCGAGTTCGGGTTCGACGACTGGGAGTAGGTCAGCAGCGTACGGGCGACCGGGCAGCGGCCGCCGTCCCACCCGACGGCCTGGATGTACGAGGACCCCGTGGTGACCTCGGTGTAGCCGCCGGCCGCCGCGTCCCACACCGGCTCGACCTTGTTCCACACGCCGAGCGACTCCGTGCCGCCCGGCACGGGGATGCGCCGATCGCCCCGGACGACGACCTGGTGCGCGCCGAGCGTCGCGTCCAGCGCGATGCCCGCCGCCCGCAGCTCGCTCACCGCGTCGGCGAGGGCCGTGGCCACGCCGGGCGCTTCCGTGTTGAGCGTGTTCGGCGTGTGCACGGGGTCCGCCGCCGAGAACGGCACCTTCCAGAGCTGCGCGGGCGCGGTCACGGCGGTCAGCCGCCGCCAGAAGCGGTCGAAGAGCAGTGCGCCCCGGCTGCCGGTCTTCATCGAGTGGTCCCACGCCTTCAGCACACCGCACGCCTCGCTCACGTCGACGGCCCTGCCGTCGCTGCCCGTCGCCGTCCCACCGGGCAGCGCGGCACAGGCACGGGCCGTGTCGTCGGCGATGAGGTCACCCGAGGTCGCCCGGTTCGCGAACTGCTGCGCCTGCAGGTCCCGTACGGTCAGCTCCCCCTTCGCGGCCATCGCGGACACGTCCGCCTTCGCGCCGCGCGCACGGGTCGACAGCGGCGAGCCGATCGACCCGAAGACCCGTTCGTACCCGGTGAGCGGCCGGTCCGTATTGGCCAGCCAGGCGCTGTCGTTGGAGTTCTCCGCGTACGGCGCGTCCTTGAGGACCGGCATGTTCGCGGGCCCGAAGATCCCGGGCTGTACGGCGTCGGGGTCGCTGCCCGGCGCGCAGTCGCCGCGGGAGCCGTCGAGGACCGCGATACCGGACGACGGATAGAGGGCCTTGCCGAGCGCCGTCGAGCAGCGCTGCGCCAACTCGTCGGTGATACGCGGGAGTACTTGCGACTGCGTGAACAGCGAGTGCCCGCCCGAGTCGGCGGCGATCGTGTTGATCCAGGGCAGCCCCTGGGTACGCCTCAGCGTCGTGAGGACGTCGGCCATGCCGCGGGCCCGGCCGAAGCCGAGGGCGGTGTCGGGGGCGCGCAGGTTCTCGGCGTTGGGGTCGTTGAGGGCGTACGCCGTCGTGGACGTCCAGGGCAGCGGGAGTCCCGCGCCGAGCGAGGTGACGACCGGACCGTAGCGGGTCCACCACTGGGTACGGGTGACGGGCGGGCCGCCCCGCGCCTCGACGGTGACGGTCCGCTTCGCCATCCGCTCCGGCTTCCCGTCCACCAGGTACGTCGTCGGGTCGGCCGGATCCAGCGTCAGCTGATGGAGGTTGAGCGTGACGCCGGTGGCGACGGTATGGCTCCAGGCCACCCGTGCGTTGTGCCCGATGGAGACCGTGGTGGAGCCGAGCAGCGCGCCGCCTGCCACGTTCAGCTCGCCGGGGATCGTCTGCTGCGACTGCCAGAAACGACGGCCGCCCTGCCACGGGTAGTGCGGGTTGCCGAGCAGCAACCCACGGCCGTTCGCCGTGGTGGCACCGCTGAAGGCGACCGCGTTGGACCCCATGTCGGCGGTGTCGAAGAGGCTTTGGGCGGCGCGCGCGGCACTCTGTGCGTCGGGTATGCCGACGGCCGTACGCACGGCGGGCGTCGCGGGCGTCGCGGGCGGCCGCGCGGCCGTGATGCCGTCGACCGCGCGGCCCTGACCGCCGAGCACCGCCAGCGCGAAGGTACGCGCGGCCACGTCCACCGCGGTCACGGGCCGGACCCAGAAGGCGCCCCGGCAGGCCGGATCGGTGATCCGGTTCTGGGCGAGCCAGGCGTTGTAGCCGGCCGCCCAGCCCCGCATCAGATCCTTGGAATCGCGGCTCGGACCCCGTGGCGCGGGCTCCGCGAGCAGTTTCTCCACGGTGCCCGTCGCACGCACGCCGCGGAAGTAGAGGTCGCTGGAGAGGTTCTCGGCAGCCGAGGACAGCGAACCGTCCGGCTTCGCTTCGGGACCGAAGAAGCGGGAGCGTTCGCCGCGTACGGTCACGAACCCGTCGGCGAGGGTGCACACCTGGTCGGCGGCCTGCGCCCAGCCGGTGCCGAAGCCGAGGTCCGCGTAGTTCTTCGCAAGGATGTGCGGAATGCCGTACTCGGTGTAGCGGATCACGGCGGACAGACCGCCGGAGGACGGGTGGGACGGAGAGTGCTGACGCTCCTGGCCGTTCGCGGCGGTCGCGGGCAGTGCGGCCGAGGCGGTGAGCAGGGCTACGGCCAGGACGGCGAACCGTCCGGGGCGGATGCGCATCGTGCCTCCCGACATCATTGAGGGAAGGGGCGGTTGAGCGTAACAACAGCCACAGACGTGTGACCTGGTGTCAGTACGTTCAACGGCGGGGTTGAACCTCTTCGCGCCAAGGGCGCGGGACGCTTGACCCCGTTCGCGGGCCGGAACGAGGATCACGGCACAGCAGCCGGACGAAGGAGCAGGTCATGACGGCGGGTCAGAACCCCACGGTGGCGGCGGGCCGGAGCGTCACGGTCGACGGGGTGCTGCGGCGCAGCGCCCGGCGGACCCCCGAACGCGTCGCGATCCACTACCGCGACCGGTCCTGGACCTACGCCGAACTCGACGAGGCCGTCTCCCGCGCGGCCCAGGTGCTGCGCTCCTCGGGACTGGCGCCGGGCGACCGGGTCGGTGCCTACGGCCACAACTCGGACGCGTACCTGATCGGCTTCCTCGCGTGTGCGCGCGGCGGGCTGGTGCACGTGCCGGTCAACCAGAACCTGACCGGTGACGACCTCGCGTACATCGTCGGACAGGCCGGCTGCGGACTGGTCCTGGCCGACCCGGACCTGGCCGGGAACCTCCCCGAGGGAACCCGCGTTCTCGCCCTGCGCGACAGCGACGACTCGCTGCTCGCGCGACTCGACACGGCCACGCCGTACGACGGACCGGAGCCCCGGGGCGAGGACCTGACGCAACTCCTCTACACCTCGGGCACCACCGCGCTGCCCAAGGGCGCCATGCTGACCCACCGTGCGCTGGTGCACGAGTACCTCAGCGCGATCACCGCCCTCGATCTGCAGGCCGGCGATCTGCCCGTGCACTCGCTGCCGCTCTACCACTCGGCGCAGATGCATGTGTTCCTGCTGCCCTATCTCGCGGTCGGCGCCGTGAACGTCATCCTCGACGCGCCCGACGCCGAGCAGATCCTCGACCTGGTCGAGGCCGGTCACGCGGACAGCCTGTTCGCGCCGCCCACCGTCTGGATCGGACTGTCCAACCGCCCCGACTTCGCCACCCGTGACCTGAGCGGACTGCGCAAGGCGTACTACGGGGCGTCGATCATGCCGGTGCCGGTTCTGGAACGGCTGCGGGAGCGGCTGCCGAAGCTGGCGTTCTACAACTGCTTCGGCCAGAGCGAGATCGGACCGCTGGCCATGGTCCTCGGCCCCCACGAGCACAAGGGGCGGATGGACTCGTGCGGGCGGCCGGTGCTGTTCGTCGAGGCGCGGGTCGTCGACGAGTCCGGCAAGGACGTGCCCGACGGGGAACGGGGCGAAATCGTCTACCGCTCACCGCAGTTGTGCGAGGGCTACTGGGACAAGCCGGAGGAGACCGCGGAGGCCTTCCGCGACGGCTGGTTCCACTCCGGGGACCTCGCCGTGCGCGACGAGGAGGGATACTTCACCGTCGTCGACCGGGTGAAGGACGTCATCAACTCCGGTGGCGTGCTGGTCGCCTCGCGCCAGGTCGAGGACGCGCTCTACACACACGACGCCGTCGCCGAGGTGGCCGTGGTCGGGCTCCCCGACGAGCGGTGGATCGAGGCGGTCACGGCGGTCGTGGTCGCCCGCACCGAGGTCACCGAGGCCGAACTCCTCGCCCACGCACGCGAGAAGCTCGCCGCCTTCAAGGCGCCCAAGCAGGTCATCTTCGTGGACAAACTGCCACGCAACGCCAGCGGGAAGATCCTCAAACGCGAGCTGAGGGACCGCTTCGCGGAAGCACGGGTCGAAACCGCCCAGGGGTAGGGCGCCCTGGCGGAGACGGCCGACGACCGTCGCGTTCGACCGTCACCGGTCGCCCCGGGACGGGCTCGGCGTGGGCGCTCTCCTCGACCTGGGCTTCCACGGACCGCTGTTCCTCGCCCCACTCCGCTTCGAGCGCGTCCGCACGTCGATCGCGGCCACTTGGTGTCGGGGCTGCGGCTGTCGGTCGCGGTGGCCGTCGCGGGATTCCTGGCGGCGGCGGCCCTTGCCACGAGCTTCGTCCATTCGCCGGTAACCGTCGTCGGGCACGCGGTAGCCGTCGCCCGTTACGCGGTGACCGGCGTGGGGCGGCGGTTGCGGCGCCTGCGTCAGTGGGCCGCCTGCGTCGCCACCGAGCGCGCCCACCGGTAGTCCGCCTTGCCGCTGGGCGAGCGCTGAATGGTGTCGGTGATGACGAGCTGGCGGGGGATCTTGTAGCCGGCCAGGTGGCTCCGGCAGTGGGTCTGGATGTCCTCCAGTGAGGGCCTGCCCGCGCCCTCGCGGAGCTGGACGACCGCCGCCACGTGGTTGCCCCACTTCTCGTCCGGCACCCCGGCGACCAGCGCGTCGTACACGTCCGGATGGGACTTCAGGGCCTGCTCGACCTCCTCCGGATAGACCTTCTCGCCACCGGTGTTGATGCACTGGGAACCGCGGCCGAGGACGGTGACGATGCCCTCCTCGTCGACCGTCGCCATGTCGCCGAGCAGCACCCACCGCTCGCCGTCCTTCTGGAAGAAGGTCTCGGCGGTCTTCTTCGGGTCGTTGTAGTAGCCGAGGGGCACATGGCCGCGCTGTGCGACCCGGCCGGCCTCACCGACGGCGACCGGCTCGTACGTGGCCGGATCCACCACCTGCGTACGGGAGTTGACCCGTAGCCGGAAACCCTGTCCGGCTCCCGAGTCCGCGGTCGCGGTGCCGTTGAAGCCGGACTCCGAGGAGCCGTAGTTGTTGAGCAGCATCACGTTCGGGACCAGTGACTGGAACTGCTCACGCACCGTCTCCGACATGATCGCGCCGGAGGAGGACACGCTGAACATCGAGGAGCAGTCCGTGCCCTTCATCGGCCCCTGCAGCGCGTCGATCAGCGGGCGCAGCATCGCGTCGCCGACCAGCGACATGCTGGTGACCTTCTCCCTCTCCACCGTCCGCAGGACCTCTTCGGGCACGAACTTGCGGTGGATCACGACCCGTTGGCCGAAGTTGAACCCGATGAACGCCGTCAGTGTCGAGGTGCCGTGCATCAGCGGGGGAGTGGGGAAGAAGGTGATGCCCTCGCCGCCGGCCGCCACCCGCTCGGCGAGCTCCTCCGGCTTCCTGACCGGCTCGCCCGTCGGGGCCCCGCCGCCCAGCCCGGAGAAGAACAGGTCCTCCTGACGCCACATCACACCCTTGGGCATGCCGGTGGTGCCGCCGGTGTAGATGATGAACTGGTCGTCCGCCGAGCGCGGCGGGAAACCCCGTTCGGGGGATCCGGCGGCCTCGGCCTCGGCGAAGTCCAGGGCGGGCAAGGAGGCCCCGTCGGTCGCCGCGCCCCCCACCCGCAGGAGATGCCGCAGTGCCGAGGCCCGCGGCAGTGCCGCCGCCACCCGGTCGGTGAACTCCGTGTCGAAGACCAGCGCCACCAGATCCGCGTCCCGGTAGAGGTAGACCAACTCCTCTTCCACGTAACGGTAGTTGACGTTGACCGGCACGATCCGTGCCTTCAGGCAGCCCAGCACGGTCTGCACGTACTCGACGCCGTTGTAGAGGTGCAGTCCGAGGTGCTCGCCGGGGCGGATGCCGCTGTCGATCAGGTGATGGGCGACGCGATTCGCCGCCGCGTCGAGTTGCGCGTACGTCAGACGGCGCTCCGCGCCCGTGCCCGGATGGTCGATGTACACGAGCGCCTCGCGGCCCGGAACCACGTCGACGACCGACTCGAACAGGTCGGCAAGGTTGTACTCCACCGCTCCTCCTGACGTCGCGCGTCCGGTCCCGCCCCCCGGCTCGACGGCCATCAGAGCAAAGCCCGCCACAACTGGGAAGGGCCCGCGCAGAAGAAATCTGACTGTCTGTCAGAAAACTCTTGTACTGGTCCCGCGCCTACTGCAACCTGTTCTCGTTCCAGAGAGCCTGTCTGACGGGAGGACGGCAATGGGTGGTACGGAACACCTCACCGTGCAGCGCGAAGGCGCCACACTGGTGCTCACGCTCAACAGGCCCGAGGCCAAGAACGCGCTCTCGCTGCCGATGCTCGTCGGTCTGTACGACGGCTGGATCGAGGCCGACGAGGACGACGCGATCCGCTCGATCGTGCTCACCGGCGCGGGGGACGCCTTCTGCGCCGGCATGGACCTCAAGGCGCTGGCGGGGCGGGGCATGGAGGGGCAGCAGTACCGGGACCGGCTGAAGGCGGACCCCGATCTGCACTGGAAGGCGATGCTGCGCCACCACCGGCCCCGCAAACCGGTGATCGCCGCCGTCGAGGGTCACTGTGTCGCGGGCGGTACCGAGATCCTGCAGGGCACCGACATCCGGGTCGCGGGAGAGTCGGCGACCTTCGGGCTCTTCGAGGTCAAGCGCGGGCTGTTCCCCATCGGCGGCTCCACGGTCCGCCTGCAACGCCAGATCCCACGCACGCACGCCCTGGAGATGCTCCTCACGGGGCGTCCGTACTCGGCCCGGGAGGCCGCCGGGATCGGCCTGGTCGGACACGTCGTGCCCGACGGAACGGCGCGGCAGAAGGCCCTCGAGATCGCCGAACTGATCAACGCCTGCGGTCCGCTGGCCGTCGAGGCGGTGAAGGCGTCCGTGTACGAGACCGCCGAGATGACGGAGACGGAGGGCCTCGCGGCCGAGCTGACCCGCGGCTGGCCGATCTTCGACACGGCCGACGCGAAGGAAGGCTCCCGAGCCTTCACCGAGAAACGCCCACCCGTCTATCGGCGCGCGTGACGTCCGGGGTCGTGACGGTGCGCGGGGCCGGGACGGGCGTGACAGCGGCCTTCTGCGGCCGGGAGGGGGAGACCCGGGGGCCCGGGTTCTGCCTTCGGGGGCGTGCTCGATCCTCTGCTTCCCCCCGACGCGGTCACCACGTGCTCGATCCTCCCCCTCCCCTCCGACGGAGTCGTGACGCGCACGATCCCCCTCCCCTAAGGAGACAACCGGGATGCCCGAAGTCCTCAAAGCCCCCCTCGTCGTCGAGTTCCCCTTCACCCGATCGCTCGGCCCCGTCCAGAGCGCGTTTCTCACCGGGCTGCGTGAGCGTGTCGTCCTGGGTGTGAAGACCGCCGACGGCCGGACGCTCGTCCCGCCCGTCGAATACGACCCCGTCACCGCGGAGGACCTGGGCGAACTCGTCGAGGTCGCCCCCACCGGCACCGTCACCACCTGGGCCTGGAACCACGAACCCCGTCGGGGTCAACCCCTCGACACCCCCTTCGCCTGGGTCCTGGTCCGGCTCGACGGCGCGGACACCGCCCTCCTGCACGCCCTGGACGCGCCGGGCCCCGAGGCCGCCCGCACCGGGATGCGCGTGCGTGTCCGCTGGGCGGCGCAGCGCACCGGCGCCATCACCGACATCGCCTGCTTCGAGCCATACGACGGAGACCGACCGCAGATCGCGGGTCACGACGGGCGGTTCGAGGACATGGTCACCGGCATCGTCGCTCCCGCGCGCCTCGACTACGTCTACTCGCCCGGCCGCGCCCAGTCCGCCTACATCAACAGCCTCTCCTCGCGGCGCACCGTGGGCGAGCGCTGCCCGTCCTGCCGCAAGGTGTACGTCCCCCCGAGGGGCGCGTGCCCCACCTGCGGTGTCGTCACGTCGGAGCAGGTGGAGGTGGGCCCCCGCGGCACCGTGACCACGTACTGCATCGTCAACATCAAGGCCAGGAACCTCGACATCGAAGTGCCGTACGTGTACGCGCACATCGCCCTCGACGGCGCCGACCTCGCGCTGCACGGCCGGATCGGCGGCATCCCCTACGACCAAGTGCGCATGGGGCTGCGGGTGGAGCCTGTGTGGACGGAGGGCGGCCGCTATCCCGACCACTACCGGCCCACCGGCGAACCGGACGCCGAGTACGACACGTACAAGGAGCTGTTGTAGATGCCGCCCATCAGGGACATCGCCGTCGTCGCCTTCGCGCAGAGCGACCATCTGCGCACCACCGACGAGCTCTCCGAGGTGGAGATGCTCATCCCGGTCCTGCACGCCGTCCTCGACCAGACCGGGCTGAAGACCAGCGACATCGGTTTCACCTGCTCCGGTTCGACCGACTACCTGGCGGGTCGCGCCTTCTCCTTCACCATGGCCCTCGACGGGGTGGGCGCCTGGCCACCGATCTCCGAGTCGCACGTGGAGATGGACGGGGCCTGGGCGCTGTACGAGGCGTGGACGAAACTGCTCACCGGGGACGCCGACACCGCGCTGGTGTACGGGTACGGGAAGTCGTCACCCGGATCCGTACGGGACGTGCTGACCCGGCAGCTCGACCCGTACTACGTCGCGCCCCTGTGGCCCGACTCCGTCGCCCTCGCGGCCCTCCAGGCGCAGGCGCTCATCGACGCCGGCGAGACCGACGAGCCCGCGCTGGCGGGGGTGGCGTCCCGCAGCCGCGCTTCGGCCGCCGCCAACTCCCATGCGCAGCTGCGGGGTTCGGTGGCCCAGGGCGAGTACCTCGTACGGCCCCTGCGCGTCGGCGACTGCCCGCCCGTCGGCGACGGTGCCGCCGCCGTGATCCTCGCGGCGGGGGAGCGGGCCCGCGAGCTGTGCGAACGGCCCGCCTGGATCCGGGGCATCGACCACCGCATCGAGGCGCACGGCCTCGGCGTGCGCGACCTGACGGACTCACCGTCGACCCGTCTCGCCGCCGAGCGGGCCGGAGCCTTCGAACGGCCCGTCGACACCGCCGAGTTGCACGCGCCGTTCACCTCCCAGGAGGTGGTCCTGCGTAAGGCGCTGCGTCTCGGTGAGGAGGTGCGCGTCAACCCGTCCGGCGGCGCCCTCGCCGCCAACCCGATCATGGCCGCCGGGCTCATCCGCATCGGTGAGGCCGCCGCCCGCGTCCACCGGGGCGAGTCCGACCGGGCGCTCGCCCACGCCACCTCCGGGCCCTGCCTCCAACAGAACCTGGTCGCCGTACTCGAAGGGGATCCCCGATGAGCAAGGAGCCCGTGGCCGTCGTAGGCATCGGCCAGACCAAGCACGTGGCGGCCCGACGGGACGTGTCCCTCGCGGGACTCGTCCGCGAGGCCGCCGGGCGGGCGCTCGCCGACGCCGAGTTGACGTGGGCCGACGTCGACGCCGTGGTCATCGGCAAGGCGCCCGACTTCTTCGAGGGCGTCATGATGCCGGAGCTGTACCTCGCCGACGCGCTCGGCGCGGTCGGCAAGCCCATGCTGCGGGTGCACACGGCGGGTTCCGTCGGCGGATCCACGGCCCTGGTCGCGACGAACCTGATCGCGGGCCGCGTCCACGGCACCGTCCTGACCCTGGCCTACGAGAAGCAGTCCGAGTCGAACGCCATGTGGGGCCTGTCCCTGCCGATCCCCTTCCAGCAGCCGCTGCTGGCCGGCGCGGGCGGCTTCTTCGCGCCGCACGTCCGGGCGTACATGCGGCGCACCGGCGCGCCCGACACCGTCGGCTCGCTGGTCGCGTACAAGGACCGGCGCAACGCGCTGAAGAACCCGTACGCCCATCTCCACGAGCACGACATCACGCTGGAGAAGGTGCAGGCCTCGGCCATGCTGTGGGACCCGATCCGCTACTCGGAGACCTGCCCGTCCTCGGACGGCGCCTGCGCGATGATCCTCACCGACCGGGCGGGGGCGGCCCGCTCGCCGAGGCCGCCCGCGTGGCTGCACGGCGGCGCGATGCGCAGCGAGCCGACCCTGTTCGCGGGCAAGGACTGTGTGTCGCCGCAGGCGGGCAAGGACTGCGCGGCCGACGTGTACCGGCAGGCGGGCATCGCGGACCCGCGCCGTGACATCGACGCCGTGGAGATGTACGTGCCCTTCTCCTGGTACGAGCCCATGTGGCTGGAGAACCTCGGTTTCGCCGAGGAGGGCGAGGGCTGGAAGCTCACCGAATCCGGTGTGACCGAGCTTGACGGGGACCTGCCCGTCAACATGTCGGGCGGTGTCCTCTCCACCAATCCGATCGGCGCCTCCGGCATGATCCGCTTCGCCGAAGCGGCACTTCAGGTGCGCGGTCAGGCGGGAGAACACCAGGTGGAAGGGGCTCGCAGGGTGCTGGGACACGCCTATGGAGGGGGATCCCAGTTCTTCTCGATGTGGCTGGTCGGGGCCGAGCCGCCCACCTCCTGAAAGCGTCCCCCTCACGTGGCCTGTCCGCCGCCGGAACCGATCGCTAGGCTGGCGGCGGACGACGAACCGGGAGGAGCACGGACGTGGCCGAGAGCACCATCGAGCAGCACCCGCTGGCGGGGTGGGACAAGCCTGAGCTGGACCTCAGCAACGCCGAATGGCAGTCCAGCAGCCGAGGGCGGGGAGACGTCCAGATCGCTTTTGTCGAGGGCTTCATCGCGATGCGCAACAGTGGCCGCCCCGCGAGCCCTTCCTTGATCTTCACACCGGCCGAGTGGGGCGCGTTCGTGTCGGGCGCCCGCGAGGGAGAGTTCGACCTGACCTGAGCCGACCTGACCCGACCTGACGTCGAGACTGCGAGCCGACGCCCCGTACGAGGAGGCGATACGCGACGTGGGTCCCGTCCCGGGGCCGGTGCCCGAGCCGGGGCCCGGTCCCAGGACGAGGCTTCTTCTTTGGGGCGGGCGATCCGTGAACGACACGATGGCCCCGAGCGACTGAACGGCACGGCGGCTCTGTACGACTGGACGGCACGGCGGCCCCATGCGGCTAATGGGTGCACGTGTACCTATCATTAGCGTCATGGCGGACTCGATCGACGCGGACACCCGGCTCGCCCTGGACCTCGCCCTCACCATCCGGCACGACGGACAGGGCGGAGTGGCCGACGACCTCACGGAACCCGGTGGACTCACCACCTGGGTGCGCGGGCACGCCGACCTGCTGCCCGGAGCCGACGCCTTCATCGCCGACGCCGCCGCGCTCGCCGCCGTACGCGACCTGCGCGCCGCGGTCCGCGCCCTGTTCGCCCGCGCCGTGCACCCCGGCGACCCCAGCCCGGCCGACGCCGCCCGGCTGCTTCCCGTACCGCAGGCCGTGCTGTGCCTGAACACCGCCGCCGCCCTCGCGCCGACCGTCCCCGTCCTCACCTGGGACGACGGCGCCGAACCCGTCGTACGCCGACAAGCCGTGGACGGCGCCGCTCCCCTCCCGGCACTGCTCGCCCGCGCCGCCCTCGCCTTCCTCGCGGGCCCGGACCGGTCGCGGCTGCACGCCTGTCACGCGCCGCGCTGCGTGCGCTACTTCATCAAGGAACACCCGCGACAGGAGTGGTGCAAACCCTCGTGCGGGAACCGTGCACGTGTCGCCCGCCATCACGAACGGCACAGGAAATCCGCGCAGGCCGTGGGGGATTGACCGAAGAATCCGGTCGGTCGGCCGAAGGCCGCGCCGGGTAGCGACGGAAGGGCTCCCCACGAGGCGCTACGAGCGTACTCTGAGGTCCCTGGAGGTCACGGTACGCATCCGCTCCCCGCGTGGACCGCACCACCGTGGCCAGGGGGTGGATCATGGGACAACGCGCTGTACGCAGCAGAAGGACACTCTTCGAACGGGAGGGTGAACTCGCCGCCGCCGACGAGGCGTTGAACGAGCTCACCGGTCTGCGCGAGGACGGAACCGAAGCATCCGAGCGGCCCCGCGGCGCGCTCCTCGCCTTCGCCGGACGCGCCGGAATCGGCAAGACCACGCTCCTCGCCGAGGTACGGCGGCGCGCCGCCGCCCAGGGCTGCACCGTCCTGTCCGCGCGCGGCGGAGACCAGGAACAGGGCGTCGCCTTCCACGTCGCCCGCCAGCTCCTGCAACCCCAGCTCGCCGGGATCGCGGAGGCGGAACTCCGCGCCCAGCTGGGGAGTTGGTACGCCATCGTCGGCCCCGCGCTCGGCCTGTGCGCCCCGTCCGAGGGCGCCCCGCCCGACCAGCAGGGCCTGCGCGACGGCCTCGACTGGGTGCTCACCCACCTCGCGGTGCAGCGCGCCCCGATGGTGCTCGTCCTCGACGACGCGCACTGGGCCGACCCCGAGTCACTGAGCTGGCTCGCCGCCTTCGCGCCGCGCGTCGAGGAACTTCCGCTGCTGCTCGCCGTCGCCTACCGGCCCGACGAACTCCCCGACCACGCCGAGGCGTTCAGGAGCCTTCCCGGACGCGCGGGCCAGCGCCCCCTCGACCTCGAACCGCTCAGCGCCGCCGCCGTCGCCGACCTCGTCCGCGAGGACCTCGGCACCGAGGCCGACGACGTGTTCTGCCGCGAGTGCTGGGCGGTCACCGCGGGCAACCCCTTCGAGGCGGTGGAGTTGACCGCGAAGGTCCGCGACCGCGGGCTGGTCCCGACCGAGGAGGGGGCGCACCTGCTGCGCGACCTCGCCGCCGCCGTCAAGGGCAGCGGCCTGATCGCCCGCCTCGAACGCCTCGGCGCCTCCACCGTGCGCTTCGCCTGGGCCTGCGCCGTCCTCGGCACCGAGATCCCGCCGACCCTGGCCGCCGCCGTGGCCGGCCTCGGCTCCGAGGAGGCCGCCGACGCCGCGGACGCCCTGCGCGGCGCCCGTATCCTCGCCGGCGCCGACACCCTGGAGTTCGTCCACCCCCTCATCGCCACCGCCGTCTACCGCGCCATCCCCGGCGCCGTCCGCGTGGCCCTGCACGGCCAGGCCGCCTGGTGCGTCATCAACGAAGGGCTCGGCCCCTCCGCCGCCGCCCGTCACCTCATGGAGACCCACCCCGAGGGCGACAACTGGGTCGTCCAGCAGCTGCGCGCCGCCGCCCGCGAGACCCAGCGCGCCGGAGCCCCCGACGCCGCCCGCCGCTACCTCGCCCGCGCCCTGCGCGAGCCGCCACCCCTCAAGGAGCGGGCCGCGGTCCTCCACGAACTGGGCTGCGCCTCCCTGCTCACCGAACCGGCGACCACCGTCAACCACCTCCGGGCCGCCCTGGAAGAACCCATCACCGACCCGGAACTGCGCCACAACATCGTCTACCGGCTCTCCCAGGTCCTCGCCCACAGCGACCGGCTCGCCGAGGCCTCCGAGACGCTGGCCCGTGAGATCCGCGTGACCGGCGACGCCCGGGTGCGGCTGCGGATGCAGTCCGAACAGTTCATGTGGGACGCCTTCCGCGCCGACGAACCCGACTCCCCGGCCCGCTCCCGCCGCCTGGCCCGCCTCGCCGACCGGCTCACCGGCCGCGACCTCACCGAGCGCTATGTCATCGGCCTGCGCGCCTGGGACGCCACCCTGCGCGGCGAGCCCGCCCACGTCGCGCTCCACCACGCCGAACGCGCCCTCGCCGGAGGGATCCGCTGGGCCGAGGCCGACCGCGGCTTCGAGGTGCCCGTCCTGGTCGCCCTCACCTTCATGTACGCCGACCGCCCGGGCCGCACCGAGGAACTGTTCGCCGCCGGGATCGCCGACTTCGAGTCCCAGGGCTGGCACGGCGCCCACCTCTCCTTCGGCTACACCCTCCTCGGATACGTCCGCTACCGCCGCGGCCGACTCGCCGAGGCCGAGGACTTCGCCCGCGCGGGCCTCAGGCTCGCCGAACGCGTCGGCGCCGGAACCCCCGTCCACTGGTACGCCGTCGGTGTCATCATCGAGATCCTGCTCGCCCGCGGCCGCGTCACCGAGGCCGCCCAGATCGGCGAGGACCACGCGTTCGGCGCGCCCTTCCCGGCCGCCGTCACCTTCCCCGACGTCCAGACCGTGCACGGCGAACTGCTGCTCGCCCGCGGCCTCACCAAGGAAGCCGCCGCCGAGCTCGAAGCGGCCGGACGCCGCCTGGACCCGCGCGGCATGCGCAACCCCTCCTGGTGCCCCTGGCAGCTCCACCTCGCCCGCGCCGAACGGCACGACGCGCCGGAACGCGCTGTCGCCACGGCACTCGAAGCGGTGCACCGCGCCCGCCAGTTCGGCGCCCCCTCGGCCGTCGGACAGGCGCTGCGGGCCGCCGCCGACGTCTCCTCCGGCTCGACCCGCGTCAAGCTCCTCGAAGAGTCCGTCAGCCATCTGGAGCGCTCCCCGGCCGCCTACGAACTGGCCTGCGCGCTGGTCGCCCTGGGCACCGAACTGCGCCGCTCGGGCTCTCCGAAGGAAGCCGCGGAACACCTCTACCGGGGACTGGACGCGGCCATGCAGTGCGGCGCCGACGGCCTCGGCGACGAGGCCCGCGCCGAGCTGGCCGCCGCCGGGCTGCGCCCGCGCCGCCTGCACAGCACCGAGACGGACACGCTCACCGCCCGTGAACGCGCGGCCGCCACGCTCACCGCCCGGGGCCGCACCACCACCGAGGTCGCCGAGGAGCTGGGGACCGAGGAACCGGCCGTTGTCCGCCTGCTCTCTGCGGTCTACCGGAAGGTGGGCACGGACCGTACGGGACTGGCGGCGGCACTGGGCCAGCAAACGGTTCGGTAGCCACGCGCGCCCGGTGCGCCAACCATCCACAACCGGTCCGGCAACCACGTACAGCCGGTCCGGTGACCGCGCACAGCCGGTCCGGTGGCCACGCACAGCCGGTCCGGCAACCATCCACAGCCGGGTCCAGCAACCGCGCACAGCCGGGTCCGGCGGCCACGCGCGGGGGACGCCCCCGAGGCCCGGTTCGCGCCCGGGCACGTACCATTGCGGCATGTCCTTCCTCCGCCGCCGCAGCGCCACGCCCGCCGGGCCCGACTTCGACGTTCTGGCCATGGATCCGGGTGACTGGCCGGGCAATCTCGGTGCCGGTCTGCTGCCCGCCCCCGACGGCAGCTGCCAGGGTGTCTTCCTGCGCTACGACCTGTTCGGCGGCCGTGGTCCTGCGATGATCATCGGCAATCTGCCCGAGGGCTCCCCGGCCCGCGACGTCGCCGAGGACGAGATCCCCTTCGAGGTGGCCCAGCTGCTGCTGGCGCTGGAGAACGACGAGGAGGTCACCGTCACCGGGACCGAGGACATCCCGGTGATGCAGGGTGACGGTCTCCTCATCGTGCGCCGTCTCAAGCTCTCCGAGACCCGCATCTCCTGCGTGCAGTTCGACCGCGACGACAACGTCCTGGTGACCATCGCCGCCTGGGACCGTCCCATCACCGACGACCTGTACGCCCTGCTCAAGCCCCTGCCCCCGGAGCTGTTCCAGCAGGGCTGAGGCCCCGGCGCCGCGTTCAGGCGGCCGACTGCCACCCGAGTGCCGGACCGAGCCGGGTGGCGATGTCGGTGAGGATCTGCACGTAGTCCTCGTGCCCGAAGGTGAACGGCAGCGCGAACGCGACCTCGTCGACCTCCCGGAACGCGGCGTGGGCGTACAGCCGTTCGGCGATCTCCTCGGAAGTGCCGACGAGATCGGGCGCGAACATCATCCGGGCCGGGCCCTGCGGGGTCGCGGTACGAGGAGTGCGCTTCAGGGCGTACTCCTCGTACTTCTCACGCTGCTCGGGTGAGGCGCTGTCGGTGGGGATGACGACGAGGCCCTGGGAGACCCGGGCACGGTCGCCGTCGGGGTGGTGGGCGCGGAACGTCCGGATGTGCGACCGCTGGATCTCGGCGAAGTCCTCGGACTCCTCCGCCTTGACGACACTGCTGGTCAGCAGGTTCATCCCGTGCTCGCCCGCCCACTGCGCGGAGCGCAGGCTGCCGCCCCCGTACCACAAGCGCCGGCCCAGACCCGCGGCGTGCGGCTGGACGCGGTCGGAGAACACCTCGAAGCCCTCGACGCCACTGAAGTCGGTCGCCGACTTGCCGCGCACGAAGTCCAGCAGCCGTTCCACGCGGGCGTAGCTGAAGTCCTCGACGTCGCCGGTGTCGGGGTAGAGGGCCTGCTTGACCTGGTCGTAGTGCATCGGCGGGCCGACGCTGACGCCCGGGTTGAGGCGGCCCCCGGACAGGATGTCGACCGTGGCAAGGTCCTCGGCCAGCCGCAGCGGGTTCTCCCACCCCACCGGTATGACCGCCGTCCCCAGCTCGATCCGGCTGGTGCGCTGCGAGGCCGCCGCCAGCACGGCCACGGGGGAGGAGATCCCGTACTGGAGATGACGGTGTCGCACCCACGCGCTGTCGAATCCCAGCCGCTCACCGAGCTCGATGATCTCCAGCGTCGACTCGTGACCCCGCCGCGGGTCGGCCTCGTCGAACAACCCGATGGTCAAGAAGCCCAGCTTCCGCAAGGGGTGTGAGGGCAGTGGCACGAGGCTCCTCCAACGTTCGCGACGATCTCTGTTGAACAGTCGAACGTCAGCGCCACAGCGGCTATGCCCAGGGTGGCAGGCGTTTTCCGCGCTCCCGCCCCGACGTCCACGGAGTCCGCGGGGTGGCGCGGTTGCGACATGTCCCATCCGCGCCACGGGGAAACGGTGACATCGCGTCCGGCGGCAGCGGATTCTGTGCAGCACCCGCATGAAGATCTCCTCACGCGCACAACCATGCACGGAAAGGTTCTGATCAGATGAGACGCATCCGCCTCGCGGCGGTGATATCGGCCGGCCTGGCGCTGACCGCCGGCGGCATGCCATCGGCGGCCGGAGCGGCTGGTGTGTCCAGTACGGCCGGGACGACCACGACGGCAACGGCAGCCACGGCTGTCCCGGTGGGAGGCTCGGCCGGTGGCAGCGCCACCGTGCGGCTGATCACCGGCGACCGTGTGACCGTCACGACGGACGGCGACGGCAAGCGGATCGCCGCCGTCGAGCCCGGCAGCGGCAGGCGCGGCATCCTGTTCCGGACCGTGGAACAGGACGGTGACCTGACGGTTCTGCCCTCCGACGCCCAGGACCTGGTCTCCGCCGGGCGCCTGGACCGGCAGCTGTTCAACGTCAGCGCACTCATCAAACAGAAGTACGACGCGGCGCACACCGACACGCTCCCCCTGATCATCGGCCGGCCGGACGGTGTCCCGGCCTCCGCGGTGCGCAGGCTCACCACGCTGACCGAGGACGACGCGCCCACCCGCACGCTGGACAGCATCGACGCGCAGGCGGTCCGGATCTCCGACGACGACCTGGACCGGTTCTGGAAGCAACTCGCCCCCGCCCCGAACAGGGTGAGCGCCGCGGGCGTGGCCGCCACGCCCAGGATCTGGCTGGACGGCCGGGTCGACGCCACCCTCGACCGCAGCACCGGACAGATCAACGCCCCGGCGGTCTGGAAGGCCGGGTACGACGGCACCTCCGTCAAGGTCGCGGTACTCGACACCGGCGTCGATCAGACCCATCCGGACCTGGCCGGACGCATCAGCCAGGCGAAGGACTTCTCGGGCAGCTCCGGGACCGGTGACGTCTTCGGTCACGGCACCCACGTCGCCTCCACGGTCGGCGGGACCGGCGCCGCGTCCGGCGGCACCCGCAAGGGGGTGGCACCGGGCGCCGACCTGCTGATCGGCAAGGTCCTCGGGGACGACGGCTACGGAACCGAGTCGCAGGTCATCGACGGCATGGAGTGGGCCGCCGCCGAGGGCGCCAAGGTCGTCAACATGAGCCTGGGCTCGGACGAGGTGAGCGACGGCACCGACCCGATGAGCCTCGCCGTCGACGAACTCAGCGACACCAGCGGCGCCCTGTTCGTGGTGGCCGCCGGCAACAGCGGAGAGCAGGGCCAGGAAACCATCGGCTCACCCGGCGCGGCGGACGCCGCACTGACCGTGGGCGCGGTGGACCGCGACGACTCACTCGCCCCGTTCTCCAGCCGCGGTCCGCGCCACGGCGACCGCGCGGTCAAGCCCGATGTCACCGCCCCGGGCGTGGGCATCGTCGCGGCCCGCGCGGCGGGCACCACCATGGGCGAACCGGTGGACCAGTACTACGTGGCCGCTTCCGGTACGTCGATGGCCACCCCGCATGTGACGGGCGCCGCCGCCCTGCTCGCCCAGGCGCATCCGACCTGGAGCGGACAGCGGCTCAAGGACGCGCTCATCAGCACGGCGAACACCGTCGGGGGACAGCAGGTGACCGAGGAGGGCGGCGGCCGCGTCGACGTGGCCGCGGCGGCGCTCGGACCGGTCACCGCCACCGGGAGTGTGGCCCTGGGACCCTACGGGACCGGCGGCGACAACGGCGCCCCGCGCACGGCCACCGTCCGCTACACCAACACCTCGGACAAGGACGTCACCCTCGCGCTCGCCGCCCACCTCGCCACCACCGGCGGCCGGGAACTCACGACCGGTGCGCTGCGACTCGGCTCCGACGCGGTGCGGATCGCCGCCGGTGCCACCGTGGACGTGCCGCTGACGGTGGACCCCTCCCGGGCCGGCCGGGGCGACTACTACGGCTATGTCATCGCCACCACGGCCGACGGCGCGGTCAAGGTCCACACCACGGTGAGCATCGTGGTGCACGGCCCCATCCACAAGCTCACCGTCACCACCTACGACCACGACGGGAACCGCGTCCAGGCACTGCCCACCATCTGGGGCACGGACGGATTCGTCGACTACGTCAGCACCGAGCCGGCCGTCGCCGAAGTCGAGGAAGGCACCTATCAACTCGACTACTCCAGCCTGGACACGGCCGATGACGGACAGGAACTGCGCCAGGTCGTCCTGCCGGAGGTGAAGGTCACCAAGGACACGGCCGTCACCCTGGACGCGCGCAAGACCACCAAGGTCGACATCCGCACGCCCAGGCCCGCCGAACAGCGCGGCATCCTCGACTACCAGACCTACCGGCAGATCGACGGACACAGCCTCCTCCAGGGCACGATGTACTTCGATCTGGCCAAGCGGCTGTATGTCAGCCCCACCGCGGCCGTCACCGACGGCACCTTCGAGTTCGCCTCGCGCTGGCAGCTGGTCGCCCCGCTGCTGGAGGCGAAGGTGTCGGGCAGCGACCTCGCCCTGAATCCGTACTACATGCCGGATTCGCCGTTGTTCGCCACCGGCGGTATCACCCTGACCGCCGTGGACGCGGGCACCTTCGCCAAGCCCGACTTCAGCCGGGCCCGCGGCAAACTCGCGATCGTCCGCAACGAAGAGGGCACCAACGAGCGGGAGTTGACCCGGCAGGCGGCCGCGGCGGGCGTACGCGGACTGCTGATGACCCACTTCGCCGACATCGCCTGGACGCGCTGGAGCCCCGACGGCGAACGCGAGGCCGTGCCGGCCGTTCGTATCGGCAAGGCGGCGGGCGCCGCCCTGCTCGACCGGCTGAAGAAGCACCCGAGCACCACCGTCAGATTCACCGGAACGGCGAAGAGCCCGTACCTCTACGACGTCATGCAGACGTCGTCCCAACAGATACCCCGGCAGGTCGTGTACACGGTGTCCGAGCGCAACAGCGCGGTGCTGCGGACCACGTACGCCGACAATGGAGGAGCGCCCTGGGCCAGTGAACAGCGGTTCGCCCGGCGCCCCTACCAGGACACCGCCTGGTTGCAGTACACCCGCTATGTGCCGACGGGCTTCGTACGCACCGAGTACGTCAGCGCGAACGGCACGGCCTGGCTGCACCGGGTGCATCACACGACCACGTTCGACGTCGACATGCCGCTGGCCGTGGGCATGAACGACGCGCCCCGCACCTACCGGCCCGGCGAGCACCTCGACGAGCGATGGCAGGGGGCAGTGGTGCGTCCCTCGATCCCCCGGGGCACCACGACGCCCTCGGTACGGACCGGAGACGTACTGGCCCTGCGCATCCCGGAGTTCACCGACTCCACGGCGGGTCACTGGTCACGGCTGCTCGCCGGTGACGGCGGCGGGGTGGGCGGACTCGCCACGGCGGCCGACGCGCCGGGCGGTGACACGGCAGCCGCGGCGCTCTACCGCGACGGGGTGAAGGTCGCCGACGCCGACAGCGCCTGGACCGATTTCGAGGTCGCCCCGGGCGCAGCCGACTACCGGCTGGACCTGACGACCTCGCGCGTGGACGACGAGTGGGCGTTCGCCGCCCGTACGGACACCTCCTGGTCCTTCCGCTCCGCGACCACGGCCATGGCGACACCGCTGTCCCTGCTGCAACTCGACTACGACGTACCGGTCGACGCACACAACGCGGTGGGAGCCGGGCGGACGCACACCATCGGCCTGGCCGTCCGAGCCCAGGACGGGCAGCCCGCCCCGCGTGGAGTGTCCCTGCGCGTGGAGGTGTCCTACGACGACGGCAGGCACTGGGGCGGTGCGGCGGTCCAGGACCGCGGGCACAACGCCTTCCGGGCCACCGTCACCAGGCCCTCCGGCCACGGCGACGCGTATGTGACCCTGCGGGTCACGGCGCGGGACCGGCTCGGCAACAGTGTCCGACAGACGGTGCAACGCGCCTACCTGCAACAGGGGTAGACACGGCTGCGCACAGCGCGCACGGCGGGTGCACGGCGGAGCGACGCGGCCGTGCACCCGCCGCCCGTCCACACGGATGCAGTACGGTGTTCAACCGTTGGACGGGGTGGGACCAAGGAGAGCGCCGTGACACTGGAAGCCGCCGGGGTCACCGATGCCGAGGAGTCCGCCTACCGGATCCTGGTGACGATGAGCAACGCCTCGGCACGCGAATTCGCGATCCGCTCGGGTGCCACCACCGCGGACGCCGCACAGATCCTCGAGGCGCTCACGGCCAGGGGACTGGCCAGTCACACCGATGGATCACCACGGCTCTACCGGGCCACGCCACCCGATGTGGCCCTCATGCCCCGGCTCAAACGCAACGCCGACGCCCTCGACCAGGCCCGCGTCACGGCCACCGCCCTGCTGGCGACCTACCGGGACACCATGCGTCGGCGCGACGCCGGCGAGCTCATCGAGGTGATCACCGGGGCGGACGCGCTGCGCCAGCACCTCCGCCGCATCCAGGCGGACACCCAGGACGAGATGCTGTGGTTCTGCAAGGCCCAGTACGTCGCCATGCCGTCGGGCAGCAACGAGGCGGAGTTCGACGCCCTGGCCCGCGGGGTGCGCTATCGGGTCCTCTACGAGAAGGCGTTCTTCGACGACGAGGGAGCCGTGGACAACGTTATCGAGGGCGTACGGGCGGGTGAAGTCGCCCGCGCGGTACCCCATCTGCCCCTGCGGCTCGCCGTGTCCGACCGCGCCATCGCCATCTGCCCCCTCGTACCCGGCGGTCCGCACGGCAGCCCCGAGGAACCCACCGCGGCCCTGGTGCGCGACAGCAGTCTCCTCGCCGCGCTCATCGCACTCTTCGAACGCTACTGGGACGACGCCGTCCCCCTGCACGTCGACGACACCGGAACGGTCAGCGGAACTGACGGGACATCCGGCGCCGACTCCCTCTCCACCACGGACCGACGGCTGCTCTCCCTGCTCGTCGCAGGCGTCACGGACAAGGCGATCGCTTCGCAACTGGGCCTGAGCAGGCGTACGGTCCAACGTCATATCCAGCAACTGATGACGTTCGCCGGGGCGGCCACCCGTATGCAACTGGCCTGGCAGGCCGCTCGCCGGGACTGGGTGTAGCGGAGATGGGCCCGGCGCCCGTCTCCGGGCAGTACGCCCGCCATCGACAGGAGTCCCCATGACCGACGGTTCACTCATCGTGGAAAGCCTGAAGGTCGGCACCCACCTGAAGGACCTGCGGATAGAAGCCCGGGAGATCTATCGGTTCCGTCCGCAGAACGTCGGGCCCGGGCAGCCGGATGTCTGGACGGTCATCGAGTTCAGCGTGGCGGCGGCGCGCGCGGCGGAGGTCGCCGAGGCGATATCGGGGGCCTTGGACCAGCCCGGCTGGTACGCGGATCTGCGGTCCGCCGACGAGACGTTCGTGGTGTTCCCGGGGCGGGTTCTGCGTTATGCGCGGGGCGACCGTGCGGCCCGGGCCGAGGCCCGGGCGGTGGGATGGACCTTCGGGGTGCCGGAACACCAGCTCGACTGGTCGGAGTAACGACGGTACGGAAGCCGGGGCCGGGGCGCTGTCCGCGGCCCGGCCCCCGCCCCCCGGCACCTATGCGCGCGAGCGCGTCAGGTTCACGTCCGCCGCCCGCACGAACGCCACCCGGTGGCCGAACTGGATCTCGTAGTACATGTCCTTGCCGATCACGACCCTGTGCGGGGCCGTGTCGAACGTCGGCGCGTAGAAGTACTCGCCCGGCACCTTGTCACCGACCGCGTACTTCTGGCCTGCCTGGATCTTGTACGGCAGCGGTGAGACGGCCTGGACGGGCACGCCCGCGGGGTACGCCGCCGCCTCCGGGTAGGCACGCCCGTACACGGGGATCTCTGTGACGCCGGCCTTGGGGGTCACGACCTGACCCGAGGCGTTCACCGCCGTCGGCCGGCCCTGCGGGTTCTTGAACCAGGCCTTCTGGCCCAGGTACCAGATCGCCGTCCAGTCGCCGTCACGGTCCGCGACCGCGTACCGCTGTCCGGTGGAGACCCGTGAACCCACATCGTTCACATCGATCGTCGAGTCGCCGCCCTTGGGACGCAGCCCGATGTCCTTGATCAGGGGCGAGGTCTCGTCCGGCCGGGAGTAGAGCCGCACCTCGCTGGAGCCGTGCGCCGCGCAGGACTCGCCGCTGGTGACACAGCCCGTGTACCGGGGCTGGTTCTCCGCGAAGTCCGGCAGCACGGTGACCAGACCGCCACTCGTCCTCGTCTTCGCCTTCGTCGCACGCTGGAAGGGGTGGCCGAGCAGGGTGAAGTAGTGCTGCCAGTCCCAGTACGGGCCCGGGTCCGTGTGCATGCCGGGGATGGTCGACGTGGTCGGGCCCGGCACGTTGTCGTGGCCCAGGATGTGCTGCCGGTCCAGCGGAACGCGGTACTTCTCGGCGAGGTAGGTCACCAGCCGGGCCGAGGCCCGGTACATCTCCTCCGTGTACCAGGCGTCCGGCGAGGCGAGGAATCCCTCGTGCTCAAGGCCGATCGACTTGGCGTTGATATACCAGTTGCCCGCGTGCCAGGCCACGTCCTTCGCCTTCACATGTTGGGCGATGTGACCGTCGGTCGAGCGCAGGGTGTAGTTCCACGACACGTAGGTCGGGTCCTGGACCAGCTTCAGAACGCCGTCCCAGCTGCCCTCCGTGTCATGGATGACGATGTACTTGATGCTCTGCGACGTGGGCCGGTCACCGAGGTCGTGGTTCCCGTAGTCACCGTCGCCGAACTCCGAGTACGGGGCCGGAATCCACTCGCAGGACACGGACGTGGGGCACTCCGTGCTCTTGGCGGAGACGGTACGCAGCCCGGCCCGCCGCAGCTGCGCGGTGTCGGGGCGCAGTCCGGGCCGGGCGGCGAGCGTGACCTGCTGACCGGCGTCCGTGGTGCGCTCCTCGCCTTCGCGGATCACTCCGTAGACGTCATTGGCGTACGTCGCCGCGGTCGCGGTGTCGTCCGCGCCGGAGAAGCGCGCCACCGCGCCGTACCAGTCGGCCGCGTCGTCGCTCAGCGGCTCGCCGAGGTCCTTCTGCGCGGCGGCCAGGAGCGCGGCGCCGCCCGCCACGTTCGCGGCGGCGTCGGTGCGCAGCCGCTCCTCGGGCAGGCCGGTGAGCCGGGCCGCCTTCGTCAACGTCTTGAGCCGAGCCGGGAGTTCGGAGTTCTGCGGCACCTTGGTGGTGGGCAGCAGGGGCGCGCGCGAGCTGTCGCCGCGGGCGTCCTCCGTGCCATCACTGTGGTGCGGTGCTTCCGCGATCGCCGTCCGTGCGTCGGTGAGGTGCATGGGGCCGTAGCCGCCGCTGGCGCTCGGCGCGCCGGCGTGCGCGTCCCAGCGGGACTGGAGGTAGGAGACGCCGAGCAGGACGCTCAGCGGCACGTGGTACTCGGCGGCAGCGCCGACGAAGGCCTGCTGGAGCCCAGCGGAGGACGCCTGCGCGGTGCTGTTCGACGGTGCCGCGCCGAGCAGCGGCAGCATCAGCGCCGCCGAGGCGACGGCGCCCGCGGTACGGCGCGCGCGTCTGTGCCCGGCGGTGGCCTCGGGGTCGGTGAAGGATCCTCGCAATGCAGCCTCCTGGGACGGTCGAGCGCGGTGGGGCGTGCGGGCCGAACGTGGGTCAGTGGTATCGGCTCTCCGACGATCCGTCAATCATGCCCAGGAGCAGGCGATTTTCCATGTCAGCGAGGGACGAACAGGTTTTCGTGGCGGCAGCGGGACGGCCTGCAAGGCGTCAGTGGAGTGGACCGGTGGCGCGAACGGGTGAAGATGCCCCGGAAGGGATGCCGGCGGGGAAGTGCCGCTCGCCGTACATCGGCGCCGCACGGCAGTGCCCCCGCGTGACGAAGGCCCGCGGTGTGCCGCCGTTCAGGCGCACCGCGGGCCTTCGTCCCCGTCAACGAGTGCCGACCGCCGCTCGAACGGCCCGACGGGCCATCTGGCAGTCGTCGTGCAGCCGCCGCAGCAGCAGCCGCTGTTCCTCGCCGGACGGCGCAGCACCCGGATGGGCCGGTCCCGGTGCCGCCGGGGTCGCGTCGTGCATCGAACGCTGCACGGCCGTCTCGTACGTACGGATCTCCCGGGTCAGTACGAGCATCAGGTTCACCAGGAAGGCGTCGCGCGCCGCGGGACCGGCGGACTGCGCGAGCTGACTGATCTGCCGGCGCGCCACGGGAGCGTCACCGAGGACCGCCCACAGCGTCGCCAGGTCGTAGCCCGGCAGGTACCAGCCCGCGTGCTCCCAGTCCACCAGCACTGGACCGGCCGGCGAGAGCAGGATGTTCGACAGCAACGCGTCCCCGTGACAGAACTGGCCCATGCCCTGACGGCCCGCCGAGTGCGCGATGCCGTGCACCAGCTTCTGCAGGTCGCCCATGTCCCGGTCCGTGAGCAGACCCAGCTCATGGAAACGGGAGATCCGCTCCGCGTAGTCCAGCGGGGCGTCGAACGTCCCCGCCGGCGGCCGCCACGCGTTCAGCCGGCAGATCGCGCCCAGTGCCGCCCGGATGTCCGCGCGGGGCGGCGCCTCCGCCGGGTGCCGCTGCAGCGCGGCCACCCGCCCCGGCATCCGCTCGATCACGAGGGTGCAGTTGTCCGGGTCCGCCGCGATCAGCCGGGGCACCCGGACCGGCGGCCTATGCCGCACGAACGATCGGTATGCCGCTATTTCGTGCCTGATCCGCTCCGCCCAGATCGAGGAGTGGTCCAGTAAACACTTGGCGACCGCCGTGCTGCGCCCCGTCGTGCCGACGAGGAGCACGGAGCGCCCGCTGCGGCGCAGTACCTGGACCGGAGCGAACTCCGGACAGATCCGGTGCACCGACGCGATCGCCGTGCGCAGCTGCGCGCCCTGAGGGCCGGACAAGTCGATTCTCCCGCTGAGCGGTTGGGTGCCGAGCCCCGGAACGCGCCGCGTCCTGCCGGCGCCGAGCACGGGGGCCGCCGGTCGAGCGGGGTCGAGGTAGGGGCCGCTGCCCGCCGCCGCCGGGCGGGGGTGAAGCGACCGGGGCGGAGCGGACACGGAGGACGATGCTGTGTACATGGGCGAAACAGATCCCTTCGTGTGCCTGCAAGTTGCTGCGCTACCCGCCCCGGCCGCCCTGGTACACCCTGGGGGAATGTCCCTCGGCAACCGGGTCGGGGTGGCGCTTTCCTACCTGACACCGGATGCCCAGTGGCAGACCATCTGGCGCACCCTGGCGAACCCTGGCGAATAGTCGCTCAGCAACTGACAGAGGGTTACTGTCAACTCAGCCGAGAACCTGGGGGCTTGACGTGAACGGACAACCCAACACTCGTCTCTCGGATCTGTTCGGCCTGGCCGGCTGGTCCAAGGGCGAACTCGCGAGGCTGGTCAACAAGCAGGCGGCGGCCATGGGTCACCCTCAGCTGGCGACCGACACCTCACGGGTGCGGCGTTGGATCGACATGGGAGAGATCCCGCGCGATCCGGTTCCGCGAGTGCTGGCGGCTCTTTTCACCGAGCGTCTCGGCCGTGTCGTGACCATCGAGGACCTCGGTCTGGTGCGGCACGGGCGTGTGGGGAAACGGCCGGGCGGCGGGAATGTGGAACATCCCGACGGCGTGCCGTGGGCGCCCGAGCGAACCGCTGCGGTCCTCACCGAATTCACGGGAATGGACCTCATGCTCAACCGACGCGGCTTGGTGGGCGCGGGTGCCGCGCTCGCCGCGGGATCCGCACTCAGCAGTGCCATGCACGACTGGCTCCACACCGATCCGGCCCTCGTGGCCGACGCCCCTGTAGTCGACAATCCCCTGCACGCCGACCCCGCTGGGTTCGACCGTTACGAGGCCGCCCCCATCGGGTCGCAGGAGATCGAGGAACTGGAGCGCTCGGTCGAGGTGTTCCGGGCCTGGGACGCGGCCCGCGGCGGCGGGTTGCAACGCAAGGCCGTGGTGGGCCAGCTCAACGAAGTGGGAGGCATGCTCTCCTACCGACACCCTGACCATCTGCAGCGCCGCCTGTGGGGCGTCGCCGCCAATCTCGCCGTCCTCGCGGGCTGGATGTCGCACGACGTCGGCCTGGAGCCAACGGCCCAGAAGTACTTCGTCATCGCCGCGCACGCGGCCAGAGAAGGCGGCGACCGGCCGCGCGCCGGGGAGGCGCTCTCCCGCGCCGCCCGTCAGATGGTGCACCTCGGCCGGCCCGACGACGCCCTGGACCTGATGAAGCTCGCCAAGTCGGGCTCGGGTTCCGAGATGTTGCCGCGCACCCGCGCCATGCTCTACACGATCGAGGCCTGGGCTCAGGCGTCGATGGGCAAGGGCCAGGCCATGCGGCGCACCCTGGGGGAGGCGGAGGACCTCTTCGTCTCCGACAAGGGTGATGTGCCACCGCCGAGCTGGATGCAGATGTTCGACGAGGCGGACATGCACGGCATGCAGGCCCTGGCTTACCGGACGCTCGCGGAGCACGACCCGGCCGCGGCGACCACGGCGCAGCGCCACGCCAAGGAAGCGTTGCATCTGCGGGAGAACGGGCGGCAGCGGTCACAGATCTTCGACTGGCTGTCGCTGGCCTCGGCGTGCTTCATCGCGGACGACCCCGAGCAGGCGGACCGCTATGCCCGGCTGGCCCTGGTGTCGATGGGGGCGAACTCCTCCCACCGCACCTGGGACCGACTGCGCGAGATGTACCGGCTCACCGCCGAGTACTCCGGCTACCCGAAGATCCACGAACTGCGTGAGGAGATCCAACTCGCCCTCCCCAAGGGCTCGCTCAGGCCGAAGCGCGGGGGCACCACCACACAGGCATGAGCACTCCTTGCCCGTGTGCACAGTAGAGGGTTCCAGGCCGGGTCGTTCCAGGTCGGTCCCTGAGCCGATCTCGGCGAGGTCTATGAGCCGATCCTGGCGATGAGTACGCAGCCGTCGTCCTCGCGCTCACTCTCGCCGAATTCCTCGACAACCGTCCGTACGCAGTCCTGGGCCGTGCGGGCTCCGCGGAAGCGCGGGGCCAGGTCGAGCAGCCTCTGGACGGCTTGCGCTCCATAGTGTCCGGGGACCAGTCCGTCGGTGTGCAGGAGCAGCAGGTCGCCGTCTTCGAGGGTCTCTTCGGCCTGCCCGTAGACGGCCCCCGAGGTCGCCCCGAGCAGCACACCGTCCGGCGCTGCCAGCGTGCGCCCCGTCCCGTTGCGGAACAGCAGCGGGGCGGGGTGTCCTGCCTGCGCCCAGGTGAGGGTGCGGGTCTCGGGCCGGTAGCGGCAGCAGACGGCGCTGCCGAGGGACGGCTGCACCGAGGCGTCGAGCAACTGGTTGAGCCAGGACATGAGTTGCCCGGGCTGGGTGCCCGCGACGGCCATGCCGCGCAGGGCGCCGAGCAGCATCGCCATGCCCGAGGCGACGGTGACGCCCTGCCCGGTGAGGTCACCGACACTCAACAGCGTCGCTCCGTCGGGCAGTTCCATCGCGTCGTACCAGTCGCCGCCGATCAGCGCGCTGTTCGAGGAGGGCAGATGGCGGGCGGCGAGGTCCAGGGCCTCGGGGCCCCGCTGCGGGAACCGCAGGGAGCCGCGCCAGGGCGGCAGCACGGCCTCCTGCAGCTGGACCGCGAGCCGGCGCTCGCTCTGCGCGTGGTGCCGGTGCAGCTGAAGCGACTCACGGCTCTCGCTCACCGTCCGCTGGCTGCGGCGCAGTTCGCTGACATCGCGCAGCACGGCCCACATCGCGGCGGTGCTGCCGTCGGTGTCGAGCACGGGCTCGCCCATCATGTGCACGGTCCGTACCCCGCCGTCGGGGCGCACGATGCGGAACTCGCCGTCGATGGGCTTCGCGTCGATGAGGCAGTCGGTGACCATCGCCGTCAGCATCGGCCGGTCCTCGTCGAGCATCAGCGACGGCAGTTCGTCGAGGGTGAGCGGGGGAGCGGCGGGGTCGCGGCCCAGGATGTCGTAGAGCTCTCCGGACCAACTGGCCTCGTCCGTGAGCAGGTTCCACTCGGCACTGCCCACCCGGCTGAGCAGCGAGCCGCGCCGGGGCGCGGCCGACACGGCCGGTGCGGCGGGCATACCGGCCGGCTCCGCGGTCACCGGCGGGGGTCCGTCCCGCAACTGTGCCAAGTGCTCGTCGAGGTCGTCGAGTTGGTGCATCGCCAGATCGCACAACGCGCGCTGCCAGCGTCCTTGGGGGTCCGTGCCGTCGAGGGGAGCGTCCCGTCGTACGGCGTCCATCTCGCCGCGCAACCGTCGCGTCTGCGAAATGAGCGCGTCGACCGAGCCGCGCGGGGGCGGCTGGGCGGATGGGCGGTCCGCAGAGAGATGGGACGGCATGACGCACTCCGATGGGGGACGGTACGACCAAGGCTGGGCGGAAGGACCGTTACGACTGTTGCACAGCCCGCGACGCCCTGTAAGGGATTTGGCAACACACGATCCGGTGGTGCTTCTGGCATATGCCGCAGTCCAGACGGACGGGTCAACCGGCATGGATTCGGTACGCGGGTCGCGCGCCCAAGTCGTAGAAAGCGTACGTGACTTGAGGGGTTCCAGGGGTGGCCGGGACCCTCCTTCATTTCTTTGTTCGACGGTCATATGTACGCGGCGTGTCCATGCCGGGGAACGAGGGGCCCACGTTCACAGTGAACGGACGAAAAGTGGCGGCGTTCGGCCGCTGTTCATTCGTCCCTCACCGCATCGGTATGACCCTTGGCGATTGCCACGTGCACGCTGTCGCGCGGTGTGCCGCAGGGGCACTCCGGTGACGAGGGGGCGGGCGAATGACACCGATCAGCCGAAGAGGCTTCGTGGGACTCGGCGCATCCGTGGCGGCGGGCGCCGCGCTGGGCGTCGGCTCGCGCCCGGCGGCGGCCGCCGGCGCGACGACCGGCACCATCTCGGACGTACGGCACGTCGTCGTCCTCATGCAGGAGAACCGCAGCTTCGACCACTACTTCGGCCGCCTCAAGGGCGTCCGCGGCTTCGACGACCGCAGCGGGATCACCCTGTCCGGCGGGTACTCCGTCTTCAACCAGCCGAACGGCGCCGGACGGCAGTACCCGTGGAAGCTCAGCTCCACGCCCGCCGCGGGCGGCAAGGACGGCGAGACCCTCGCACAGTGCAACGGCGACCTCCCGCACTCCTGGTCCTCGCAGCACTCCGCCTGGAACAAGGGACGCCTCGACAACTGGGTCTCCGGCGTCGGCAACGTCCGCTCGCTCGGCTACCTCGACCGCTCCGACATTCCCTTCCACTACGCGCTCGCCGACAACTACACGATCTGCGACGCCTACTTCTGCTCCGCACTCAGCGCGACCGGCCCCAACCGCACCTACCTGTGGAGCGGCAAGGTCGACGGCTCCAGCTACGACGGCGGCGACGAGTCCGGACTGACCTGGCAGAACTACGCCGAGGCGCTCCAGACGGCCGGAGTGACCTGGAAGGTCTACCAGAACGCGCAGGACAACTACGGTGACAACGGCTGCGCCTACTTCAAGAAGTTCGCCTCCGCGAAGGCGGGCGACCCGCTGTACGACCGCGGCATGGCCTCCGTGCCGAAGGTCACCGGCTCCACCCCCGACGACATAGCCGCCGCCATCAGGGCCGACGTCCTCGCGGGCACCCTGCCCCAGGTCTCCTGGGTGGTCGCCAACCAGGCCTTCTCCGAGCACCCCTATGCCCCGCCCGGGGACGGCGCCCACTTCGTCGACCTGGTGTACAAGGCCCTCGCGGCCGACCCGGACGTCTTCGACTCCACCGTCCTGTTCCTCAACTACGACGAGAACGACGGCTTCTTCGACCACGTGCCGCCCCCGGCCCCGCCCGCGAACACGGCGGGGGAGTTCCTCAACGGCGTCCCGTACGGTCTCGGCTTCCGTGTCCCGATGCTCGTCATCTCGCCCTGGACGCGAGGCGGCTGGGTCTCCTCGGAGGTCTTCGACCACACCTCGGTCCTGCGCTTCCTGGAGACGTGGACGACGGCGCTCGGCAAGCCCGCCGCCTGCCCCACCATCAGCGCCTGGCGCCGCAAGGTCACCGGCGACCTCACCGGGGTCTTCGACTTCGGCAACCCGGCCTACGGGACGGTCCCGCTGCCCGCCACGAGCGTGCTCGGGATCGCCACCTGCGGCCCCCTGCCCAACCCGGTGCCGACCACCAACGCCCTGCCCGCCCAGGAGCCCGGCACCCGACCCGCCCGCGCCCTGCCCTACCAGCCGAACGGCTACCTGGACCACCTGGAGTTCGGGTCGGGCGGCAAGGTCCTCGCCTGGTTCACGATGGCCAACCAGGGCACCCCGGCCGGCAGGGCCGCGCACCTGTCGATCCACCCGAACGCCTACCGCGACACCACGCCCTGGCAGTACACCGTCGACGCCGGCGCCACCGCCTCCGACTCCTTCAACATCGGCTCGGGGTTCGGCAACGGCAAGTACGACTTCAGCATGGCCGGCCCCAACCGCTTCCTGCGCCGCTTCAAAGGCGACGCGACTCAGGCGGGCAAGTCGGCCGAGGTGAGCACCCGTTACGCCACCGAACCCGGCACCGGCAAGACCGCCCTCTACTTCAAGATGACCAACTCCTCGGCCGCCCCGGTGAAGTTCACGATCACCTCGAACCAGTACCGCGGCGACGGGCCGTGGACGTACACCGTCGCCGCGGGCGGTTCGGTCGAGGACTTCTTCAACGCCGTCGCGTACCAGAACGGCTGGTACGACTTCACGATCACCGTCGACTCCGACGGGAGCTGGTCGCGCCGGTTCACCGGGCACATCGAGACGGGCACGGCGAGCGTCAGCGGCTGATCACGCGTAGAGGTCCGGGCGCGGGGCGAGTTCGACGGTCACCCGGCCGCCGCTCTCCAGCGCCCGGACCCCGGCCTCGGCGACGGCCGAAGCCGCGTACCCGTCCCACGCGCTGGGCCCGGTCACCTTCCCCTGCCGGGTGGCGTCCACCCAGGCCTGCACCTCGCGGTCGTAGGCGTCGGCGAACCGTACGAGGTAGTCCTGTGCCACCTCCTCGCGGGCACCGCCCGCCGTCGTCACCACCATGGTGTGCTCCTCCCCGATCCGCGCGCTCCCGGACTCGCAGACCGCCTCGCAGCGCACCTGGTAGCCGAAGCCGGAGTTGACGAAGACCTCGACGTCGACGAGGGCGCCTTCGGCCGTCTCGAACACCACGAACTGGGGGTCGAGAAGCCCCTCGGGGGCACCCGCGGACGGCCGTGGGCGCAGCACGGTCACGGCGGTGAGTTCCTGGTCGAGCAGCCAGCGCGCCACGTCGATCTCGTGCGAGACGGAGCTGTTGACCAGCATCGCCGAGGTGAAGTCGGGCGGGGAGGACACATTGCGGTGCGTGCAGTGCAGCATCAGCGGACGGCCCAGCCGCCGACTGTCGAGCAGGGACTTCAGGCGCTGGTACTCGGCGTCGTACCGGCGCATGAACCCGACCTGCACCAGCCTCCGGCCGAGCCGCGCCTCCGCCTCCACCACCCGGAGTGCTCCGGCCGACTCCGGCACCATCGGCTTCTCGCACAGCACCGGCAGACCGCGGTCGAAGGCCGCGAGCAGCGCCTCCTCGTGCGCGGGCCCGGGGGAGGCGATCAACACCGCCTGTACGCCGGGCGCGTCGAGGGCCGCCGCCACCTCGGTGTGCACCGATACACCGTCGATGCCGGTGACGGCGTCCTTGGCGCGTCCGGTGTCGGGATCGGCCACCGCCGCCACCCGGGCGCCGTTCACCACCCGATCGATCCGTCGTACGTGGTCGGCCCCCATGTGGCCCGCACCCAGGACCGCGACACCCAACAGCTCACTCACGCGCTCACCTCTCCGGCAGACAGCTCTGGAGGCGATTGTCTGCCGGAATGATCAGTAGCGCAGCACCCCGGCGATGCCTTTCGCGTCACCGAGACTGCCGTCGGGGACGAAACGGACGTCCGCTCCGGTCTCCAGGCACTGCTCGACGATCTCGTCGACGATGTCCTCGCGGGCGTCCAGATCACCGCTCTCGGCCGGGACCAGATGGTCGCCGCCGTCGTCGCGTACCGTCACGCGGTAGTTCTCCTCGACGGCCAGCAGCCGGATCCGGGCCTGGGAGGCGTTCTGCCACACCTCGTCGACCCCGGCCGCGAACTCCTTGCGGCCACGGGCCGACTCGAGCTCCCGTGCCACCGCGTCGGTGTCCCTGCGCTCCTCGGCGCTGATCAGCGGACGGACCGCCTGCCACACGGCGTCGGGGGTGCCGTGCGCGAGTCCGCCGTGCGGGATGTGCGTGGCGTCCTTGGTGACCGTGCCGACCTCGTCGAGGAGGGAGAGCGCGGCGGTCTCGCCGGTGACGTACAGCGGACGAGGATCCTCGCGCAGGACGGCGCCCATCGCGGTGTCGGCGTCCCGCACGAAGTGCTTGGTCCGCTCGTCGCGGAAGGTGCTGGGCAGGTCTCCGATGCGCTCCTTGCGCTCGGCGTTCGGGTCCTCGAGGCTGCGGGTCCGCGGGAAACCGCCGATGCGCTCCTCGGTGACCCGGTCGGCGCCGCCGTTCCACAGCGTCACCCGGTCCGCCGACACCGCGAGCACCCAGAACGGCCGCTCCGAGACCTGCGCGGCGACGAGGTTGCGGGTCAGGAAGGTGTCCGAGAGCACCACGCGTTCGGGCACCGTGCGGGCCAGCGACCACACCTGGTGCTCGCCGGGCGCCGCGAAGATCGCGAGGCCCTCCTCCGCGTGCGCCAGGTCGACCTCCGCGAGGGCCTGGTCGAGCTGCTGGACGAGGTCGGTGCGCCGTTCTCGGGTGACCGCCGGATCGGACTCGATCTGTTTCTTGGCCTCGGCCACGACATTGCGCAGCCGGACCGGATCCTGGGCGTTGTCGGGTTCGCGGCGGTGCGTGGGCGTCAGCACCGACACCGCGGGATATGGCCGCGGCCTGCGCAGCATGGTGAGGGTCGCTGGGCTGAGTGCGTGCTCCATAACAGCACGATAGAGCCGATTCAGTTATCGGGCATTTGGGGCAATTGATTGTTAGTGTCGCTCGGGTCGCCAGATGACGTTCCCCCGCGTCGTCGTCGCACGACGACGCCCGCCTCCGCAGGACGCCCATGACGCAGGCCGATACCGAAACCCATGCGCCCCCGGCCGCCAAACTGACGCTGCCGACCCTCACCACGATGGTCGTCGGCTCCATGGTCGGGGCCGGCGTCTTCTCCCTGCCCCGCCTCTTCGCCCAGGAGACGGGCGTGGCGGGCGCCCTGATCGCCTGGGCCGTCGCGGGCACCGGAATGCTGATGCTCGCCTTCGTCTTCCAGCGGCTCGCGGTCCGCAGGCCCGACCTCGACGCGGGCGTGTACGCGTACGCCAAGGCCGGCTTCGGCGAGTACCTGGGCTTCTTCTCGGCGTTCGGCTACTGGGCCAGCGCCTGCGTCGGCAACGTGACGTACTGGGTGCTCATCATGTCGACGATCGGGGCCGTCGCCCCGGCGCTCGGCGACGGTGACACCCTGCTCGCCGTCGCCCTGTCCTCGGTGGGCCTGTGGTGTTTCTTCTTCCTCATCCGCAGAGGGGTGAAGGAGGCCGCGGCCATCAACCGGATCGTCACCGTCGCCAAGGTCGTGCCGATCCTCGTCTTCGTCGTCCTGGCGCTCTTCTACCTCAAGCCCCGTGTCTTCGCCGAGAACTTCGCCGGCGCCGACTACGCCGGTTCGCTGTTCAACCAGGTCAAGGGCACCATGCTGGCCACCGTCTTCGTGTTCCTCGGCGTGGAGGGCGCCAGTGTGTACTCCCGGCACGCCCGGCGCCGCGAGGACGTCGGCCGGGCGACCGTCCTCGGCTTCCTGAGCGTCTTCGCCATCTTCGCCTCCGTCACCCTCGTGTCGTACGGGCTGCTGCCGATGAGCGAGATCGCCGAGCTGCGGCAGCCCTCCATGGCCGGGGTCCTGGAGAGCGCGGTCGGCACCTGGGGCAAGGTCTTCGTGAGTGTCGGCCTGATCGTCTCGGTGCTCGGCGCCTATCTCGCCTGGACGTTGATGGCGGCCGAGGTGCTCTTCGTCGCGGCCGAGGACGAGGACATGCCCCGCTTCCTCGGCCGCTCCACCGCCGCCGACGTGCCCGTGCCCGCGCTGCTGATGACGACGCTGCTCACCCAGGTCGTGCTGGTCGTCACGCTGTTCTCGGACGACGCGTTCAGCTTCGCGCTCGACCTGACCAGCGCGCTGACCCTGATCCCGTTCCTGCTGGCGGCGGCCTTCGCCCTGAAGACCGCACGGGGGAGTCCCGACGGCGACCTGGCCGTCGCCGCGCTCGCCACCCTCTACACCGCGTTCCTGCTCTACGCGGCCGGACCGAAGTACCTTCTCGTCTCCTTCATCGTCTACGCGCCCGCCACGGTGCTGTTCGTGATGGCCCGGCGCGAGCAGGGCAGACGCCTGTTCTCACCCCGGGAACTCGTCATCCTTCTCGTCTCGATCGCCGGCGCGGTCCTGGGGATCGTCGCCCTGGCGCTGGGCTGGATCAGCCTCTGACCCGCCCGTCCCCGCCCCGGAGAAAGGCACACCGTGACCAGTCAAGACACCACCGGCCGCCCGGCGTACGGCGTCCACTCCGAGGTCGGCAGACTGCGCAAGGTACTCGTCTGCGCGCCCGGTCTCGCGCACCGCCGGCTCACCCCCACCAACGCTGACGACCTGCTCTTCGACGACGTCATGTGGGTCGAGAACGCCCAGCGCGACCACGCCGACTTCGTCAACAAGATGCGCGAACGAGGCGTCGACGTCGTCGAACTGCACGATCTGCTCGCCCGGACCATGGCGCTCCCGGTCGCCAGGGACTGGCTCCTGGACCGGAAGATCACCCCGAACGAGGTCGGTATCGGGCTCGTCGACGGCACCCGCGCCTTCCTGGAGACACTGGAACCGGCCCGGCTCGCCACATTCCTGATCGGCGGTCTCGCCACCGCCGACCTGCCCGAGGAGCACCGCTCCGCCTACCTCGCACTGGCCCGCGAGTCCACGGGCGTACGCGAGTACCTGATGCCACCGCTGCCCAACACCCTCTACACCCGCGACACGACCTGCTGGCTGTACGAGGGCCTCACGCTCAACCCGCTGTACTGGCCGGCCCGGCACGACGAGACGCTCCTGATGAAGGCGATCTACACCTTCCACCCCGACTTCGCGGGCTCGACCGTGTGGTGGGGCGATCCCGAACGGGACTGGCGGGAGGCCACGTTCGAGGGCGGGGACATCATGCCGGTCGGCAACGGCGTCGTGCTCATGGGCATGAGCGAGCGCACCTCACGCCAGGCCATCACCCAGGTCGCGGCGGCCCTGTTCGAGAACGGCGCCGCCGAGCACGTGATCGTCGCGGGTCTGCCGAAGCTGCGCTCCGCGATGCACCTCGACACGGTCTTCACCTTCGCCGACCGCGACCTGGTGACCCTCTACCCGACCATCATGGACGCCGTCCGCACCTTCTCCCTGCGCCCGAGCGACAAGGCCCCCGGCATCGAACTCACCGACGAGGGCGCACGCCCCTTCACCGAGGTCGTCGCCAAGGCCCTCGGGCTGTCCGAACTGCGGATCGTCGAGACGGGCGGGGACGTGTACGCCTCCGAGCGGCAGCAGTGGGACAGCGGCAACAACGCGGTCGCGCTGGAACCGGGCGTGGTGGTCACCTACGACCGCAACACCCAGACCAACACCCTGCTGCGCAAGGCCGGGATCGAGGTCATCACCATCGTCGGCGCCGAGCTGGGGCGTGGCCGGGGCGGCGGCCACTGCATGACCTGCCCCATCATCAGGGACCCGGTGGAGTTCTGAACGCTCAGAACGCGTCCGGATCCGCCGCCTTCCAGTCCGCCTCCCAGGACGCGGGCGGCTCCGCGAGCAGCACCCCAGGCTCCAGCCACTCGTAGAGCTGCGCGTACGACCGTACGGTCGCCGGGTCCGTACGCCGCAGCAGCTGATGCGGTCCGAGCTCGGCCGGATCGCGTACCCCCATGGCGGCCATGATCCGGCTCGCGCTGTGGACCGTGGCCCGCTGGTAGCGGTATACGCGCGCCGACTTGTCGGCGACGTCCAGGGCGCGCACCCGGCGCGGGTCCTGGGTCGCGACCCCGACCGGGCAGGTGTTGGTGTGGCAGCGCCGGGCCTGGAGGCAGCCGAGCGCGAACATCATCGCGCGGGCCGCGTTCGTGTAGTCGGCGCCCTGCGCCAGCCGTTTGACGATGTCCGCACCGGTGGCGACCCCGCCGCTCGCGCCGATCCGCACACGGTCGCGCAGCCCGCTGCCGACCAGCGCGTTGTGCACCATGATCAGCCCTTCGGTCAGGGGCGTACCGAGGGAGGCGGCGAACTCCGGCGGCGCGGCCCCCGTACCGCCCTCGGCGCCGTCGACCACGATGAAGTCGGGCGAGACCCCCTCGGCGAGCATCGCCTTGCAGACGGCGAGGAACTGGCGGCGCGAGCCGACGCAGAGCTTGAAGCCGGTCGGCTTGCCACCCGCCAGCTCCCGCATCCGGGCGAGGAAGCACACCAGCTCGCGCGGGGTCGAGAACGCCCGGTGGTACGGCGGTGACACCACCGCCTCGCCCTGCGGGACGCCGCGGGCCCGGGCGATCTCGGCGCTCACCTTGGCGCCGGGCAGCACCCCGCCGATGCCCGGCTGCGCCCCCTGGGAGAGCTTCAGCGACACGCACTTGACCTCCGGCAGGGCGGCCTTGTCCGCGAACTCCCGTGCCTCGAAGCCCCCTTCCGGGGTGCGGCAGCCGAAGTACCCGCTGCCGATCTCCCAGATCAGGTCGCCGCCGCCCCGCAGGTGGTGGTCCGAAAGACCGCCCTCGCCGGTGTCGTGCGCGAAACCGCCGAGCGCCGCGCCCCGGCTGAGCGCCAGGATCGCGTGCGAGGACAGCGCCCCGAAGCTCATCGCGGAGACGTTCAGCAGGGCCATGTCGTACGGCTGGGTGCAGTCCGGGCCGCCGACACGCACCACGGGCGGCTCGTCCGGCATCTCGACCGGGCGCATCGACGGTTCCAGGTACTCGTACCCGTGCCCGTACAGGTCCAGCCCGGTGCCGAAGGGCTCCTCGGCCTCGACGCCCCCGGCGCGCTCGTACACGAGGCCGCGCACATCACGGTCGTCGGGCCGCAGGAGGAAGCGGAGGTGGCCGAGCAGGGGACGGTTCCGCAGGACCGCGTGGCGGCGCTGGGCCAGGTCCCGGACGGCGAGCGCGGTCAGGGCGAGCAGTACGGCGGCCGCCCACCACCACCAGGGCGAGACGGCCCATGCCAGGACCAGCGCCCCGGCCGCACCCAGGGCGACGAACAGCGGCAAGAGCATCCGGCGCACACCATGAGTCAAACCCATGGGACGGAAAGGGGCGAAAGCGGGCATGCCGCTCGGGTCCCCGAGGATCCCCCCCCCGGGCGCCCCGGCGGATGTTGAGGAAGACTTTGCCCGTGGCCGATTCCCGTTCGCAGACGCCCGGCAGCGGGCCGATCCGCCCGTCCGCGGGACGCAAAGCGCGGCCGAAACCGTCGGGGTGACTGGTCCGGTCAGGTTACGTACGTGTTGACGTCACTTGCGCACATGACACAACCTCGTCATATAGCTGCTCAATACAACTGGTTTTGCGGAAACGCTGGCCCGCCCATGAAACCGCAGGCAGGCGCAGTGCTCCCGGCAGAACCGGACGCGGGAGGTACGCATGTGCGGCATCACCGGCTGGGTCTCCTTCGACCGCGACCTGCGCGCCGAGGCGGAGACATTGGATGCAATGACGGAGACGATGTCCTGCCGGGGCCCCGACGACCGCGGCACCTGGACCGAGGGGCCCGCGGCCCTCGGGCACCGCCGGCTCGCGATCATCGACCTGCCCGGCGGACGCCAGCCCATGACCGCCGAGACCCCGGACGGCACGGTCGCGCTCGTCTATTCGGGGGAGACCTACAACTTCACCGAGCTGCGCCGCGAGCTGACCGACCGCGGGCACCATTTCTCGACCGACTCCGACACCGAGGTGGTCCTGCGCGGCTACCTCGAATGGGGTGAGGCGCTCCCCGAGCGGCTCAACGGGATGTACGCCTTCGCGGTCTGGGACGGCCGCCACGACAAGCTCGTGATGATCCGCGACCGCATGGGCATCAAGCCCTTCTACTACTACCCGACCCCCGACGGCGTCCTCTTCGGCTCCGAACCCAAGGCGATCCTCGCCAATCCGCTGGCCCCGGCCCGGGTCCGCCTCGACGGACTGCGCGAGCTGTTCACCTTCGTCAAGACGCCCGGACACGCGATCTGGGACGGCATGCGCGAGGTGGAGCCCGGCACCGTCGTCACCGTCGACCGCTCCGGTCTGCGCCGCCGCGTCTACTGGCAGCTGGAGACCCGGCCGCACACCGACGACCGCGACACCACCATCGCCACCGTCCGCTCGCTCCTCGAGGACATCGTGCGCCGCCAGCTCGTCGCCGACGTGCCGCGCTGCACCCTGCTCTCCGGCGGCCTCGACTCCTCCGCCATGACCGCGCTGGCCGCCCGGCAGCTCGGCGAGCACGGCGAGAAGGTCCGCAGCTTCGCCGTCGACTTCGTCGGCCAGACCGACCACTTCGTCGCCGACGAGCTGCGGGGCACCCCCGACACCCCCTTCGTGCACGACGTGGCCCGCGCCTCGGCCACCGACCACCAGGACATCGTCCTCGACGCGCACGCCCTGGCCGACCTCGACGTCCGCGCGAAGGTGATCAGGGCCCGCGACCTCCCCATGGGCTTCGGCGACATGGACGCCTCCCTGTACCTGCTCTTCCAGGCCATCCGCGAGCACTCCACGGTCGCGCTCTCCGGGGAGTCGGCGGACGAGGTCTTCGGCGGCTACCTGCAGTTCTTCGACGAGGAGGCCCGCAGCGCCGAGACCTTCCCCTGGCTCGTCCGGTTCAGCCGGGACTTCGGCGACGACGCCGACGTACTGCGCCCGGACCTCACCGAGGCGCTGGACCTGGAGTCGTACGTCGCCGACGGCTACCGTACGGCCGTCGCGGGCATCCGGCGGCTGGACGGCGAGAGCGACTTCGAGTACCGGATGCGGCGGATCTGCCACCTCCACCTGACCCGTTTCGTCCGTGTTCTGCTCGACCGCAAGGACCGCGCGAGCATGGCCGTCGGCCTGGAGGTGCGGGTGCCGTTCTGCGACCACCGGCTCGTCGAGTACGTCTACAACGCGCCCTGGTCCCTGAAGTCCTTCGACGGACGGGAGAAGAGCCTGCTGCGGGAGGCGACCGCCGACCTGATCCCCAAGTCCGTGTACGACAGGGTCAAGAGCCCCTATCCGTCGACGCAGGATCCCAAGTACGCGATCGCCCTCCAGGACCATGCCAAGGACCTCCTGGCCCGGCCCGCGCACCCGGTCTTCGACCTCGTCGACCGGGAGCGGGTCCACCGGGCCGCCCACCGCGACAGCCCGCAGATCACGCAGGCGTCGCGGCGGGGCCTGGAGCGCACCCTGGACCTGGCGCTGTGGCTGGACATGTACGCCCCGGACGTGCTGCTTACCTGAGTGCCCGGTCGGCGGCCGCCTGCGAGGGCTTCCACCACGAGGTCACCGGCTCCCACACCAGGACGACGCGACCGACGCCCAGCTCACGCGCGGTGAACGTACGGCCGAAGCGCGCGGGGTCCGCCGAGACGCTGATCGCCTCCACCCGGCGGGCCTCCGGGTCCGCCGGGTCGGCGATGGTCCGCAGGGCGGCGTACGCCGTCCGGCCCGCATCGAGCAGGTACGGCCCGCTCCGCCCCGCGGGAACCGGCAGGGCGGCGCCGTCGAGGTCCCCGAAGACGACGGTCGGGATGCGGTCGACGGTGCACGCCCGGGTGGAGCGGTTGGTGACGCCGAGGTGCAGCAGGGTGGGGTCGCCGGATCGGTGGGCGTGGACGGTGACGGCCTTCTCGGCGCACCGGGCGGGCCGCGCGGCGGCCGAGCCGCTCTGCGGCACGGCGAGAAGCAGCGCCACGGCGACGGCCGGGAGGGCGAGAACGGGTCGGCTGCGCATCGGTGGGTTCCCCCTGTTTCGGTCACGAGCGGTGTCACGAACGGTGTCATGAGCGATGTCACGAACGGTGAGCGACGCCTGCTCAGTGTGACGGACGAGGTGCCCTTCGGGTTGTGTCCGACCCCTCAGGGGGCCGTCGCATCCTCCGGGCCGCAGGAGCTGCCGTTGTCCGGCAGTGAGCCGTACAGCAGGAAGTCGGTGACCTTCTGGCGCACGCACTTGGACGACGCGTACCCGGTGTGGCCCTCGCCCTTGTTGTCGAGCACGACGGCCGCGGAGCCGAGCCGCTCGGCGGTCTCCTCGGTCCAGCGGTACGGGGTCGCCGGGTCCCCGCGGGTGCCGACGAGGAGCATCTTCGGCGTGTGGACATCGCGTACCTTCTCGCGGATGTAGTCGCTGCCCTTGGGGCGGCCGTAGCACATCAGCAGCTCGTTGAGGCGGAGAGGGCCGAAGATCGGCGACGCCTCCAGATAGGCGGCCTTCAGCTCGTCGATCTCCTTGGTGAGCTGCGCGGCGCTGGGCCGATCGGGGTCGTCGGCGCAGTTGATCGCCAGGAGTGCGCTCTCGAGGTTGTCCGGGGGCACGTTCGCGGGGTCGACCAGCCCGCTGTACGTGGCGTGGGGCAGGGCGTTGCCCCCGGCCGCCTGCAACAGTGGGCTCGGGTCGCCGTCCTGGACGAGTGAGGCGAGGGACCGCTCGAGTTCCGGCCACCCCTTGCGGTCGAAGAGTTCAAGACCCATGGTCGCCACCAGGTCCTGGCCGGAGAACTGCTGCCCGAAGTTCGTCGGCACCGGGTCCTTGTCCAGCGAGTCGACGAGTCGGGCGACCCGCTGACGGGCATCGCGCGGATCCTGCCCGAACGGGCACGACGGGTCCTGGGTGCACCAGGTGAGGAAGTCCTCCAGGGCGGTCTGCTGCCCCTCGGCGCTCACCAGGCCCGACTCGGACAGCGGCTCGGTGAGCGTGTCCACGCCGTCGAGCACCATGCGGCCCGTCTTGTCGGGGAACTGGCTCGCGTACACCGCGCCCAGGCGTGTTCCGTACGAGAATCCCAGGTAGTTGAGCTTCTTGTCACCGAGGGCCTGGCGCATCACGTCCAGGTCCCGGGAGGCGTTGACCGTGCCTATGTGGGCCAGTACCGGGCTGGAGTGCTTGGCGCACTCGTCGGCGTCCTTCCGCACCTGCTTGAGGAGTGCCTCCGGGCTGCTGTCGTGGGTGGCCGGGCCCGTCGCGTCGGAGGTCTGGCCCATCCCGCCGCCGCAGCTGACGGGAGAGGACCGGCCGACACCGCGCGGGTCGAAGGTCACCACGTCGTAGCCGTTGGTGAGCGGCATGAAGTCCTTGCCGCCGGTGGCGAGCTGCGGGACTCCCGGGACGCCGGGGCCGCCGTAGTTCAGCAGTACGGATCCCCTCGACGCGCCGGTGGCGCGGTAGCGGGCCAGCGCGAGGTCGAGCGTCCCGGCCCCTGGGCGCGCGTAGTCCAGCGGGACGGTCACCTGCCCGCACTGCAGATCCGCGGGCATTCCGTCGCCCTTGCAGGTACCCCACTTGATCTGCTGGTGGTAGAAGCGGGACAGATCGGGGCCCTCGGCGGCCGTAGCCACCCCCGAGGGCAGACCCGCCGCCAGCAGGGCCAGTGTCACGACGCCGGCTCCGGCGTACGCCCAGCGTTGGTGCGCGGACAGCATGGATGCCTCCAGGGACGCCCGGCGTCGTACCGGGCGCCAGGGGATAGCTCCTCGCTCACGATAAGCGGGTGTCCGGGAGCGCGCCTCTGGGCGGGCGTTCGATAAACGTGACCCTCGATGGGGTGAAAGCACGATCAGCCATAACGTCGGATGGTCCTCCCGCGTTTTACGCGGTGCGGGTGAGTGCCCGCGTCCATGTCTGGAAGGCAGGGAACCTATGAAACGGGTTACCCGAAATGGTTTGATCGCCGCGGCCGCCGCCTCGGGCGCGGCGATGGCCGTGACGATGCCGGCGCACGCCGACGCCTCGGCGGACGGCGGTACGGCGGCTTCGCCCGGGCTGATCTCCGGCAACACCCTCCAGCTCCCGGTGCACGTCCCTGTGAACGTGTGCGGGAACACCGTGAACGTGGCCGGGCTCCTGAACCCCGCCGCGGGCAACGGCTGTGCGAACGTGAGCGAGGGCGGGGGCCCCGGCGTCGGCGGGAGGAGCCACGGCAGGAGCGGCGAAGGCGCTGGTGGCGTGGCTCGCGGCGGTGCCGTTTCACGCGGCGGTGCTGTCGCGGTCGGGAGCGGAAAGGATTCTCCGGGCGTGCTCTCGGGCAACGGCCTGCAGCTCCCCGTGCACCTCCCGGTGAACGTCAGCGGCAACTCCGTGAGCGTGGTCGGCCTCGGCAACGCGTCCGTGGGGAACACGTCCACGAACACCTCCGGCGACCACCCCCAGCCGGTGAAGACCGCCCCGAGGCCGCACACGACGCCCAGGGCGCAGGTGCCGCCGTACCAGGCCCCGCCGCGGCCGATGGCCTCCCTCGCCCACACGGGCGCCGACCAGACGATGCCGGCGGTCGCCGCGAGCGCCGCCCTGCTGCTGGGCGGGGCCGTGCTGTACCGGCGGTTCCGGCCCACGGGGGTCCGCTGACGCGCAAGGCCCCACCGGGCACACGACCGGTGGGGCCCCGTTCGGGTGGCTTCCGCGAGCGGTCCCCGGGCGGGATCAGCGCATCTCGGGAAGGTCGTCGCGCAGGATGCTGTAGCGCACGCCGTCGCGCCACCGGCCGTCCCGGAACCCCACACTGCGCAGCACGCCCTCGCGGGTGAACCCGGTCTTCTCCAGGGCGCGTTGCTCGGCGATGTTCTCCGCCTCGGTGTCCGCCTCGATCCGCACCACGGTCGTGTGCGCGAACAGGTAACGGACGAGCTGCCGCTGGGCTTCCGTGCCCCAGCCCTTGCCGCGCGCCTCCGGCAGCAGACCGATGCCCATGTTCCAGTAGTACGTGCTCGGGGTGGGCCGGATCTTCCGCCACCCGACGAAGCCCAGGCGCTCCTCGCCGCGCACGACCATCAGATAGCCCGCGTCGTCGCCGAGCATGTGGTCCTCCGCCCACTTGCGCCGCCAGCGGTCCGGGTCCCGCCAGCCGAACCACTGGAAGGGCGTGGCGGTCTCGGGTTCCGTCAGGAACCGCTCCATGACGGGCAGGTCGTCCTCGGCCACCGGGCGCAGGGTCACGTCATCGACACTCATGGACGGCAAGCCTATGAGTGACAGAGGCTGAAATCCCCGTGGAGATCGGGAAGGATGCTGCGGGCGCGGGCGACCGCCGCGCACCCCCGCCGCAAGCGAATGGAGCGCACACATGACTTCTCCTGGTCCCGCGGATCTCGTCGTCGCCCGGGCCTCGCTCGACGACTGGTCGGTGATCAGCGGGTGGGCGGGGGACGAGGGATGGAATCCGGGGCTGTCCGACGCACCGAGCTTCTTCGCCCAGGACCCCGAGGGTTTCTTCATCGGCAGGATCGACGGGCAGCCGGTCTCGGCGGTCTCGGTCGTGACGTACGACGCCGACTACGCCTTCCTGGGCTTCTATCTCGTACGACCGGATCTGCGCGGCCGCGGCCACGGCCTCACCACCTGGAAGACGGCCCTCGCCCACGCCGGCGGCCGGACCGTCGGTCTGGATGGTGTGGTGGCGCAGCAGGACAACTACCGCAAGTCCGGCTTCGAACTGGCCCACCGCACCGTCCGGTTCATCGGAACCGTGCCGGCGGCACAGACGCCACCGGGGGTGCGGCCCGCCGCGGCGGCCGACTTCGCGTCGATCGCGGCGTACGACAGTGCCTGCTGCCCGGCCGACCGCCCCCGCTTCCTGGAGCGGTGGCTCACCGGTCCAGGCCACCGCACCTTCGTCCGCGTCGCCGACGGCCACCTCACCGGCTACGCGGTGGTCCGGCCCGCCCTCGACCGCCCACGCGTGGGCCCGCTGTTCGCCGACACCGCCGAGGATGCCCGCGCCCTCCTGCTGGCGCTGGCCGCCGACGTTCCCGGGGGCGAGGTCGCCATCGACATCCCCGAGTCGAACGAGCCGGGCGTCGCCCTCGCCGAGGGGTTCGGCCTCGCCCCCTCCTTCGAGACCGCCCGGATGTACACCGGCCCGGTCAGGCCGTTCAGCGCCGAGCGCGTCTACGGGGTCGCCACGCTCGAACTCGGCTAGGTCCTGTCCGGCGGATCAGGTCGGGCGCTGGTTCAGGCGGCGGAGCGTTCGTCGGGCAGGCGGCGGCGCAGGGCGGTCTGCTGGATGGCGAGTGGGTTGTAGGCCATGTCGAGCGTCCCGATGTCGGTGCCGGGCGGCACGATCGCGTCGATCTGGTCGAGGATCTCGTCGGTCAGAGTGGTCTCCGCGCCCGCGAGAAGGTCGTCCAAGTGGGCCATCGTGCGCGGTCCGATGATCGCGGAGGTGACGCCGGGATGGGCGATCGCGAACGCCATGGCCAGGTGCGTCAGCGGCATCCCCGCCTTGTCGGCCAGGGGGATGAGCTGTTCCACGGTGTCGAGCCGGCGTTCGTCGCTGAGGTGCTTGAAGCCGAAGGCGGCACGGTGGCTGTCGGCCTGGCGACCCTTGCGGTAGCGGCCGGTCAGCAGGCCGCCCGCGAGCGGGCTGTAGACCAGGGCGCCCATGCCGTAGCGCTCGCAGACGGGCAGCACCTCGCGCTCGATGCCGCGGTTGAGGATCGAGTACGTCGGCTGCTCGCTGCGGAACCGCATCAGGCCCCGTCGCTCGGCGACCCACTGCGCCTCGACGATGTCCGAGGCGGGGAAGGAGGAGGTGCCGATGGCCCGGACCTTGCCCGCGCGCACCAGGTCGGTGAGGGCCGAGAGGGTCTCCTCCACGTCGGTGTCCGGGGCGGGCCGGTGGATCTGGAAGAGGTCGACGTGGTCGGTACCGAGCCGGCGCAGCGAGTCCTCCAGCGCGCGGACCAGCCAGCGCCGCGAGTTGCCTCGCTGGTTGGGGTCGTCTCCCATGGGGAGGTGGGCCTTGGTGGCGAGTACGACGTCGTCCCGGCGGCCCTTGAGGGCCTTGCCGACGATTTCCTCGGACTCGCCGCGTGAGTAGGCGTCCGCGGTGTCGACGAAGTTGATGCCCGCGTCCAGCGCCTTGTGGATGATCCGGACGGAGTCGTCGTGGTCGGGGTTGCCGATGGCGCCGAACATCATCGCGCCCAGACAGTACGGGCTGACCTTGATGCCGGTTCGGCCCAGTGTGCGGTACTTCATGAGTCTCCTTGTGCGTCGGCCGGTGCCGGCCGCGGCGCGTTAGGCTGGCGGAAACGGAACAGCGTTCAATCTAGACGATACGGAACGGTGTTCCGGTTAGCAAGGGGAAGCATCGTGAGCGAGGAAACGACTCGGGAAGGCGACGCCGCCGCGGCGCAAGGGCAGCCCCGTAAGCGGCTGCGCGCCGACGCGCAACGCAGCACCGACGCCCTGCTCGCGGCGGCCGCGGAAGTCTTCGCCACCTCGGGAGTGGACGCACCCGTGCGGGAGATCACCGCCAAGGCGGGCGTGGGGGCCGGCACCCTCTACCGCCACTTCCCGCAACGCTCGGACCTCATCGCCGCGGTCTTCCGCCACGAAGTCGACGCCTGCGCCGACGCCGCACCCTCCCTGGCGGCGCGGTACGAACCGGCCGAAGCGCTCGCCAAGTGGCTCCAGCGCTTCGCGGGCTTCATCGCCACGAAACGCGGACTCAGTGCGGCCCTGCACTCGGGGGACCCGGCCTACGACACCCTGCCCTCCTACTTCCAGCAGCGCTTCATGCCCGTCCTCGGCGCGCTCCTCGACACCGCGGCGAAGGCCGGCGAGATCCGCTCCGACGTCGACCCGGAAGACCTCCTGGTCGCCACGCGCAATCTGACCCTGCCCGCCCAGGAAGACGACAACGGTCACACCCCGCGCATGATCGCCCTGCTCGTCGACGGACTCCGCTACGGCGCCCCCGCACGGGAAACCCGCTGAAGGACAGGCGTCCGGACAGGTCCTGGTGCCCTGCGGACGGGGTGTCAGACGGGGCGCCGCGCGGGAAACGCCCGCCGCCGACCCACCGCCACCACACCGACCGCGGCGGCGATCGGGGGGAGTGACGTCCAGGGAAGAGCCGTGGCTCCCGCGCTCTCCAGGACAAGTCCTCCGGTGAGGGAACCGGCCGCGATACCCGCGTTGTAGACGGTGCTCTGCAGGGAGGTGGCCACGTCGGCGTGGGCGGGGCCGGAGGCGTCGACCAGCGCGGTCTGGATCAGCGTCGGCGCCCCGCCGAACGCGGCGCCCCACAGGGCGACCGAGACGAGGAGCGCGAGGGGGTCGCCCGCGGACACGGCCAGCGCCGCCATCGCGCAGGCGATCAGGGCGAGGGCCGTCAGCAGCGTACGGCGCAGGTGCGCGTCCACCAGGGCGCCGACGATCCAGATCCCCACCACCGTGGCCACCCCGAACACCAGCAGGACGAGACCGGTATGGCCGAAACCGGTGTGCGCGGCGAAGGGGGCGACGTACGTGTACATCACCTGGTGCCCCAGAAGCAGGAGCAGGGTCACGGAAAGGACGGTCACGATGCCGGGCAGCGCGGCCACCCGGCGCAGGGGTATCCGCCCGTCCGCCGGTTCGCCGGGCAGGCCCGGAACTCGCCACCGCACCCAGAGCACGAGCAGCGCGGCGAGTACGGACAGCACACCGAAGGCCGCGCGCCAGCCGACGGCGTCCGCCAGCGCGGTGCCCGCGGGCACGCCCAGCGACAGGGCGAGGGTGATGCCCCCGAGGACGATCGCGATGGCACGGCCGCGCCGCTCGGCGGGCACCATCCGGGCCGCGTAGCCGACGAGCATCGCCCACAGCGTGCCACCCATGACCCCGGCCCCGAGCCGGGCCGCGAACGTGAGCGCGTACCAGGACGACAGCGCGGTGACGGCGTTGCAGAAGGCGAAACCCAGGAGGGTGCCGGTCAGTACCCGGCGGCGCGGCAGCCCGCGCAGCGCGGCCGTGAGGGGCACCGCGGCGAGGAAGGAGGCGAGTGCGTATCCGGTCACCAGGAAACCGACACGCCCCTCGGACACCCCCAGGGCCGGAGCCATCCGCGGCAGCAGACCGGCGGGCAGCAGTTCGGTCAGTACGGCGGTGAAGGCGGCCGTGGACAGAGCGAGCAGCCCCGAGAGCGGCAGCCCGGAGGCGGGCGGAGCGGTGCCCTTGGCGGGCGGTGCGAGCGACATGCGACCATGCTGAAACCCTCACATCAGTGTGAAGGCAAGCGCGTCTGCCCCGGAGAGCGGAGTCATGCCGAGTCATGAGGATCGGTGAGCTGTCGCGCCGCACCGGCGTCCCCACCCGGATGCTGCGCTACTACGAGGAACAGGGCCTGCTGCGCCCCGAGCGGGCCGCCAACGGCTATCGCGCGTACGGCGACGGGGCCGTCCCGTGCGTACGGCAGATCCGCGGGCTGCTCGACTCCGGGCTCACCACCGAGATCATCCGTGTCATCCTGCCGTTCCTGTCCGACCCCGGCGAGATCCATCTCCACCCCGAGTGCCTGACCCAGGAGACCGCCGCACTCCTGCGGGGCGAGATCGACCGCATCCAGAGCCGCATCGACTGCCTGGCCCGCAACCGGGACGCGCTGCGGGCCTACCTCGACACCGTCCAGCCGGGAACCCCGCGGCCTTGAGCCGGCCGGCTCAAGGCGGCCGTCAGTTGGCGAGCGCCTGGGCGCGCTGGGCCGCCTCGCTCACGGATCCGCGGTGCACCGGGCCGTGCCCGGGCAGCAGGACGTCCGCCGAGAGTGCCTCGATGAGTTTCAGCGAGGCGAGGGCGTTCGCGCGCTCGGCGTGGAACATGTCGGGCAGCAGCTGCGGGCCCTGTATCCGCGAGGTGGGGTGACCGCTGACCAGGGCGTCGCCGGAGATCACGATGCCGGCGTCCGGCAGGTGGTAGACGCAGTGTCCGGCGGTGTGCCCGGGTGTGTGCACCGGCACCGGACCGCCGGGAAGATCGAGCGCTCCCTTGGCGGGGAACGGCTCGGGCCGGGTCATCCGGACGTCCGCCTTGCCGCCGGAACGGATCGCGTGCACCGCCCAGGGCAGGACGCCGGGACGCCACGCCTGACGCATCACCTCGCCCACGCTCACCTGCTGGAGGAACTCGCGGCGCGCGTGCGCCACCTCCTCCTCGTGCAGATGGACCGGGACACCGTAGGTGCTGCTCAGGTACTCGGCCGACCCGAGATGGTCGTTGTGCGCGTGGGTGATGAGTACGGCGCTGATGGCCTCGGGGGAGTGGCCGAGCGCGTCGAGGGAGGCGAGGACGTCCGGGCGGTCGCCCGGATATCCGGTGTCGATCAGGGTGACGGCGTCCCCCTCGCTCAGGATCACCCAGTTGGTGTTGCTGCCGTGAACCAGATGGATTCCGGCCGCCACCTCGACGATCGCGTCCTCGCGCATGACCATCCCGATGCTTGAGATCTTTGCCGGCCGGGTCGGGCCGGGTCGAACCGAAAGGTACCGCGTGCGGGTGGCAACGCGACGGGCGGCCTCCGGAGCACGGACGCGTTCACCGACGGCGTGGCCGAACGTGAACGGGCTCTGCCGGCAAGGGACTTGACGCGCCCGCGGAATGGCGGCTCCCATATGGCGAGTCTCGTTGACTTTTGTTCGAGTCTGCGAACAAACCGCTCAAGGGAGAGCCGTATGTCCCCCCATTCGCACACCGCGCGCCTCAGAGGCCTCCTGAAGCGCGCAGCCGTTCATGGCGCCGTCCTGGGCCTGGCCGTCGCCGGACTGGCCGGAGTCGGACGCTCCGCCACTCCGCTCACCGCCGAGCCGACCGCCGTCAGCACCAACCAGATCGGGGTGGCCCCGGCCCCGATGGGCTGGGCGTCCTGGAACACCTTCGCCAGCGTCATCGACTACGACACCATCAAGGCCCAGGCCGACGCCCTCGTGTCGTCGGGCATGGCCGCCGCGGGCTACAAGTACGTCAACATCGACGAGGGCTGGTGGCTGGGCACCCGCGACAGCAACGGCAACATCACCGTCGACACCGCCAAGTGGCCGGGCGGGATGAAGGCCATCGTCGACTACATCCACAGCAAGGGCCTCAAGGCCGGGATCTACACCGACGCGGGCAAGAACGGCTGTGGCTACTACTACCCGACCCCCTCGGGCACACCCGCCGCACCCAACACCGGTATGGAGGGCCACAACCAGCAGGACCTGGAGACCTTCCAGAACTGGGGCTTCGACTTCCTGAAGATCGACTGGTGCGGCGGTGACGCCGAGGGCCTCGACCAGGAGACGACGTACAAGGCGATCCGCGACGCCAACACCGCCGCGACCGCCGTCACCGGCCGGCCGCTCGTCCTGTCGCTGTGCGAGTGGGGCACGGGCAACCCCTGGAACTGGGCCGCCGGCACGGGCGCGATGTGGCGCACCAGCACCGACATCGTCTACTACCCCGACAACCCGACGATGACCAACATCCTGGCCAACTTCGACAAGTCGCTGCACCCCGCCGCCCAGCACACCGGCTACTACAACGACCCGGACATGATGACGGTCGGCATGAACGGCCTGAGCGCCGCCCAGAACCGCACCCACATGGGCCTGTGGGCGATCTCGGGCGCCCCTCTGCTCGCGGGCAACAACCTGGCCACCATGAGCTCGACGACCGCCTCGATCCTCACCAACTCCGAGGTCGTCGCGATCGACCAGGACGCGCGCGGCCTCCAGGGCGTCAAGGTCGCCGAGGACAGCACCGGCCTGCAGGTCTACAGCAAGATCCTCTCCGGTACCGGGAAGCGCGCGGTCCTGCTGCTGAACCGTACGTCCGCCGCGGCGAACATCACCGCCCGCTGGCAGGACATGGGTCTGACCACCGCCTCCGCCGCCGTACGCAACGTCTGGTCGGCGTCCAACGCCGGTTCGTTCGCGACGAGTTACACCACCAGCGTCCCCGCGGGCGAGGGAGTGCTGCTCACCGTCTCCGGCACCGAGGCGTCCGGGACGACGTACGAGGACACCACGTCCGCGACGACCCCGGCCTTCACCGGAGTCACGGCGTCCGCCGCGGGCACCAAGCTGATCGACATCACCTACGCCAACGGCGGTACCGCGGACCGCAAGGCGACGCTTCAGGTGGGTGGCCAGTACGCGCAGACCCTGGCCTTCCCGCCCACCGGGTCGGCGACCACCTACCGGACGGTCTCCGTCCTCGCGTCCCTGGCGAAGGGCTCCAACACGCTGACCTTCGGGGCCTCGGGCACCGCGCCCGACATCGACGCCGTGGCCGTGCGCGCCGTCCCGGGCACCAATGGAACCGCGGTCGTCGGCACCGGATCCGGACGCTGCCTGGACTTCTTCAAGAGCACGATCACCAACAACAGCCAGGCCGAACTGTGGGACTGCGGCGGTGGCCAGAACCAGACGTTCACCTACACCTCGCGCGGTGAACTGGTGGTCTACGGCAACAAGTGCCTCGACGCCTACAACAACGGTACCGCCAACGGCACCAAGGTCGTCCTGTGGGACTGCAACGGCGGCACCAACCAGAAGTGGACCTTCAACTCCAACGGAACCGTCACCAACAACGTCTCGGGCCTGTGCCTGGACGCGCTGGGCGCCGCGACGGCCAACGGAACCCTGATCGACCTCTGGTCGTGCAACGGCGGATCCAACCAGCAGTGGACCCGCAACTGAACCGCACCTGACCTGGGACGACGCACCGGGGCGGGGCAGCCTGACCGACTCTGCCCCGGTGCAATGCCGTTGCCCTATGCGCGTCGGGGTGCTGGAGTGACCCCATGGATCACGTTGCGGTACTGGCCCTGTTCGACCGGGACATGCGGGAGGACGCGCGCCCCGACAGCCCAGGAGCCCGGGTCGAACGCGTCGGCAAGGTGGTACGCCAGGTCGGCACCGAGCACGGCTGGAACGGGGTGATCTGGTCGGACCTGGATGAATCGACAGCCGATGCCGCGATCGCCGAGCAGATGCGCTACTTCGGCGAACTCGGCCGCGAGTTCGAGTGGAAGCTGTACGGGCACGACAAGCCCGAGGGCCTGGGCAAGCGGCTGCGCGCCGCCGGGTTCGTCGCCCAGCCCGAGGAGACCCTGATGATCGCCGAGTTGGGCGACCTCGCGCTCGACGCCCAGCCGCCCGAGGGCGTACGGCTGCTGCCCGTCACCGACCGCGCGGGCGTCGACCTCGTCGCGGACGTCCACGAACAGGCCTTCGGTACGGACAGCACCCGGATGCGCCACCAACTCCTCGCCCAGCTCACCGGCGACGAGGACAACGTCGTCGCGGTGGTGGCCCTCGCCGGTGACGTCCCGGTCAGCGCCGCCCGCATGGAGATGGTCCCCGGCACCCGCTTCGCCGGCCTCTGGGGCGGCGGCACCATCGACTCCTGGCGCCGCCGCGGCATCTACCGCGCGCTCGTCGCCCACCGCGCCCGCGTCGCCGCCGAGCGCGGCTACCGCTACGTCCAGGTCGACGCCACCAGCCAGAGCCGCCCGGTCCTCGCCCGCCTGGGCTTCGAACCCCTGACCACGACAACGCCGTACGTGTACGGGTGACACCGGACGCCGTCCGGGGACAGGGACGGCGTCACCGACCGCCGGTCGGCCCCGTCAGCGGCGCACCTTCACCCGGTCGAGCGCCGCGACGCCCACCGCCGCGAGTCCGATCTGAATGACCCACTCGATCCAGTCGACGCCCTTCGTGTTCGCCACGCCGAACGCGGCGGCGATCCCCGAGCCGATGAACGCGGCCACGATGCCGACGAGGATCGTCCACAGGATGCCGATGCGCTGGCGTCCCGGGACCACGAGCCGGCCCAGTACGCCGATGATGATGCCGATGAGAATGGCACTGATGATGCCTGAGATCTCCATGTCCGCCCCTTTTTGTCAGGACCCCCGCAGTTAGGTGTGTTCCCCCTGCGGGCGAAGACAGTCCGTTCCGCTTTCCGGCCGTCCCGTGTCCGCTCCGGCGGGCTCCTGTTCAGTCGCGTTCCTGCCATGTACCGTTCAAGAATCTGTCGCGTGGCAGACGGCCAACCACCGTTCTACGCGCGCAGACTTGGCGCCCGCACCGCCTCTCCCCACCCCTCATGGAGGTTTGCAGGATGCTCGGATTCAGAAGATCCCGCCACAGACTCACCACGGCCGCGGCCGTGTTCGGACTGCTCGTCGCGGGTGCGGCCGTCCAGGCGTCCGCGGCCGCTCCGGCCGCCGCCGCGACCCCGCACCGCATCCTGTTCGACAACGCCCACGCGGAGACGGCCGGCAACGCCGACTGGATCATCTCCACCAGTCAGCCCGACCCGCTGGGCCAGGACTCCTCGCCGTCGGCGGAGACCGACTGGACCGGAGCCCTCTCCTCCTGGGGTGTGGCCCTGCAGAAGACCGGCGACTACAGCCTGAAGACGCTGCCTTCGGGCTCCAGCCTGGCCTACGGCGGCTCGACGGCCACCGACCTGTCGAACTTCGACACGCTGGTGCTGCCCGAGCCCAACACGCTCTTCACGACCGCGGAGAAGACCGCGATCATGACGTTCGTGAAGAACGGCGGCGGTCTGTTCATGATCTCCGACCACACCGGCGCCGACCGCAACAACGACGGCTACGACGCGGTCGAGATCCTCAACGACCTGATGACCAACAACAGCGTCGACTCCACCGACCCGTTCGGCTTCTCCATCGACTCGCTGAGCATCAGCTCCGACTACCCGAGCGCCATCAGCGACAGCAGCAACGCGGTCCTGCACGGCTCGTTCGGTACGGTCACCAAGAGCCTGATCGCCAGTGGTACGACGGCCACGCTCAAGCCCGCCGACAACTCGGCCGTGAAGGGCCTGCTCTACCGCACCGGATACTCCGGCAACACGGGAGCGTTCTTCGCCACCAGCACCTTCGGCAGCGGCCGCGTGGCGTTCTGGGGCGACAGCTCACCGATCGACGACGGCACCGGCCAGTCCGGCAACACCCTCTACGACGGCTGGAACGACACCGGCGCCACCAACGCCGCCCTCGCCCTGAACGCCACCGAGTGGCTCGCGGGCGGCAGCAGCAGCGGCGGCGGCGGTGGAGGGGGCGGCGGTACCTGCACGGCCGCCCAGCTGCTCGCCAACCCCGGCTTCGAGTCCGGCAACACGTCCTGGACCGCGACCAGCGGTGTCATCACCAACAGCTCCAGCGAGGCCGCCCGTACGGGCTCCTACAAGGCCTGGCTGAACGGCTACGGCTCGGCCAACACGGACACGCTCTCCCAGTCGGTCACCATCCCGTCCGGCTGCGCGGCCACCCTGAACTTCTATCTCCACGTGGACACGGCCGAGACGACCACCAGCACGGCCTACGACACCCTCAAGGCCCAGGTGGTCAACAGCAGCGGCACGGTCCTGTCGACGCTCGCCACGTACTCGAACCTGAACGCCGCGTCGGGCTACACGCTGCGCAGTTTCGACCTGTCCAGCTATGCCGGGCAGACGGTCACCGTCAAGTTCACCGGCACCGAAGGCTCCACCCTGCAGACGTCGTTCGTCCTCGACGACACGGCGCTCAACGTGAGCTGAGCACGAACGCGCGAGAGGGCGGGCCCGGAAACGGGCCCGCCCTCTCGCGCACCGGAGTTCGGGGCGCCCGCCGAGTCAGGTAGTTGCCGAGTCAGGTAGTGCCGGCCGCCGGGACGGTCGTCTCCGGTGTGTTCCATCCCGAGACGCGAACCCGGGGGGCCGAACCGTGCAGGTCGGCCGTCCGGTAGGTGGCGGTGAGCGTCGTGGACTCTCCGGGCCACAGGCTGACCTGGTTGTCGGACCACTGAACGGGCAGGACGGGCTTGCCGGCCGAGTCCACGAGGTGCACGTCGGTCAGCAGTGACGGAGTCTTCCCGGTCCCGGTGTTCCGTACCGTGACCGTCGTCGTGGACGCGCCGTCCACGCCGGCCGAGGTCGAAGCCGTCGCCGAAACCGGCACCTGTGCCATGGAGTTGAGCCCCTTGAGGTTCGCGTAGCTCGTCGTCGGCGTGTAGTACCAGTCGGTCTTGGCCCAGTCGAGGGTGTCGGACTTGGTGGACAGCCAGTAGACGTTGCGGCTGACCTCCTTGCCCTCGGCGTCGGTGAGGACGAGGCGTGCCAGGTAGGTCGTCGAAAGGCCGCTCACGGAGGACGGCACGGTGAGGGGGGTGCTGTGGGCGCCGTCCCCGTCCACGTCCACCCCGGTCGCCGTCCTGTCGTACTTCTGCGTGCCGTCGGTGTTGAAGAGCGTGACCCGGGCCGTGAGTCCGGACGCGGAGGTGTGCCGGTTGTTCACGACGACGATCGAACGGGTGTCGTAGGAGTACTGGATGTGCAGTGGCTCGTTCGCCTTCCTGGCCCCGAAGTAGGCACCGCCCTGGTCGAGGTAACGGTCCATCAACTGCCAGTGCAGCGACGTCCATCCGCTGTTGAACATCCAGTAGACGACCCCGGTCGCGGGCTTGGCGGAATCGGTGGCGTTGCGCCCGTACGCCTCGTACTGCGCGCGTACGTTCTCGTACTGGGCGAGCTGTGCCTTGCGTACGTAGTCGGTCAGGCCGCTCGGTGCTCCGTACCGTCCCGCGAGCGCGTCGTCGTACAGCTTGAGCGTGCCGAAGGTCGACGACGGTGAGCGGTGGTACTGCTTGGTGGTCGGGCTCTTCCACAGGGTGTCCAGCTCGGCGGGGGACATCATGCGGCGCAGGGTGTCGAGGGTGGGGATGTCGGGGCCCGCGCTGGTCTCGGAGTTGAAGCCGGTGGCGCCGCCCTCGCGCTTGGCGTACCAGTAGTTCGGCGGGATCCAGTCGTAGGGGCCGGTCATCTTCATGCCCGAACTGCCGCTGATCGGCGAGGACTTGTCGGAGGCGGCGGCGACCACGGGGTTCGGCCAGTCGGCGGCGGCCAACGCGTCGAGGTAGTTCTTCTCGATCGTCGCGTCCGGCGCGAAATCGCTGCCGATGAGGAAGGAGATGACGCTCGGGTGGTCGCGCAGCCGGGCGGCCTCGGCGGCCATCGACGCCTTGGCGACGGGGTAGTCGGCCGCGGTCCACTTGTCCCCGGCCTCGCTGCCGTTGACGTTCCCCTCCCACTTGTCGCAGCATTCCCAGCCGGGCAGCGTGAGGATGCCGTACCGGTCGGCGAGGTCGAAGAACTCGTCCGGCTCGATGTGGCCCTCGAGGCGGATGGTGTTGAGGCCGAGGTCGAGCGCGTACTTCAGCCGGTCCTCGACATACCTCCGGTCCCAGCGCAGGAACTCGTCCGGGGACCAGCCGCCGCCCTTGATGAGCAGCCTGCGGCCGTTGACGCTGTACTGCCGGGCACCGTCGGAGTTGAGGGGCGCCTTCACCTCACGGATGCCGAAGTCCTCGTGCGCGGTGTCCGAGGCGGTGCCGCCGACGGAGGCCGTCAGGTCGAGGCCGTACAGCGGCTGTCCGCCCATACCCGCGGGCCACCACACCTTCGGCGCGCTCAGCCGCAGGCCGGGGGTGTCAGTGGGGGAGAAGGTGACGGTCTTCGTCTCGTGCGCGGCGAGGGAGACGGTTTTGCTGAAGGAGGCGTCCGAGCCGATGCTGCCGGACACCGTCGCCGTGACCGGAGCGCTCGTCTCGTTGCGGGCCTGTGCCTTGACCGTCAGGTCCGCGGAGGCGAGCGAGGGGACGGCGAGCTCGGTGACGACGTGCGCGTCGCGCAGCGCGACCTGACCGCCCCGGCGGACGAGAACGTCACGCACGATGCCCATGTTCTGGTCGGGCGGGGGCTGGAGCCAGTCCAACCAGCCCATGGTCAGGTTCTTGTTGGGCGTGTTGGGCCGGATGCGGAAGGCCACCGTGTTCGTGCCCGACCGCACCAGCGAGGTGATGTCGAGTTCGTGCCGTGTGTAGGCGCCCACGACATCGGCGGCGGTGGCGACCTGCTCGCCGTTGACGTAGACGTCGGCCGCCGAGATCACCCCGCTGAAGTCCAGGTAACTGCGCTCGGTGGTGTCGGCGACCGTGAAGTCCGAGCGGTACCACCAGGGGACCTGGAAGTCGGCCTTGGGGATCTTCTTCTGGTTGGTCGAGAAGAACGGGTCGGCGTACTTCCCGTCCGCGAGCAGCGCCGCGAGGACGGTGGAGCGGGAACCCGCGGGGTACCAGCCGCTCGCCGGATAGCCCGGGCTCGAGACGTCGGAGGCCGCGTCCGTGACCTCGGCCGTCGACTGGATCGCGTACCCGGACAGCGCGGTGGTGCTGCCCGCGGTGGCGGGCACCGGGGTGACCGGCACGCGTGCGGCCGCGTCGGGTCCGGCGCTCCGGGACCCGGCCCAGGCGCTGGTCGAGAGGGTGCACAGGAGGCACAGGGCGACGGCGGCCGTGGCGGAACGCCGTCTTGGGGCAGGGCGATGGAACACGGTGGTCTCCTTGGGGGTGGGGAGCATCCGCGCTACGAGACTGCATGTCGGCACTGCGAGGCAGGAGTACGGGAAGAGAGAGGCAGGAGCAAGGAGGCGCAAGCCGGGCCTGCAAGTTAGGAAACTTTACTAACTGGCGCACAAGCTAGGCGGCCGAGCAATCCGTGTCAATCACCGAAGGCGAGTGCCCCGCTCAGGACGCCGAGCGTCGCTCGAACACCACGTCCCGCGCGGTCCCGAGGGCCGTCGCCACCGCGCCCAGCAGAACCGCGTCCTCGCCCAGCCGACTCGGCACGATCTTCGGACGCAGGGGCGTGAGCGTACGCAGGGTCTCGCGCACGGGCCGCAGCAGCAGGTCGATGCTGTGGCCCACGCCGCCGCCGAGCACCACCAGATCGGGATCGAGCACCGCGGCGGCCGCGGCCACCGTGTAGGCGATCCGCTCACCCTCCAGCCGTACCGCCCGCACCGCGGCGGAGTCCCCCGCGCGCGCCGCGTCGAACACGGTCTTGGCCGTGAGCTGGCCGGTCATGCCGAACTGCCGCGCGGCCTCGACGACGGCCTCCCCCGACACCGCGTCCTCCAGCGTCTCCGGCTTCTGCAGCCCCGGCCACGGCAGGAACCCGATCTCCCCGGCCCCGCCGCGCGCCCCCGTGAACAGCCGCCCCTCGCTCACCACGCCCATGCCGAGACCGGTACCGATCAGGATGTACGTGAACAGCCGGCTGCCCGCGCCGACGCCGTACGTGTACTCGCCGAGTGCCGCGAGGTTCGCGTCGTTGTGCACCTCCAGCGGGATGCCCAGCTCCTCGCGCATCCGGTCGAACAGACCCGCGCGGCCCCACCCGGGCAGATGCATCGCGTACCGCACCCGGCGCCGTTCCTCGTCGTACACGCCCGGCGTGCCCACCACCGCGTGCGCCACCTCGTGTGCTCCCCGGCCGGAGTTGGCGACGACCTGACGGGCGGTGGAGACGACGAGGTCGGCCATGGCGCCCGAACTGCGCGCCCGATTGCGCACATCGGCACGTGCGACCACGCCGCCGTCCAGATCGGCGACCGCCACCCGCAGCCAGCTGCGCCCGATGTCGATGCCGAGCGCGTACCCGGCCGCGGGATCCGGGGCGTAGAGCACCGCCACCCGGCCGCGCTCGGGCGCGTGCGTGCCCGCCTCACGCACCAGCCCCGCCTCCTCCAGTGCCGCGAGCGCGCTGGAGACCGTCGGCTTGGACAGTCCCGTCTCCCGTGCGAGCTGAGCCCGCGAGGCGGCGCCGCCCGTACGCAGCCGGTCGAGCAGCAGCCGCTCGTTGGTGCTGCGCAGCCGCTGCCGGTTCCAGGGCTGTTCGGGCTGCGCTATGGCGTCGCTGGCGGGCATCGCACCATTCTCACGCATGCCTGACACCCTCTTGACGCGTCTAGTAAGCCTCCTTAACTTTATCGCCCAGTCAGCCTCGCCGGGCCGGCCGAAGGGGAGCCCGCCTCCCCGCGTCCCGATATCAGGAGACCCCTATGTCCGGTAGCCCGCCACCCACCGGCGGTTTCGTCCGCCGCGTCGGCCTGTTCCAGGCCACCGCCATCAACATGAGCCAGATGTGCGGCATCGGCCCGTTCGTGACGATCCCGCTGATGGTCGCCGCGTTCGGCGGCCCGCAGGCGATCATCGGCTTCGTCGCGGGCGCGCTGCTGGCCCTCGTGGACGGGCTGATCTGGGCCGAACTGGGCGCGTCCATGCCTGGCTCCGGCGGCAGTTACGTGTATCTCCGTCAGGCCTTCCAGTACCGCACCGGACGCCTCATGCCGTTCCTGTTCGTCTGGACGGCCATGCTCTTCATCCCCCTGATCATGTCCACCGGCGTGGTCGGCTTCGTCCAGTACCTCGGCTACCTGGCCCCCGACATGGGCAAGACGACGGGCGACCTCATCGGCCTGGCCGTCGTCGCCCTGGTGGTGCTGCTCCTGTGGCGCGGAATCGAACACATCGCCCGCATCACGGCGGTCATGTGGGCGGTCATGATCACCTCGGTCCTCCTGGTGATCATCGCCGCGGCCACCGACTTCAGCGCCCATCTGGCCTTCACCTACCCGGCGCACGCCTTCGAACTGACCAGCAGCCACTTCTGGATCGGCTTCGCCGCGGGCCTGACCATCGGCATCTACGACTACCTGGGCTACAACACCACCGCGTACATGGGCGCCGAGATCAAGGATCCGGGCCGCACCCTGCCCCGCTCCATCGTCTTCTCCATCCTCGGCATCATGGCGATCTACCTCCTCCTCCAGATCGGCACGCTCGGTGTCATCGACTGGCACCGCATGACCGATCCGACGGACATCGCCTCCACCTCCGTCGCCTCGGCCGTCCTCGAAAAGACCTGGGGCAAGGGAGCCGCCGACACGGTCACGGTCCTCATCCTCATCACCGCGTTCGCCTCGGTCTTCACCGGACTCCTCGGCGGCTCGCGCGTTCCCTACGACGCCGCCCGCGACCGCGTCTTCTTCCGCCCGTACGCCAAGCTGCACCCCAAACACCGCTTCCCGATGCTGGGCCTGGCGACCATGGGCGTCATCACGGCGATCGGCTTCCTCATCGGCCGCCACACCGACCTGGCCACCCTGATCCAACTCCTCACCACCGTCATGGTGATCGTCCAGGCCCTGGCCCAGATCGTCGCCCTCTCCGTCCTGCGCAAGCGCCAGCCCACCCTCCACCGCCCCTACAAGATGTGGCTCTACCCGATCCCCAGTCTCCTCGCCCTCGTCGGCTGGCTCACGATCTACGGATACGCCGACAAGAACTCCCCGGGCCGCCACCCCATCGAATGGTCCCTGGCCTGGGTGGCCCTGGGCTGCGTCGCCTTCGTCGTCTGGGCGAACCTGGAAAAGGTGTGGCCCTTCGGCCCGAAGGAGATCAAGGAGGAGTACCTGACCACCTCGACCCCGGACCCGGAGCCCGCCGGAGCCTGAACAGCCCACTGCCCGCACCCGACGACGCACGGAAGGGGCCGTGGCGTCGCAAGCCCGTCGCTTACGTTCGGATCTGGAAACGGCTCCCTAGAGGGCAACGCCTGATCCGGCGGCGACGGGCTCGACGTACCGCCACGGCCCCGACCCACGCACCCACGGCCGGCGCAGGGATCACCCGAGCGACGCGCAACGCAACGCCGCCCGCACCTCGTCCGCCGGATCCCCCCGGTGGTAGGGCCGCTCCGAGGGTTCGATGCCGTCCAGGAACTCCTGATACCGGACGGCGTACGTGAGATGGGCCAGCGGCTCGGCGAGATCGAGCGCCCGAGCCGGGTCACTGCCGGGCACCCGCGATTTCCAGGCGGCCACCCAGTCCCGGGCGGCCGCCGCACGACCCGACTCGGGAAGGAAGCCCTGGACGCGCAGACCGTCGAGCACCGGATTGCCCCAATAGGCGTCGGCGAAGTCCATCACGACAGGCGCTCCACCGTCGCTGCGCCAGTTCCCGGGGTGGAAGTCACCGTGCACCAGCGTGTCGGGCAGCCCGCACTCCGACAGAAGTTCCCACCGCCCGGCCAACTCCCGAGCTCCCCGCACCTCCCGCTCGGTCAACTCCTCGGCGAGGGGCCCGTCAAGCAGATCACGAACCGCCACCTCGAGAACCGACGCACGCCAATCCCGCACCCCCGCCACCACGCCGCACCCACCCGAACCCCCGGAGGCGACCGCGGCCTGCGCGCCGACGAACCGCTCCATCGCCGCACCGACCGTCTCCGGCGAGGCCCCCCAGCAGTCCTCACCGGGAATGTGCTCCATCAGGACGCGCCGCTCACCCACGCCGAGGAGCGGAGGGACGAGCCCCGGGTCGACCTCCGCGTACGCGGCGATGACGGCGGCCTCGTCCGCCGCGAAGCGCGGTGTCGCCTTGAGCCACACCGGACCGCGCGCGGTGGGCAGACGAAAGAGCCCGGCCAGATTCCAGGTACGCCGCTGCACGACCGGACCGCTCACCGGCCGTCCCGCCGAAGCCAGCTCCCCGGCCGCCCAGTCGAGCAGCTCGCGCAGCCCTTCCGCCCGGGCCCACGGCGACCTGAGCGTCTGAAGGTCGTCCAACACCCCCGGTTCGACGGGACGTTGATCCAGCAGCCCGCTCACCGGACGCTCCAACGCCTCGACGTGGTACGTCACATGGCCGTCCCGCCCGCGCGCACCCCCCTCCACGTCCAGCAGACGCAGTACCAGCACGGGCACCCCGAGCAGTCCCTCCAACCACCCGACGACCGGCCCCACTTCGGACCACCAGGGAACGTCCACGGCGAACGGCCCTGCGCTCCCGAGGAACTCGTCACCCGAAGTCACCCACGCACTCACAGTTCTTGTCACCGCGCGAGTGTGAACGACCGGATGCGCTCCCGGCCAGCGATTATCGGCGGCCGGGACGCGCGCATCGGAAGGCACGGGCATCGAAAGGCACAGGTATCGGACGACGCACGCATCGGAAGGGGAGCGGAGCCGATGCGGCGACTCCGCTCCCCTTCCCCCGAGTCCCCCAACCCGGTCCCCCCGCGGGCCCAGTGGCGTTCCGGGCCGGAGCGCCCCCCGCGCGCCCCGGACCGAAATCCTTCTGTCCGACCCGGACCCGAGGGCCGGACAGCACATCGAACGAGACCCCGGCGTCAGCCCTCGGCCTCGGTGTAGACGAAGGTCTCCAGCAGCCGGCGGTCCGCCGCCCGGTATCCCGGACACACCACGAAGGCGACGGGTCGCCCGGCCCCGCACGAGGGCCAGAGGGCGTGTTCCTCCGGATCCGCCGGCGCGCCGGGCTCCACCGCGAAGTCGAAGTGGCTGGCATGGCCACTGCCGATCATGGCCCGGAACAGATGGGCGGCCTCCGTGCCGACCCGCTCCAACAGCCGCTGGTGGCGCGCGTCGAGCCCCACCACCCCGGCGTCGGTGGCGATGCGGGCCAGTTCGGCGAGGTCGGGCTCGCCGAGCCCACCCTGCTCGTCGGGGCCGAACAGCGCCACACACAGCCGGCTGATCAACTGCGCCTGGCGCCGCACGACATCACGGGGCCGCTCCGCCGTCAGCCGCGGCTGGATCAGGTCGGGCATCCGCTGGGTGTACAACGCCCGCAACCGCTGGGCGAGTTCGTAGTGGACGAGAAAGTCCTCACGGGTGAGATCGGCCCGTTCCGCCACCTGGGTGACCCGCACCAGGTCCAGTACCTCGCTCTGCTCGCCGAGCACGCGGCGGGTGTCCGCGACGGCCGTCTCCAGCGTCCGGGCCCGTTCCTCCGCGCGTTCTTGGCGCGTCCTCAACTCGATCAGCCGGTCACCCAGCGGGTCGAGCGCGGCGAGCGCGGCCCGCTGGTCGTCCGCGGCGGCCTCCAGCTTCCGGATCCGCGACTCCAGGGTGTCCAAGCCGTCCAGCCTGATGCTCACTTCCTGCGGCCGCTTGCCCTTGTCGCGGTTGAACAACACGTCTCCTCCTTCGGGGCGGTAGGCCATGGCTATACGCGGTCGAAGTCGACGGAGACCCGGCTGGTCTCTCCGGTGGCGGGGTCGAACACCTCGACCCGGAGTTCGGCGGCGCCGAAGTAGAACAGCAGCATGATCGGACGCTCCCGCAGCGGTCTGCCGACGGTGCCGGACAGGTCGACGGTCAGTCGGCCGATCTCCTCGGACCCGTCCTCGTCGACGTACCGGGGATCGGCCTTCGCGGAGCGGTACAGGCGTACGTCGAGCTCGTCCTGGTCCTCGCGGACCGGCACGATCCGGAAGGGGTGGGCGTCGTTCACCCGCACGCTGTCCATGCGCCGGACCGCGACACCGAAGCGGCCGACGCACAGGAGGTCGCCCTCGTCGTCGCGGTACATGCGCATCGTGGAGTCGACCCCCTCCTCGAAAGGCTTGGCCGTCTCGAAGCCGTAGGTGTACTTGGCCTGTCGGGAGACGAACACGTCCGGCCGGTAGGCGAAGTGGACGGCGCCCTCCAGGACCGCGAGGGCCGGGTCCGGCGGGACGAGGATGCGGTGCCGCTCGCCGAAGCGGGCCCGCATCCGCTCGCGCAGCCACGGGGAGCGGGCGAATCCGCCGACCAGGACCAGGGTCTCCGGCTCCGCGCCCGCGCCGCTGGTCCGGCCGACGGTCGCGAGCTGCTCCGCGACCTTGTCCAGGATGCCGTCCACCCTCTCGTCGAGCAGCCCCTCCACCTCCTCGGGAGGCAGGACGATCTGCCGCGGCAGGCCGGCGGCGTCGTGTGTCAGCCGCGCCCGCACCTGCTCGTCCAGGAGGTCCCAGACGGTGACCGGAACCTCGATCCGCACCGGGTCCAGCACATGGGCGACCGCATCCGCCTCCCGGTCCAGCTCCACCGTCGCCTTGGCCCGCTCCCACTGCCCGGACAGCTCGAGCAGCTCGCCGGGGTGATCCCGTTCGATCCGCTTCAAGGCCGCCGGACCGAAGCGGTCGCCGAGCGTCTTGTCGAGGAAGGCCTGGTTGACGTATTCCGAACCCAGCCACCCACCGGTGGCGAGGCCGATCTCGCGCAGCGCGATGGACGGACCGGCGTCGCCGTGCGACTCGTACGCCGTGATGTCGACCGTGCCGCCGCCGCAGTCGACCACCACGGACCGGAAGCCGTCGAGGTGCAGGGGCAGCCGGGCCCGCCGGTGCGGACCCGAGGCGGCGTCGGGCATCCGCAGATGGCAGTACAGGGCCGCCGCCTCCGGCTCGATGGCCAGCAGCAGCCGCTCCGGATCACCGGGGAACCCCGCGTCCACGGCCAGTCGCCGCAGCACCGCCTTGTCCTCGTCGTCCCAGATCGCGGGGACGGTGATGCACCAGCGGACCTCTCGTTCCGTGTACGTCATCCTCTTGATCTCCGCGGTCGCCAGTTCGCGGATCTCCTTGAGGTAGGCGGTCACCAGTTCCCGTATCAGACCGCGGTCGGAGCGGTCGACGAAGCCGCCCGTGATCGGCAGGTCCGCCAGCGAACCGCCGCTCTTCAGCGCCGTCTTGAAGGCGTAGGCGTAGCCGAGCCCTTCGGTCTCCCCCTGCGCCAGGGCCTCGACCCACCGAGCGCGCGCCTCGTGGCCCCAGGCGACCGTGTCCCCGTCGTCCGTCACCAGGATCGCGGTCAGGTTCTTCGGACTGTCCAGCTGCCGGCCGGGGAACCGGGTGAAGAACTGGACCCGCCTGGTCAGCGGATCGTCGTTGAGCGGCGTTCGCACCGTCCAGGCGAAGCCGGTGCCGTGGGTGCCGAAGTCGACGGCCGCCACCACCTTGGCTTCGTCCGATCCCATGACCAGTGCTCCTGTCCGCCGGTGCTCGCACCCTTGCTCGCTGTAAGCTCGCTCACAGACAGAGTGGTGGGTTTCCGCGGCAACGTGGAGCGGTCGGCTGTTGCCAACGCTTTCTGGCAACACAGGGCGGGGAGCGGGCCGTTGGGAGGATGGCGATCGAAGAGAACGCGTTCGGCGCAGAGTTGCGCCGACGTCGGACGGCGGCCGGCAAGTCACTGAGCGAGCTGGCCGAAGAGGTGCACTGCAGCCGCAGCTTTCTGAGCAGGATCGAGACGGGCCAGCGACGTGTCACGCACGAGCTAGCGCAGCTGTGCGACGAACGGCTGGAGGCGAAGGGCGCGCTGCTCGCCCTGGTTCCCGATCCGTCCACCGAGCGGATCTCGAAGACGATCGGCCCGGGCCCGGGGGAGCGGGCGGCCAAGCTGGTCAAGTCCGGGGCGGGCAGGGGAGGATCGGCCACCGCCCGGCAACGGGACGAGTTCGACCGGCTGCTGCGGCGCGGCGACCTCAGCCACACCGCCGGGGACATGCGCGAGGCGGACCGGCTCTACCGGGCGGCGTACGCGAGCGCCGAGGGGGATCCCACGGCCCGGGCGGAGGCCGTCATCAGGATGGCCCGCCGCTGGTCGGACCCCGGGCAGGTCGACCACGAACTGCTCCAGCTGATCAGGGAGAGCCTGGCCGCGCTGGGCGACGACGGGAGCGTCGAGGCCGCCGGACTGCGCCTCAGGCTCAACGCGCACCTGGCGAAGAAGCTGTCCATGGCGGTCAGCCAGGACACCGCCGTCGGCCAGGCGGGCCCGGAGCAGGGCGCACGACTGGCGCGCAGCACGCTGCGCAGGCTGTCCGTGGACGGCAAGGACGACGAGGTGGCCTGCGAGGTGCTCACCGAATGCCGGTGGGGACTGTACGACTTCATGTCCACCGCGGAGTCCCTGACGCTCTCCGAACGCCTGCGGGACGCCGCGGCCCGGCACGGCTCGGCCTACTTCCGCGGCGAGGCGCTCATGGCTGTCGCCCTCGACCAGCTGCGGGCCGGCAAGGTGTACAGCGCGCTGGCCACGGCGAACCAGTACCGCAAGCACGCCGCGGACACCCGCGGCGTGCTGACCACCTGGCAGCAGCACACCCTGGACGCCCTGCTCGACCTGTGGCACGGCCGGTTCGACAAGGCCGCGGGCTGGATCTTCGGGGACGCGCTGACGTTCGTCGAGCGATTACCCGCCGATCTGGCCGTCCCCGCCGACAACCTGCACCAGACCCGCCTCGGCCAGGCCTACTGGCTGTTGCGCGAACAGGGGCGGATGGCGGACCTGTTCGCCTCCGGTCTGGCCGACACCGTCGAACGGCACGGCTACTTCCCCGTCTGGCGGGCCGGGCTCGCCCTCGCGCTGTGCGAGACGGGTCAGTACGCCGAAGGGGCGGACCGGCTCGTGGGATTCGCCCACGACACCGCCGACTTCAGCCGGTTCCCGCCCTCCGGATGGGCGGTGCCCACGCTGGTGCTGCTCGCCGAGGTGAGCGCCGCGCTCGACGCCCGGGGCGGATTCGAGGCCGAGCTGCGCCAGGTCCTGCCGGTACTGCGGGAGCGGCTCGCCGCCCACGACGGCGAGCAGATCGCCCTCGCGGGCTGGCCCACCGTGCTGATCGGGCCGACCGCCCGGGCCCGCGGACTGCTGGCCCTGGCCGCCGGAGAGCCGGACACCGCCCTCTCCCACTTCCGCACCGCGACCGAACCGGTCCGCTCCTCCCAACCCCAGCTGGCCCGCCTCCGGCTGGCCCAGGCCCGCGCGCTGCGCAGGTCCGACCGCCCCGGCGCCGTCGCCCACGCCTCCGGACTGCTGCGGGAGGCGCTGCGCGTGGCCCGGACGTACGGCATGGCGGCCCTCGCGGCCGAGTGCGCGGCCCTGCTGGACTCCACGGCGGACGCCTAGCCTGTCCGGCGGATCAGGCCGGAGGGAAGCGACGGTGCCTCATCAGCACAGGGGGCGGGGCCGAGCCCCGCGTCTCCGGCCTGATCCGCCGGACAGGCCCTGGCGCTCGGCCGACGAGAACGTCCGTGCCGCCTGGCACCCGCAGGGACACCCGTGCCGCCGGGCCCCCTTCGTGTGGGGCCGGCGGCACGGGTGGTGGGGAGCGGACGGGCTACGGCTTGCGGGCCACCACCCCGTACATCGCGATGTCCTCGTCGCGGATGCCCGTCTCCGTGCCGTCCGGGTGCCACTTGTGGACCTGGACGACGCCGGGCTCGACGAGTTCGAGGCCCTCGAAGAACTCCTCGGCCTCCGCGTGGGTGCGCAGCCGCATGGGCATGTTGCGGGCCGCGTACTCACGGGCGACGCGGGCCACCTCGTCGGGTGCGAACTCGGCGGTGCCGATGGACATCGCCAGGTAGCTGCCCGAGGGAAGGGGCTCCAGGAGGCGCCGGACGATGCCGACCGCGTCGTCCTCGTCCAGGACGAAGTGGACGATCGCGATCACCGTGAGGGCGACCGGCCGGGTGAGGTCGAGGGTGTCGCGCAGTTCCGCGGCGCCCAGGATCGTCGCCGGGTCGAGCATGTCCGCCTCGACATACGCGGTCCTGCCCTCGGGGGTGCTCGACAGTAAACCCTGCGACAGGGTGAGGACGATGGGGTCGTTGTCCACGTAGACGACCCGGGAGTCGGGGGCCACCGACTGGGCGATCTCGTGGAGGTTGGGGGAGGTGGGGATGCCGGTGCCGATGTCGAGGAACTGGCGTATCCCCGCCTCCTTGGCCAGATAGGCCACAGCGCGGTTCATCCAGTCGCGGTTGGCCTTCATGTGGATCGGCAGGGCGGGCCACTCCCGCGCCATCGCGTCGCCCGCCTCCTTGTCGGCGGGGTAGTAGTCCTTACCGCCCAGGATGTAGTCGTAGATGCGCGCGGAGTGTGCGCTCTCGGTGTCGATACGGTCGGCAGGCCATCCGTTGTCGGGCAACGCCGCCCCTCCCATCAAGTCGTCGGTACACAGCTGGTGTTCGTGGGGGAAAGAGAATTTCGTAGCGAACGAGAACTTCGTGGGGGAAAGAACAGGGCATAGGAATCAGACAAGGTTGTCAGAGGAGGAAGTCGGCCTCCCCCGCCTTGACGCCCGCAAGAAAGCTCGTCATTTCACGGGGCGTGAAAACCAGGGCGGGCCCTTCGGGATCGGTGGACTGACGCAGCGCGATCCGGCCGTCGCCCAGTTTCTTCGCCTCGACGCAGGCACCGCCCGCGTCGTCGCTCCACGGCTTGGACCAGCCCTGCGTGCCCAGTTCCCGGGACGGCATACCGTTGCGTATGTGGTGGTGCACTCATAGCTCCTTGCGAATCGCACCGAGAAGTTCCTCGGTCTTCCTGGCGGGCGCCGACTGTGCGCCCAGCCGGTCCAGGGCCTCGCGATACACCACGACGTCGTCGTCCTTGTCGAGGTAGACGGCGCCCACCAGACCGCTCAGATAGACGATGTCCGGCAACTCGGGTGCCCTGAACCGGAAGAGATGGAACGCGCCGGCCCGCATGGCCGGATGCGGGCCGTTTCTGAACGGCATGATCTGCAGGGTCACATGGGGGAGCGTGTTGACCGCGATCAGATGGTCGATCTGCGCGCGCATCACCTCGGGCCCGCCGACCGGCCACCTCAGCACGGTCTCGTCCATCACCACCCAGACGCGCGGCGGAGCGGGCCGGGACAGCAGCTCCTGACGGCGCATGCGCAGCGCGACCCGGCGCTCGGTCGCCTCGGCCGAGGCGTGCGGATTGCCCGCGCCGAGCAGGGCGCGGGCGTACGCCTCCGTCTGCAGCAGCCCGTGCACGAACTCCGCCTCGTACGCGCGGATCTGGAGGGCCGCCTGCTCCAGGCTCAGATACGCCGCGAACCAGTCTGGCAGGACATCGCGGTACGTGTGCCACCAGCCGCGCTTGTTGGCCTCGCGGACCGACTTCAGGAAGGTGTCGATCTCCTGCTGGTCCGTCACGCCGTACGTCTGGAGGAGCTTCTCGGCGTCGGTGAGCCGGAGCCGGGCCACCTTGGCGGCTTCCATCCGGCGGATGGTGGAGTGGCTGACGCCGATCGCCTCGCCCGCCTGCTCGTATGTCAGCCCGGCCTGGGTGCGCAGCTCCTCGAGCTGCTTGCCGAGAATCATGCGCAGGACGGAGGGGGCGCCGCCCCAGTCGGTCTCCGTGGACACGCCTTACCCCCCTCACAGCGGGCTTCGAGGTCGCAGTCTGTCACGATCATCCGTCAACGGGGGAAGCATGCACCGGGCACATTGCAATTTTCAACTTGTCGGTTGCGAGGTGTTGTTGGCAGCTGCCACAGTGGTCCTATCGTCCCTGGCCCGGTGAAGGGAGTGGCTGTGCGGCCCAGTTGGGGGAGACGGGGCCGCAACGTGACGTCTTGCGCGGCGAGTTGTGTGCATCTCGCGGCGGCGCGAGGCCACGGGGGACGGCATTGGCACCGCTTGTGGTGCGAAGGCAGACGAAAGGCGAACGGCGATGACCACGCCCTCCCTCCCCCAGCCTTTGGGCCTACCACCAGGGGACGAACATCCCCCTCGGGCAGGTGTGTTCGCCCTGCCCGCGGCCCCCGCCTCGGTGGGTATGGCCCGAAGAGACGTCCGTGAGTGGCTCACCGAGTGGGGCATCGACCCCGAGACCCGTGACAACGCGATCCTGGTGACCTCCGAGCTCGTCACCAACGCGCTGACGCACACGGCGAGCGAGTGGATCGTGTGCAGAGTCCACGTCGCCGAGGAGCGGCTCCACATCGAGGTCGAGGACCAGCACCGCGGCTGGAGCCTTCCGGCCCAGCGCCGGCCGGGGCCCGACGACCAGGGTGGACGAGGGCTCCTGCTGGTCGGCGCCCTGAGCAGCGACTGGGGCGTCACAGACACCGCCGACGGCTCCGGACGCATCGTCTGGGCCGTACTGCCGTCGAAGGGAGGAGACACCGTGTCGACCGGCTCGCCGGCGACCGTGACCATGGCCCGGCCCATCCCCCACTCGGCCGAAGGATCTTTATCTGATGGAACGACAGCACATTCCTGACCTGCGCGTTCACCAGCCCGCCGGACACCCGAGCGACCACCTTTCCGCCCTCGACGGCCGAGACCGTCTCCCGGCCCCCGACGGCCGCGATCACACCGCCGCGGTTGAACCGCGCCCTCATCCCGCCGTCCTTGGCCTGCGCATGTACCTCCCCACCGCGCCGCCGCACGAGTCCCCGGCACGACTGGTGATACCCGCCGAGTTGTCCGCCGGTCTGGGATACGACGCCGTGGGCACCTCCCCGCAACACGGGGAACGGATCATGGACTGTCTGCCCCGTGTCGGTTGTGTCTTCGCCGACGACGAGCGGTGGTGGTGGATCGTCCCCTCCGGCTCCCACATAGGCGTCACCTGGCCGTCCTCCACCAGCTACGCGGTGGGCGCCCGGCTGGCCGACCCGTCCTGGACACGGGCCCTGCTGCGCTCACGGTCCGCGCGCCCCCGTCTGATCCACCGGCCCGAGGGCGATTCGCCGTACACGCCGCCGATTCCGCTGTACTTCCTCACCTGCCGCCTCGCGGGCAGCACCCCGAGCTGGTCGCTCGGCGCGGGTATCTAGAGACGCGGGTATTCAGAGACCTGCGGCTCTTCGGTCCGCCACCACGCAAGCAATCGCCTGCGCAACTGTCCGTGGCTGGGCGACTGCCTCGATCGGGATGTGCGAGGGGCGGGCGTGAAGGAGGCCGGTCCGTGTGGACGGGCCGGCCTGTGGGGTTGTTCGTTTCCTTTCGTGGGCCTGGGCTCAGCTCGGGCATCGACTGGCGGGGCTGAGCCCGGGTACGGGCCTTCGGCGCTGGTCCCGGGAGTGTCCGCCGGGACCGCTCCGAAGGGTGTCTGTCGGGCCTACGCCCGAGGAGTGTTCCTCGTCGTCGTGACCGCGCACAGCGCCCCGAGCACCACGGCCAACGCGCCGATGATGATGCTGTTGACCACGACGCCGGTGTCCGGGCTGGTTCCGACCACCCACGGTGAGATGATCAACCATGCGCCCATCGCGCAGATGGCCCAGCTCAGGCCGTACATCCGTTCGGGGGCCCTGGTGAATCCGAGGGCCAGCAGGCCTATGGCGATGCCCATGATGAGGTTGTGTGTCGCCAGGGCGGGCTGGCTCGTCGTGTAGTGGAGTATCCACGGGGATGCGGCGCAGTACAGACCGAGCAGGAACACCGGTCCGTCGACGAGCGCCACATCGCGGCCACCGAGCATGCGGTCATACCGCTCCCGCATTTCGGATGCATCGGGGTGGGTCGTGATGTCACTTCTGGGGTGCGAGACGTTGGCCATGAGTCGTCTCCTTCGTTCTCTGCAGGCCTGACCGCTTCTGGTTGCGGTATGCGGTTGGCGCCGCTTGTTTTCATTGTGCTCTTATTTCTTCTTTATGTGTAGAGGTGGCTTTTCGCTCCGCCGGGGCGGGATCCATCCTCAGGGAGCGATGAGCAGGCGGGCGACGGCGCGGCGGGCCCGCGTGGGTGCCTGTGGGTCGCGATGGAGCTGGATGGACTGATTGGCCGCCAGGGCCACGCCGTTGAGCTCGAAGGCGAGCTGTTCCACATCGGTGCGCGGCGGCAGTTCGCGGGCCTCGACCGCCGTGTCCAACTCCGCCGCGACATACGCCGACCACGAGGCGAGCGCGTCGAGCACCGCGTCGCGGACCGGACCGGGGCGGCCGTCGAACTCGCTCGCCACCGAGGTGAGGAAGCAGCCGCCGTGCCCCTCGCCCTCCGTCATGTAGTCGATCCACTCGTCGAAGGCGCGCGTCAGTCGCTCGGTGCCGGGTCTGGCGCCGACGGCCCGGGCCGGCACGCGTAGCCGGAACCTCTCGACGGCCGCGGCCAGAACGGCGAGTTGGAGCGCTTCCTTGCTGCCGAAGTGGCCGATCACTCCGGCCTTGCTCATCTCCAGATCGGTCGCCAGGCGGCCGATGGTGAGGCCTTCGAGGCCGTCCGTGGAGGCCAGCGTGAGGGCGCTGTCGATGATCCGGCTCCGCGTGGCGGCGGTTTCGGCAACGGACTTGCGGGGGCTCATGCGGTCACCTTAACCTAACGACCGTTCGCAATTAGCTGACGATCGTTCGGTAGCTATGTACTCGGGTTCGTGAGCGGGCGGTACCGGCCGCGTACGAGCGACCCACCGAAGCGACCCACCGAAGGAACTCACCGTGAAGACCCATCACCTGAACTGCGGCTCCATGCGGACGATCGACACCGAGGAGGGGAGCCTTCCCGCGGTCTGCCACTGTCTTCTCGTGGAGACCGACCGGGACGGGCTCGTCCTCGTCGAGAGCGGCATCGGTACGCAGGACGTGGCGCGGCCCGAGGAGAGCCTCGGCCCGGACTTCCTCGGCCGGGCGCAGCCCGTCCTCGACCTCGCGGAGACAGCGTTGCACCAGGTCACCGCGCTCGGCTTCCGCCCGGAGGACGTCCGGCACGTCGTCCTGAGCCACCTCGACCTCGACCATGCCGGGGGACTGCCCGACTTCCCCTGGGCCAAGGTCCATCTGAGCGAGGCCGAACACCGCGCGGCGATGGCGGCCCCCGGGGCTCACCCCGAGGACCGCGTCCGCTACCGCCCCGCCCAGTGGGCGCACCGGCCGCACTGGGTGACGTACGGGCAGCCGCACGGCGAGGCGTGGTTCGGATTCGACGCCGTGCGCCCGCTGGAGGGCCTGGACGCCGAGATCCTGCTGGTCCCGCTCGGCGGCCACACCCGCGGCCACAGTGCGATCGCCGTCGCCGACGGTGATCGCCGGCTGCTGCACTGCGGGGACGCGTACTACTTCCACCACGAGATCGACCCCGACCGTCCCCGGGGACACCCCGGCTTGGACGTCCTCCAACAGATCACCGAGGTGGACCGGCCGCTGCGCCTCGGCAACCACGCCCGTCTGCGGGAACTGGTGCGGCTGCACGGCGACGAGGTGGAGGTCTTCAGCGCGCACGACCCGTGGGAACTGGCGCGCTACGCGGGCGGGGCCGAAGGTCCGGGAACGACTCCGACGTGATCGCGGTCCACCCCGGGCCCTGCGGCTGCCGGCGGATCGGCTCGCGGCGGCGAATTCAGGAGTTCAGCCGACGGCCTGCGCGCGCAGACAGCGGCGCAGTTGATGCAGTCCGCGCCGGGAGTGGCTCTTGACGGTGCCCAGTGGCCAGCCGGTGCATTGCGCGATCTGAGGCTGGGTCAGGTCCTCGTAGAACGCGAGGTGCAGCACCCGGCGCTGGGGCGCGGGAAGTCTGGCGAGCTCGGCGCGCAGGAGGACGCGGTCGAGCACGGTCTCCGGGCGGGCCTGGGTGTCGTCGACCGGGCCGAGGAGGGCTCCGGCGGCGGCGATCAGATCGGTACGGCGGGTCCGCGCGGAGAGCGCGTCGGCGATCTTGCGGCGGGTGATGCCGACGAGCCAGCCCACGAACGCGCCGCGCTCGGGGCGGTAACCCCGCCGGCCCTGCCAGGCGGCCAGGAACACCTGCTGGGTGACGTCCTCGGCCTCCCGGACGTCGCCGAGCGAACGTCCGGCCAGTGTGTGCACCAGCGTTCCCCAGCGGTGGTAGGCGGCCGTCAGACACTCCTCGTCGCCGTCCACGAGGCCCTGGGCCAGATCCGTGTCGGAGAGCGCCTCCCACCGCCCGTCGACGCACTGCTCGGTGCTGGAATCCACGGTCATGGCCACGGCTCCTCGGTTCGGGAGGGCTCCCGGTCACCGTGCGCTTCCCGCGACGCGCCCGGTGATCCCCATCGTGTGAACCGAGGCACATGACGGACAACTCGCATCGTTTGTGCGTCGTATAGTCGCCGCATGGGCGAGAACCGACCGACACAGCGGCGGGAGGCGGCGACGCGGCCCGGCGAAGCGGGCCTCACGACGGGGTCCCTGGCCCGCCGCCTCGGGGTGTCGCCCACGACCCTGCGTTCCTGGGACCGGAGGTACGGAGTGGGGCCCGCGGTGCGTTCCGACGGACGGCACCGCCGCTGGACGCCGCAGGACGTGGCCATGCTCGAGGAGATGTGCCGGCTGACCTCGGCCGGGGTACCGCCCGCCGAGGCGGCCAGGACCGCCCAGGAGGGCGTCGGACGGAAACGGCCCGGCCCGGAGCTGCCCGGGGGAGGTGACCGGCCCGGCGGGCATCGTTCGCAGGCGGCCGGCGCGCTGCCGCTCGGTGACGTCCGCCAGGAGTGCAGGGGTCTCGCGCGCGCCGCGGTCCGCCTCGACGCACCGACCGTGGGCGACCAGTTGGCCTCCCTCGTGGCGCGCTACGGCGTGGTCCTCGCCTGGGACGAGGTGATGGTGCCGACCCTGCACGCGGTCGGACGCAAGTGGGAGTCCTCCGGCGACCGTTACGTGGAGGTGGAACACCTGTTGTCCTGGCACATCTCGCGGGCCCTGCACCGTGCCACCGCGCCGGTCGGGCCAGTGGGAACCCCGGCCGCCGCCGCGGGGCCGGTGGTGCTGGCGTGCGTCCCGGGCGAACAGCACAGCCTGGCGCTGGAGGCGCTGCACGCGGGGCTCGTCGAACTCGGCCTGCCGACCCGGATGTTCGGCGCGGCGGTTCCGACGGAGGCGCTGACCGCCGCCGTACGACGGCTGGGCCCGAAGGCCGTACTGCTGTGGGCCCAGACGCGTTCGACGGCCGACCTGCCGTTGGCCCGGCATGTCGCGGACACCCGGTGGGGAGTCAGGGGGGCCCGCGGTCACCCGGCCGTGCTGCTCGGCGGGCCGGGCTGGGCGGGCCGCCCGGTGCGGGGGATGCTCCGCCCGCCCGGGCTTCGGGACGCCCTCGGGACCCTCTCGGCCCTGTACGACCCGCCCGTCCCGGTCACCCGGGGCTGATCGCCCGCGCGCCGTCGGGTCGGGTACGGCTCAGCCGACCGTTCCGGTGGGCGAGGGGGAGCCGCCGGCGGGCGGGGTGAGTACGGCGGTCGGCTCACCCGGCGCGGGCGCGGGCGGCGTGAGATCGGAGGCGGGCAGCTTCGGCGGGGTGGTCTCCTGGAACAGCACCTGGTCGAAGTTGACCAGTCCGGTCTTCTCCATCACCGTGATGTGGTCCAGCACGGTGGTGTTGGCCTGGTCGGCCAGTTGGCGTACCAGCGTGTTCTCGGTGGTGGACCGGATCTTGGCGACGGTGTTGAAGATCGAACCGTGGGTCACCCGCAGGATGTTGGCGAAGTCGGTGTCGAACTGCTTGCCGGTGTCGCCGCTCAGGGTCGACACGAACCCCTGCTGCTGAGGAGAGGGCTTGTTGGGGATGGTGATGCCGAGTGCGGCGGCGACCTTGCGGTCAGTCTCGTCCAGCGCGGCATGGCCCTTGACCAGGTGGTCACCGGCGGTCCTGACCGCCGGGGTGGTGCCCTTCTGCAGACCCAGCATCCCCACGGGGTACTCCCACAGCCCGGCCGCCCGCACCTTGACGACGAAGTCGCGGTCGGCCTCGGTCAGCGGGCCCGTCGCGGTGTTGGCGATGATGCGGTTCTGGGCAGTGGCCGTGGTCTGGAGTCCGAGCATGCTGGGGTACGCGAGCGCGGCGAGGGTCATGACCAACGCACCTGACACGAAGACGGTTCCTGCGGTTCGTGCAATGCGCATTGAGCCTCCTGGCGGGGCGACAGCCCGGAGTGTGACGCTCCGGTGGGCCGCTCGGTGGATCCGGTGCGTGGATCCGGTACGGGTGTGTCGGACGTTCACCAGTACGGCTGCGCGGGCCGGAGGAATCTCTAGGGAAAGTAAAATCTGTGCCGCCACCCGCGCAGTCGCGAACCGCTGAGCCACCGTCTCATCTGCCGCGATGCCGCGATGCCGCGATGCCGCTCGGCTGCGATGCCGCTCAGCCACGATCCCGAGCGGCCCTGAACCGGGCCAGCCCGTCGGAGAGTTCGACGACGGGGTCCGGGTAGTCGTACGCGGCGCGCTCCAGGCCCTGGAGTTTCCAGGGTTCGTGCACCGCGCCGCCCGCGAGCCCCGCCAGCTCCGGCACCCAGCGCCGGACGTACTCCCCGTCCGGATCGTACCGCTTGGCCTGCGTCACCGGATTGAGGACGCGGCCCGGCCGTGAGTCCGTGCCCGTTCCGGCCATCCATTGCCAGTTGAGCTGGTTGTTCGCGACATCGCCGTCCACCAGCAGGTCCAGGAAGTGCCGGGCCCCGATCCGCCAGTCCACGTACAGCGTCTTGGTGAGGAAGCCGGCGGCCAGCAGCCGTGCCCGGTTGTGCATCCAGCCCTCGTGGCGCAGTTGGCGCATCGCCGCGTCGACGACCGGATAGCCGGTGCGTCCTTCCTTCCACGCCCGAATGTCCTCGCGCGCGGTCCTCCCCGAGCGCCAACGGTCGTGCTTGGTGCGGTAGTCGGCCACGGCCGCGTCAGGCCGGGCGGCGAGCACCTGGTGGTGGAAGTCCCGCCAGGCCAGTTGGCGTACGAAGGCCTCGGCGCCCGGGCCGCCCGCCGCGCGCGCCCGGTGCACGAGTTCGACCGGGGAGAGGGTGCCGAAGTGCAGATGGGGCGAGAGCCGGGAGGTGGCGTCGCCCGGCAGGTCGTCACGACCGTCGTCGTACGAGGTGATCCCCGCCCGCAGCCAGGCCGTGAGCCGCTGCCTGCCCTCCCGCTCGCCGCCCCGCGCCAGCCCCGGCGACAGCCCGGACAGGCCCGTGCGGGAGGGGATCTCCTGCGAGCCGACGCCGTCCGGCACCCGGATCGCCCGGGGCGCGGCGACCGCGTTTCGCAGCGGCTCCTGCGACCAGCGCCGGAAGTACGGCGTGAACACGGCGAAGTGGTCCGAGCCGGACGGTGTGACGGCGCCGGGTGCGAGCGCGGTGATCACGGCGTCGTGGACATGAAATCGGCACCCCTCGCCCTCCAGAGCGGTGCGCAGCCGCTCCTCACGACGGCGGGCGTAGGCGCTCACCCCCGCCGCCATGTGCACCTCGTCGGCGTCCGCCTCGGCGACCACTTTGCACACCTGCGCGACGACATCGCCGGAGCGCACCACGAGACGGCCGCCGCGCTCCCGCAGTCCGGCGTCCAGGTCCGCCAGACAGTCCGCCAGGAACGCCATGCGGTTGGGCGCCGTGAACCCCGCTGCGGCGACGGCGTCGTCCCGTACGAACAGGGGCACCAGCGCGGCCGAGCCGTCCCGCGCCGCGCGCAGCGCCGGATGGTCGTGCAGGCGCAGGTCCGAGGTGAACAGGACGACCGAGACGTTCATGGTGTGACTCCGGGACAGGGGGAGGCGGTGCTGTGACGGGGTGGCGACGAGTGCGGCCATGACTGCTTCGGGCCCGCGGTCCCTCGCGGATGCGGGCATCGGTGAGGGGATGCGGGACTCAGTGGGACGGCACGGCGGGCCGCCGCGTCCCGGACGGTACGTCGGCCTCGGCCGCCGCCTTGGCGATGTTGCGGGCCATGCCGCCGAACACGACGGCGTGGAAGGGCGAGATGCTCCACCAGTAGGCGTGTCCCAGCAGGCCGTGCGGATGGAACAGGGCCCGTTGCCGGTAGCGGGACCGGCCCTCGGCGCCGGGCTCGGCGTACATCTCCAGCCAGGCGAGGCCCGGAAGTCGCATTTCTGCGCGCAGCCGCAGCAGACGGCCCGGCTCGATCTCCTCGACGCGCCAGAAGTCGAGCGAGTCGCCCACGCGCAGCCGGGCGGCGTCGCGCCTTCCGCGCCGCAGGCCGACACCGCCCACCAGCCGGTCCAGCCGGCCGCGGAGCGCCCAGACGGGCGGGAAGGAGTACCAGCCGTTCTCACCTCCGATGCCCTCGATCACCCGCCACAGCGCCCCGGGCGGCGCGTCCACCGCTTGTTCGCGTTGATCGGTGTAGAGGCTGCCGCCCGCCCAGTCGGGGTCGGTGGGGAGGGGATCACTGGGCGCGCCGGGCACGGAGGCCGACGACCACCGGGTGGTGACCTGGGCGTCCCGCACCCGTTGCAGGGCCAGCGACACCGCCTCGTCGAAGCCGATCGGACGCCCCGGGGGATCGGGGACGTACCGGACGATGTCGTGTTCGTGGCAGACGACCTCGTGGCGCAGCGATTCGGTGAGCGGGCGCGCGATGGACGCGGGCACCGGGGTGACCAGGCCGACCCAGTGGCTGGAGAGTCCGGGGGTGAGCACCGGCACGGGCAGGATCAGCCTGCGCGGCAGCCCGGCGACGGCGGCGTACCGCTGCATCATCTCCCGATAGGTCAGGACCTCGGGGCCGCCGATGTCGAAGGCGCGGTTGACCTCGGTGGGCATCCGCGCGCTGCCGACCAGGGCGCGCAGCACGTCCCGTACGCCGATCGGCTGGATCCGGGTGCGCACCCAGCGGGGCGTGACCATGACCGGGAGGCGTTCGGCGAGGTAGCGGAGCATCTCGAAGGAGGCCGAGCCGGAACCGATGATCACGGCCGCGCGCAGGACCGTGGTCGGCACGCCCGACTCCAGCAGGATGCGGCCCACCTCGGCGCGCGACCTGAGGTGCGGCGAGAGGCGTTCCTCGGGGACCCCCGCCGGGGTCAGGCCGCCCAGGTAGACGATCCTGCTCACCCCGGCGGCGCGGGCCTGCTCGCCGAAGGTCCGGGCCGCCTTCCGGTCGGTCTCCTCGAAGTCGTGGCCCGTGCCCAGGGCGTGCACCAGGTAGTACGCGACGTCGATGCCGCGCAGCGCCTCGGCGACCGAGCCGGCGTCCGTGACGTCGCCGCGCACCACCTCCGCGTCGCCGGCCCACGGGTAGTCGCGCAGCTTGGCGGGCGAGCGGGCGAGACACCGCACGCGGTGCCCCGCCTCCAGCAGCTCGGGCACCAGCCGGCCGCCGATGTAGCCGGTGGCACCGGTCACCAGACAGCGCGGGCCGGGGCGGGGATCGTCGTCGCTCATGGGTCCCTCCGTCGTTCACCGGGCCACCCGCTTTCCGTGTTCCCTCTCTCATCTCTTCCACGCGAACACGGCGGTCGGATGCGCCCAGGACCTGTCCGGCGGAGTCCTTACGGACATGTCCGGGGGAATCGCGGGCAAGCGAGAGAACACGAGAGTCCGAGGTCACAGCTGGAGGTGTCTGCCGTGATGGGCACGAAGGTGTTGAAGCGGTTTCCCGCGGGAGGCCCGCGCGGATCCTGGACGGCGGAGGAGTACGCGGCCCGGCGCCGCACCGAGGGGCAGCCCGCGACGGTGGTGATGGACCTGAAGTCGGACGCCTTCCTCGTGGTGGTGCCGGTCGGCGACGAGGACTGAACGACCCCGGTCAGGGCCGATCCGACAGCCGGCCGCCGAGCTCCACCGCCCTGCGCACGAACGCCTCGTGCAGGTCGTGGGCGGCACGCGGCACCGAGTCCGCCCGGCGGCGCCGCAGCATCAGCAGGACCCGTGTCGCGTCGTCCGTGAGCGGCCGGTGAGTGATCGCGCCGCACCGCTCGAGGGGATCCCCGATCACACTGAAATCGGGCAGGACCGTCACGCCCAGCCCCTCGGCGACCATGAGCTTGCCCATCTCCGCGCCGTCGGTCGTGTACGAGAGGGCCGGGCCGCGGCCCTCCAGGAACCGGTGGAGATAGCGGTGCATGACGTACCCGGAGCGCATGGCGATCAGCGCCTCGCGTCCGTCCAGCAGGTCCGCCCCCGACACCGCGTCGAGTGCGGCGAGCGGACTGTCCGGGCGCAGGCACACCACCGGTCGGCCGCGCAGCAGTTCGGTGGTCTCGAAGTCGGCGGGCAGGTCGTCGCCGTCGAGATGGTTCACCAGGCCCAGGTCGAGGCCGCCCTCCGACAGGGCCCGGTGGATCTCCGTCTGCTGGGCGCCGACCACCTCCACCTGCGTCAGCGGATGCGCCGCGCGGAATTCCCTGACCGTCGGGATGAGCAGGGGCACCGTCGCCGCGTTCACCGTGCCGACGCGGACCATCCGGCTGATGCGGTGCTGCTCGCCGGCCGCGCCGCGCAGCCGGTCCACCGCGTCCAGCACGTTGATGATGTGAGGCAGCAGCTCCCGCCCCTCGGCGCTCATCCGCGCGCCGGACCGCTTGCGCTCCAGCAGATCGACGCCGAGTTCGCGCTCCAGGTTCCGCACGGTCTCGCTCAACGCCGGCTGGGAGAGGTGGAGTTCCTCGGCGGCCCGGCGCAGTGAGCCGAGCCGGGTGACCGCCGCGATGTATTCCAGTTGTTCTGTCCGCACCCCAGCAGAATGCGGTCCATTTCACGGCCCGTTCAAGGGTTTCCCTGTCACACGTTCGTGAAATTCGGTGGTCCGCGATACGAGACCGGTCGGGTTTTCCTTGACTGCCCTCGCGGCAGGCTGCCACGATCGACGGCATGATGATGCGACTGGACCTCACGCGGCGACGCCATGTCGACCTCGCGCGCGTCTCCAGCGCCTCCTGTTGCACCGCGGCCTGAGTCCCCGGATCCGCCGCACCCCATCGGTCCCGCCGCTGTCGTCGGACAGCCATGTGCGGCGTTCCCACAGCACCGCCTGAATTCCGCGATCCCGTGCGCCGTCCTGAACGCGCCCTCTGAATTCGGCGTACCCGAAATCCGCAACAGGAGTTCCGCATGTCCGCAGCGCCCGTGAATCCTCTGAACCCCGTGAATCCCGTGAATCCCGTGAAATTCGCGTACTGGGTTCCCAACGTCAGTGGCGGCCTGGTCACCAGCAGGATCGAGCAGCGCACCGACTGGGGTTACGACTACAACCGCGAACTGGCCGTCCTCGCCGAGAACAACGGCTTCGACTACGCGCTCAGCCAGGTCCGTTACATGGCCAGCTACGGCGCCGAGTTCCAGCACGAGTCGACCAGCTTCAGCCTCGCCCTGCTGCTCGCCACCCAGCGCCTGAAGGTCATCGCCGCCGTCCACCCGGGCCTGTGGCACCCGGGTGTCCTCGCCAAACTCGGCGCCACCGCCGACCACTTGTCGAACGGCCGCTTCGCGGTCAACGTCGTCAGCGGCTGGTTCAAGGGCGAGTTCACCGCTCTGGGCGAACCCTGGCTGGAGCACGACGAGCGATACCGCCGCTCCGAGGAGTTCATCCGGGCCCTGCGCCAGATCTGGACCGAGGACCACACCGAACTCGCCGGGGACTTCTACCGGTTGCGCGACTTCTCGCTCAAGCCCAAGCCCCTCAACACGCCCGAACGCCCGCACCCGGAGATCTTCCAGGGCGGCAACTCCACCGCGGCCCGCGCCATGGCGGGCCGGGTCTCCGACTGGTACTTCTCCAACGGCAAGGACTTCGACGGGGTGGTCGAGCAGATCGCGGACGTCCGGAAGGCCGCGGCCGAAGTGGGGCGCAAGGCGCCGAAGTTCGGCCTCAACGGCTTCCTCATCGCCCGAGACACCGAGGCCGAGGCCCGCGAGACCCTGCGCGAGATCGTCGCCCAGGCCGACCACGAGGCCGTCGAGGGCTTCGGCGCCGCCGTGAAGCAGGCCGGCCAGTCCACCGCCGACGGCAAGGGCATGTGGCAGGACTCCAGTTTCGAGGACCTCGTCCAGTACAACGACGGCTTCCGTACGGGCCTGATCGGCACGCCCGAGCAGATCGCCGAACGGATCGTCGCCTACAAGCGGCTCGGCGTCGACCTCTTCCTCCTCGGCTTCCTCCACTACCACGAGGAGGTGGAGTACTTCGGCCGCCGGGTGCTGCCCCTGGTGCGCGAACTGGAAGCGCGGCTGCCGGACACGGGGACCGGGACCGGGATCGAGACCGAACCCGAGTCCGTCTCCGCCCACGTGTGAATCCGTTCCCCACTCCGCTCCCGCTCCTGCTCCCGCTCCCGCTCCCGAAAGAGGACCCCATGGCCACCGTCCTGTCCGTCTCCGGCAGTCCGTCCGTCTCCTCCCGCACCGCGAAGCTCCTGCGCCATCTGGACACCCGGCTGGCCGCGCAGGGACACGAGGTGATTCCGCTCGACGTCCGCACGATCCCCGCCGAGGCCCTGCTCGGCGCCGACTTCAAGCACCCCGCCATCGTCGAGGCGACCGAACTCTTCGCCCGCGCCGACGGCGTGGTCATCGGCACCCCCGTCTACAAGGCCGCCTACTCCGGCGTCCTCAAGGCCCTGCTCGACCTGCTCCCGCAGTACGCCCTCACCGGGAAGACCGTGCTGCCGCTCGTCACCGGCGGCAGCACCGCGCATGTCCTCGCCCTCGACTACGCCCTGCGCCCGGTCCTCAACTCCATGGGCGCCGCGCACATCGTCCAGGGCTGGTTCACCCTCGACAAGGACATCACCACGGGCGAGGACGGCGGCATCACCGTCGCCCCGGCCACGGCCGAGGCCCTCACACAGGTGGTCGACCAGTTCTCGGCGGCCCTCGGCAGCGCGCCCCTGCTGGCCGCGGCGGGCTGAGGCGATGTCCGCCAAAGTGATCGCCGACGACGTCGAGGCCCTGGCCGTCGCCGCCGCGCTCGCCGAGGAGTTCCGCGCCGGTGCCTCGGCGCGGGACTCCGAACGGCGGCTCCCGCGCGAGGAGTTGGACCGCCTCTCCGCCTCCGGACTGCTCGCCGTCACCGTGCCCGCCGAGCACGGCGGGGCGGACGTACGGCAGGAGACCCTCGCGGAGGTCTTCCGGCTGCTGGCCTCGGCCGACGCCAGCCTCGCCCAGATCCCGCAGAACCACTTCGTGTACGTGAACGTGCTGCGCCGCCAGGGCACCCCGGAGCAGCAGACGTTCTTCTTCGACGAGGTCCTGGCCGGGCGCCGCTTCGGCAACGCCCAGTCGGAGGCGGGCACCCGGCACGTCCAGGACATCCGCACCCGCCTCGACCCCGGCCCTGACGGCTCGTACGTCCTCACCGGCGTCAAGCACTACTCCACCGGCGCGCTCTTCGCCGACTGGATCCCCGTCCTCGCCCGCGCCGGAGACGACAACCTGCACGTCGCCTACGTGCCCCGCGGCGCCGACGGGGTCACGGTCGTCGACGACTGGGACGGCATGGGCCAGCGTACGACGGCCAGCGGCACCGTCCGCCTCGACGCCGTCCACGTGCCCGCCGACCGTGTCGTCCCCCACCACCTCACCTTCCAAGGGCCCCAACTCCACGGAGCGGTGGCCCAGTTGCTGCACGCCGCCATCGACGCCGGGATCGCCGCGGGCGCACTGGCCGAGGCCGCCGAGTTCGTCCGCACCAAGAGCCGGCCCTGGTTCGAGAGCGGCTTCGACACGGCGGCCGAGGACCCGCTCCTCATCCAGCGGTTCGGTGAACTCGCCGTGCAGGTACGAGCGTCCGAGGCGCTGCTCGGTGCCGCGGCCCGCACGGTGGACGCGGCCCGCGACGAGCTGACCGAGGACTCGGCGGCCGAGGCGTCCATCGCGGTGGCCGCCGCGAAGGTGCACACCTCCGCCACCGCCGTGGAGGTGGCGGGCGCCCTCTTCGAGCTGTCCGGCACCCGTTCCGCCCTCAACTCGCTCAATCTGCACCGGTATTGGCGCGACGCCCGCACCCACACCCTGCACGACCCGGCCCGCTGGAAGATCCAGCACATCGGCCGATACGTGCTGGGGGGCACCAAGCCACCCCGCCACGGCCTGCTGTGACCCCACTCGCTCATCGGCCCCCACGATCGGAGAACGCCCCCGTGTCCCTCACCTTCCACTGGTTCCTGCCCACCAACGGCGACAGCCGCCATGTCGTCGGCGGCGGTCACGGCACCCCCGCCACGGCCTTCGGCCGGAACCGGCCGCCGACGGTCGCCTATCTGAGCCAGATCGCCCGCGCCGCCGAGGACCTGGGCTTCGTCGGCGCGCTCACCCCCACCGGGGCCTGGTGCGAGGACGCCTGGCTGACCACCGCGATGGTCTGCCAGCACACCGAACGGCTGAAGTTCCTGGTCGCCTTCCGGCCCGGCTTCGTCTCACCCACGCTCGCCGCGCAGATGGCCTCCACCTTCCAGCGGCAGACCGGCGGTCGGCTGCTCCTCAACGTGGTCACGGGTGGCGAGAGCCACGAACAGCGTGCCTACGGCGACTTCCTCGACAAGGACGCCCGCTACCGCCGTACCGGCGAATTCCTGCAGATCGTGCGGGACCTGTGGGAGGGCAAGACCGTCGACCTGTCCGGCGAACACCTCCAGGTCGAGGACGCCAGGCTGGCCCGGGTCCCCGACCCGGTCCCCGAGGTCTACTTCGGCGGCTCCTCACCCATCGCCGGCGAGATCGCCGCCCGCCACGTCGACGTCTACCTCACCTGGGGCGAACCGCCCGCCCAGGTCGCCGAGAAGATCGCCTGGGTACGGGGGCTGGCGGCGAAGGAAGGGCGCACCGTCCGCTTCGGCATCCGGCTGCACGTCATCACGCGCGACACCGCCGAACAGGCCTGGACCGAGGCCCACAAGCTCCTGGACGGCTTCGACCCGGACACCGTGAAGTCCGTCCAGGCGGGCCTGGCCCGCAGCGAGTCGGAGGGGCAGCGGCGCATGCTCGCCCTCCACGGCGGCAACCGCGAGGACCTGGAGATCCACCCCAACCTGTGGGCCGGCATCGGCCTCGTCCGCGGCGGCGCGGGCACCGCCCTGGTCGGCAGCCACGACGAGGTCGCCGAGCGGATCAAGGAGTACCACGCCCTCGGCATCGACGAGTTCGTCCTCTCCGGCTATCCGCATCTGGAGGAGGCGTACTGGTTCGGCGAGGGCGTCCTGCCGCGCCTGGCCGCACAGGGCCTGTGGCAGCACCCGTTCGCACCCACGTCCGCCCCCGCCACACAGGTGCCCTTCACGAGCTGAGCGAACCGAACGAACCGGGCGAACCGAGCGAACCGAGTGCACCGAGGTGGGCGGCGCGCACCTGGGCGGTCTGCCCCTGCACCAGCAGGAACATCCCCTCGCGTGCCAGCCGTTGCGCCGGGCTGCCCAGGTCCATCGCGCGCCCGCCACCGGCCACGACCGCCGCGGTCGTGGCCGCGCGCATGACGTCGTACGCCCGCGTCTTGACCGCCAGCCGCTCCTCGATCCGCTCGGTCGGCACCGGGTGGTCGGCGAGTTCGTACGCCTGCCGTCGGACCTCGTCGAGGCGGGCGCGCAGCACCTGCCCGGTCTCCTTCGCCGCGGGATCGCCGTCCAGCAGGTCGAGCGCGGACGCGGTGATCCCGAAGACGGCCGGCGAGGCGTTGGTGTTCTTGGGGCGATCGGTGACCGCCCAGGTCTCGTACGGCGTGCGCAGGGCCACGGCGTCGTCCGGGAGCCACAGCCCGTCCAGCTCCAGGGACACCGTGCGCGAGGCGGTGAGCGCCGCCAGCCGCATCGGCGGCGAAGGGCGAAGTCCGGGCTGCTCGCGCGCCTCGGTGAACGCGAACAGCGCCTCGTCCGCGTCCGTCACCCCGGCGAGCAGCATCACGTCGTTCAGTCCCCAGCCCGTGTACCAGGGGACCGTCCCGTCGAAGCGCCAGCCGCCACGCTCACGGGTGACCCGAACGGGGACCCGCGGGTAGGCCCGCAGTTGTGCGTACGCGACCCCGGACAACAGCTCCCCGCTCGCCAGCGGGCCCAACAACCGTTCGCGGGCCGCGAGTTCGCCCTTCGCCAGGGTCAGCACCGGAGTGTGGTGCTGGGTCTGCACGAACCAGGTCGAGCAGCACGCCCCGGCCAGGATCTCGGCGGTCTCGCGGACCACCGCGGCGGGCGCGGCCGACCCGCCGTAGGCCACCGGCGCGCTCACCCCGAGCAGCCCAGACCGCTTGACCGCCTCGATGCTGCTCGCCGGCACGCCCTCCTGGTCCACGCGTTCCGCCCGTGGGGCCAGCACCTCGGCCGCCAGCCGTCCGGCCGCCGTGACGAGCGGATGCGGTGGGGTGGTCATCGAAAAAATCTCCCGCTGTCGTCGTGTCGTGTGTCGATCCGGCCGCCTCCGGTTCGTGTAGTCAGTGAAAGACCACCCGAGAACGAGCCGAGAACGACACGGCCGAGGAGCACACATGAAGTACTACCTGCTGAGCGTGATGCAGCCGTCCGGTGAGCCGCCGGCGCCCGAGATCCTGAAAGAGATCATGCACAATCTCGACGTCTTCCACGCGGAGCTGCGCGAGGCCGGTGCGTGGGTGTTCGCCGGGGGACTGCACGGACCGGAGACGGCCACCGTGGTGCGCGCCAAGGACGGCGACGTGCTCGTCACCGACGGCCCGTACACCGAGAGCAAGGAGTACCTGGGCGGGATCTGCCTGATCAAGGCACCCGACCTCGACGCGGCGCTCGAATGGGGCCGCAAGGCGACGCTGGCGACCACCCTCCCGATCGAGGTGCGGCCCTTCATGGGCGAAGCCGAGGACGGATGACCCCGAACGCCGACATCGAGGCCGTGTTCCGCGCCGAATACGGCCGCGCGGTCGCCGTCCTCGTCCGCTTCCTCGGCGACATCGACCTCGCCGAGGAAGCGGTCCAGGACGCCTTCACCACCGCCCTGGCGAAGTGGCCGGAGTCGGGCATACCGCCCAGCCCGGCCGGGTGGATCATCACCACCGCGCGCAACCGCGCCGTCGACCGGCTGCGCCGCGAGTCCACGCGCGAGGCCCGGCACGCCGAGGCCGAGCGGCTGTACGCCCGGGACGAACCGGCCGAGGAGGGTCCCGTGCGCGACGACCGGCTCCGCCTGATCTTCACCTGCTGCCATCCCGCGCTCGCCACCCAGGCCCAGGTCGCCCTCACCCTGCGCCTCCTCGGCGGTCTGACCACGCCGCAGATCGCCCGCGCCTTCCTCGTGCCCGAACCCACCATGGCCCAGCGCCTGGTCAGGGCCAAGGCCAAGATCCGCGACGCCCGCATCCCGTACCGCATCCCGCGCGACGCGGACCTCCCGGACCGTGTGGGAGGGGTGCTCGCGGTCGTCTACCTCATCTTCAACGAGGGCTACGGCGGCAGGGAGGACCTCTGCGCCGAAGCCGTCCGGCTCGGCCGACTCCTCGTCGAGCTGATGCCGGACGAGCCCGAGGCCCTCGGCCTGCTCGCGCTGATGCTCCTCATCGAGTCGCGCCGGCCCGCCCGCGCCACACCGGACGGCGACCTGATCCTCCTCTCCGAACAGGACCGCTCGCGATGGGACCGCGATCTCATCACCGAAGGACAGACCCTCGTACGCCGCTGTCTGCGCCGCGACCGGCCGGGCCCGTACCAGATCCAGGCCGCGATCAACGCCGTACACAGCGACGCCCCGACCGCGGCCGCCACGGACTGGGGCCAGATCCTCCGGCTCTACGACCAGCTGGCCGCGCTCGCCCCGAGTCCGGTGGTCGCCCTCAACCGGGCCGTCGCCGTCGCCGAGGTCGAAGGCCCGGAGCAGGCACTCGCCCTCGTGGACGCGCTCGACCTGGACGGCTACCACGCCTTCCACGCCGTACGCGCGGACCTGCTGCGCCGCCTCGGGCGGCACACCGAGGCCGTACGGGCGTACGAGGCGGCCATCGCGCTGACCGGCAGTGCACCGGAGCGCGCCTACCTCGAACGGGCCCGCGCGGCACTCCCGCCGAGCCCGCACTCCGACCTCCGTCCGTGACGTCGTGATCGCGGAACGTGTTCTTCGTGTACCCGGAATTTATTTGGCCACATGAAAGGTTGGCGTTTACACCGAGCCCTCCGGCTCAAGCATCGAGCCCTCCGGCTCAAGACGACCGCCCGTGGGCCGCCAGGTCCGCACCGATCAGCGAGGCACCGTGAACGACCGCACCCCCGAGCAGCCCGCCGACATCGTGGCCCGGCTGCGCGCCACCTTCCGCTCCGGCCGCACCAAGCCCCTCGCGTGGCGCACCACCCAGCTGCGCCGACTGCGCGAACTGCTCACCACGCACGGCGCCGAGCTCGCGGAGGCCCTCCACGCGGACCTCGGCAAGAGCTCCACCGAGGCCTTCCGCACCGAGATCGACTTCACCGTGCGCGAGATCGACCACACCCTCGACCACCTCGACGAGTGGCTGCGCCCCGAGTCCGCCCCGGTCCCCGCCCACCTCGGCGCCGACGCGACGGCCTGGACGCGGTACGACCCGCTGGGTGTCGTGCTGGTCATCGCCCCCTGGAACTATCCGGTGCAGCTCCTGCTGACGCCGATGCTCGGCGCGCTGGCCGCGGGCAACGCGGTGGTCGTCAAGCCCAGCGAGCTCGCCCCCGCCACCTCCGCCGCCCTCGCCCGCCTGCTGCCGCGCTACCTCGGCACCGACGCGGTCGCCGTCGTCGAGGGCGCCGTTCCGGAGACCACCGCGCTGCTGGCGGAGCGCTTCGACCACATCTTCTACACCGGCAACGGCGCGGTCGGCCGGATCGTGATGCGGGCCGCCGCCGAGCACCTCACCCCCGTCGCCCTCGAACTGGGCGGCAAGTCCCCGGCGTTTGTCGACCGTGACGCCGACCTGTCCGTCGTCGCCGACCGGCTCGCCCGCGGCAAGTTCCTCAACGCCGGGCAGACCTGCGTCGCGCCGGACTACGTCCTCACCGACCCGGAGACCGCCCGCGCGCTGGAGCCCGAACTCGCCCGCGCCGTCGAGGCCCTGTTCGGTGTCGATCCGCAGCGGTCGGGCGAGTACGGACGGATCGTCAACGAGCGGCACTTCGACCGGCTCAGCTCGCTGCTCGACTCCGGGCGCACCGTCATCGGCGCTACCGGAGACCGGGCCACCAAGTACCTCGCGCCCACCGTCCTCGCCGACGTCGACCCCAAGGCCCCCGTGATGCAGGAGGAGATCTTCGGACCGATCCTGCCGATCGTCACGGTGACGGGGCTGGACGAGGCCATCGACTTCATCAACGACCGCGACAAGCCCCTGGCGCTCTACGTCTTCACCGAGTCGGACACCACCCGGGGGCGGATCGCCGAGGAGACGTCCTCCGGAGGCCTCGGCCTCGGTCTGCCGCTCGCCCATCTGACCGTCTCCGACCTGCCGTTCGGCGGGGTCGGCGAGAGCGGCATGGGCCGCTACCACGGCCGCTACTCCATCGAGACGTTCAGCCACCGCAAGGCGGTGCTGGAGAAGCCGCTGGGCTGAGTCGGCCCCGATGGTGCCCCGGTAGATCGTCGAGGATCTGCCGGGGCACCGTTGTGCGACCCTCTCTGCCAACGTTGTCAGATCTGACTGGTCTACACCCTTGACTGGTACATACCAAAGCGGTTGAGTGTGGCTCCACACCCCCCACCACGGCCGCCCCCGACGCCGTGGCCGGCCCCGCCGGCACGTGCGCACAAGGCTCCGCTCCGCGCTGCCCTTGTCCGGGAGCGGCCGTGTCCCGCAAAGGAGTTGACCTGTGTCGAGGCGCCGCATCTCCGCAGTCCTGATCGCCCTCGCCCTCGCGTCCGCCACCCCGGTGCTGCTGCCGGCCGCCGGCGCCTCCGCCGCCGCCTGTTCGAGCTATCCGAGCTGGGTGGCCGGGAGGTCGTACGTCACCGGTGACGTCGTCCGCTACACCGACGGGAAGACCTACATCGCCGAGCACGACAACCCGGGCTACGACCCCACCATCAGCACCTGGTACTGGGACCCCTACGCCTGCGACGGAGGTTCCACGCCTCCCTCCGACGGCTTCGTGGTGAGCGAGGCGCAGTTCAACCAGATGTTCCCGAACCGGAGTTCCTTCTACACCTACAGCGGTCTGCGGGCGGCGATGAGCGCCTATCCGGCCTTCGCCAACACCGGCAGCGACACCGTGAAGAAGCAGGAGGCCGCGGCCTTCCTCGCCAACGTCAGCCACGAGACCGGCGGTCTGGTCTACGTGGTGGAGCAGAACACCGCCAACTACCCGCACTACTGCGACTGGAGCCAGCCCTACGGCTGCCCGGCCGGACAGTCGGCCTACTACGGCCGCGGCCCGATCCAGCTCAGCTGGAACTTCAACTACAAGGCCGCGGGCGACGCGCTCGGCATCGACCTCCTCAACAACCCCTACCTGGTGCAGAACGACGCCGCCGTGGCCTGGAAGACCGGCCTCTGGTACTGGAACACCCAGACGGGTCCCGGCAGCATGACGGGCCACAACGCCATGGTCAACGGCGCGGGATTCGGCCAGACCATCCGCAGCATCAACGGCTCCCTGGAATGCGACGGCAAGAACCCGGCACAGGTGCAGAGCAGGGTGGACGCCTACCAGCGCTTCGTGCAGATCCTCGGGACCTCGGCCGGCGGCAACCTCTACTGCTGATCGGCCGTCGACGGCAGCCGCCCGGGCCCGGAAAAGGTATGCGAAACTGCCGCGATGACCTCGGAAACGATCACCGCGGAAGCTTCGGGCAGCTGGACACTCGGAGATCTCCCCGTCAGCCGCATCGGCTTCGGCGCGATGCGGCTGACGGGCTGCGCGGCCTTCCACCTCGGCACGCCGAGCGACCGCGACCGGTCGATCGCCGTGCTGCGCCGCGCGATCGAGCTGGGTGTCGACCACATCGACACCGCCGCGTTCTACTTCTCGTCGGTGCGCTCAGCGAACGAGCTGATCAACAGCGCGCTGGCCCCGTACACGGACGACCTGGTCATCGCCACCAAGGTCGGCCCGTTCCGCGACTACTCGGGGGAGTGGGGCACCCCGGCCCGGCCGGACCAGCTCCGTGCCCATGTCGAGGAGAACCTGCGGCAGTTGGGCCGCGACCACCTCGACCTCGTGTATCTGCGGCGGACGGGCCAGGACTCGATCGCCGAGCACTTCGGCGCACTGGCCGAGCTGCGCGAGGCGGGGCTGATCCGGCACCTCGGCATTTCGAGCATCGGACTCCGGCACCTCGCGGAGGCGCAGGCCATCGCGCCGGTGGTGAGCGTGCAGAACCAGTACGGGCTCGACTCCCCGAACGCCGAGACCGACGAACTCCTGCGCACGTGCGGGGAACAGGGCGTCGCGTTCGTGCCGTTCTTCGCGATCGCGGGCAAGGGCGGCGCGCAGGGTCCGAGCGGCAGCGACGGTGACGAGGTGCTCGCCGTCGCGCGTGCGCACGGCGCGACGCCCGCGCAGGTACGCCTCGCGTGGACCCTGCGACAGGGCCCGCACGTGCTCGCCATCCCCGGCACCGGCAGCCCGGACCACCTCGTCGAGAACGTCGCCGCCGGCGCGCTGCGGCTCACCGACGACGAGATGGCCCGCCTCGACGCACTCCATCGGCCGGGCGAGTGACCGAGGGGCGCCGTCATCCGGGGCGGTCCTCGTCGGGCCGCCCCGGGTGGCCTGCTCAGCCCAGTTGCTCGTGCAGGAAGGGCACCGTGCGCTCCCAGGCCCGCGCGGCCGACTCGGGGTCGTACGTCTCCGGTCGGCCGTCGTTGAAGAAGGCGTGGTTGGCCGGGTAGAGACGGAAGTCCGCGGCGATGCCGGCCTGTTGCTGGACCGCCTCCCTCAGCTGCTCCAGGTTCTCCTTCGGGATGCTCGTGTCGAGTTCGCCGTAGTGACCCAGGATCTGCGCCTTCAGGCGGGAGAAGTCGGGCAGTTCACCCTGGATCACGCCGTAGAACGGCACCGCCGCGCTGACCCGGGGGTCGGCCGCGGCCAGGTAGAGGACGAAGCCGCCGCCCATGCAGAAGCCGACCGCGCCCACCGTGTCCGAGGTGACCTCGGGCAGCCCGAGCAGGTGATCGACCGCACCGGAGAGCAGCTCGACGCCGCGCGACACCGGCAGCTCCTTCATCATCCGGAAGGCCTCGCCGCTGTCATGGGCGACATTGCCGCCGTACAGGTCGGGCGCGAGGGCCACGAAGCCCTCCGCGGCCAGCCGGTCCGCCACCTGCGCGATGTGGTCGGTCAGACCCCACCACTCCTGGATGACGATCACCCCGGGTCCCTGCCCGGACGGCGGCAGCGCCAGATAGCCGTGGGCCGTGGTCCCGGCGCTGGGGAAGGTCACGTTCTGATGGGCGGGGGCTCCGGTCGGCTTCGGCAGCTCGGACATCGCACTCAACTCCTGTGGGGCAGCGCTGGACAGGAGCCGGCGGGGCCGGCCCCGAGTTGATCTCCACGATGTCATGCGCGGGCGCCCGGTCTGCCCCCGGCCCGCACGACGCGCCCCGCGGCCACCTTCTGCAGCAGGCTGTACGCCAGCACCGGCAGCAGGACGTGCGGCCGGTCGGGCAGGGTCGTCGTGATGAGGACCGCGCTCGCGCTGCTGTTGTTCATCCCGCAGGCCAGTGTCACGGAGGCGCCCGCCGGAGCGTCCAGGCGCAGTGCGCGGGCCGTGATCCCGCCCAGGGCGAACGACAGGCCGCAGACGGTGGCGGCGACGACCAGCGCCGCCACCAGCAGCACCGGTTCGGGATGCGTGAGGAAGGGGCCGAGGACACCGCTGGCGTTGACGTACGTCAGGAGCAGTGAGCCGATCATCGCCGTGGGGACCGCGCCGGCGAGGAGGCGGGTCAGCGCACGGTCCGACAGGGCGAGCCGGCACAGGATTCCGGCACCGCAGGGGAGCAGGACTCCCGTGAGCGCGAAGGCGTGTCCGGTGGTCCGGGCGGCCCCCGCCAGCGTGTTCGCGTAGTCGCCGCTCAGCAGGGGGCACAGGGCCGTCATGGTGACCGGGATCGTGAGCGGGCTGACGATCGTGGACGCCAGCACCAGGCCCACGGTCGTCGACTGGTCGCCGTCCCCCTTGCTCGTCCACACGGTGGCCCCGGCCGCCACCGGCATCGCGACGATCAGGATCATCGCCGCGATCATTCCGCTGCCCCCGTCGCTGTCGGGCGACCGGCTCAGGGCGAAGGCGACGCCCGGAATGATCAGCAGGGGTGCGACCAGATGGAGCACGAGCCCGGTCAGCAGTGCGGTGGGGCGCCTGACCAACTCCCGCAGTGCGTGGACCGGCACCTGCAGGCCGGCGGTGAACAGGAGCAGGGACAGCAGGAAACGCGGGGCCTCGAAGGCGATGTGCGGTATCCCGGCCGCCCCGATCAGGTGCGGATGACGCAACCACCGCCCCGGCGCCGGCAGGGCCGCGGCGGCGAGGTACGACGCGCCGACGGCCCAGCCGAGGTGGTCACGGAGCCGAGTGAGGGGGGACTTCGCGGTGCGGGTGGGAGTCATCGGGGCGCTCTTCCGTCGTGGTGGGACCGGGGCGGAGACGGAGCGCCGATATGGCGGAGAACGTGTGCGGGGCGATGCGGGCAAGGGCGTAGACGCTGAGGCTCAGCCAGCACAGGGCGAACAGCCAGCCGCCGAGCACGTCGGAGAACCAGTGGACGCCCAGGTAGACCCTGGTGAGTCCGACCAGGACGGCCCAGCATGCGAGGAGCGCCGCGAGGGCGCGCCCGCCACGGGGCGCCCGCGCGAGCACCGCGAGGACGAGCAGACCGCCGGTGATGGCGGACGTGGTGGTGTGGCCCGAGGGGAAGGACCAGCCGGAGGCGTGCGTGGCCCACTCCACCGTCGCGGGGCGGGGGCGGGCGACCAGGGTCATCACGCCGTACCGAACGGCCTGGGCGGCGGCGAGACAGCCGACGCAGCCGAGGGCGAAGAGGATCCGCTGTCGTGCGGTGCGACCGAGGACGACACCCGCCAGCGCGACCAGCAGGTACGGCAGGACGCCCGTGCCCGTGTAGGTCAGCCCGCGGGCCACGGCCAGCGCCACGGGCGGGCGGTGGTCCGCGGACCAGGTGTTGAGGTCCTGGTCGCCGAAGAGAGGGGCGCCGTCCTGGCCGGTCACGACCAGCGTCAGCAGTACGAAGGCGACCAGGCTGCCGACCGCGGTCGATCCCGCGAGGTCCGACGCGTCCGCACGCCTCATGACAGGGCCCGGGGGACATCGACCGCGTACGGCGGGGCGGTGCGCAGGGCTGCGGACATCGACGGGGGCCCCTTCCATGAAAGGCGTGCGGGCGCGTCGGAAGACCGCGTCCGCGGTGACTACAATCCTGTAGACGGTCTACAGAACTGTAGACGATTGGCGGGCCGAGATCGTTCCCGCGGCGGCCGCGAAAGATGAACGCCGTGCCTGGGCCACGGCCTTGCCGGACGCCGGCGGGCGACGGGGGCCGGGGTGTGCCCAGGGTCCCGCACCCCGCCGCACCTGGCGACTCGGCATGGGCGGGGCGGGCGGGAGCATGCGGTGGGATGCCGTACCCTAGCGTGTTACGTATAACTACCTAAGGGGTCCCGATGCGACGCATCGCGCTGGTCACCCTCGTCGTCGACGACTACGACGAGGCGATCCGCTTCTACACCGAAGCCCTCGGGTTCCGGCTCGTCGAGGACCAGCCGCGGCCCGACGGCTCCCGCTGGGTCGTCGTCGAGCCGGGCACGGAGGGCGGCGGCAGCGGACTGCTGCTGGCCCGGGCCAAGGACGAGGCGCAGCGCGGCCGGGTCGGCGACCAGACCGGCGGGCGCGTGGGCTTCTTCCTGCACACCGAGGACTTCGCCCGCGACCACGCCCGCATGCGCGAGGCGGGCGTCACCTTCCTGGAAGAGCCGCGCCACGAACCGTACGGCTCGGTCGTCGTCTTCCAGGACCTGTACGGAAACCGCTGGGACCTGCTCCAGCCCGCCACCGCCTGACATCCACCCATCTGTTCAGAACCTGCCGAGGAACGACACGCATGACCGCGCCCCGCATCGACATCGACACCATCCGCCGCCTCCCCAAGGCCGTGCTTCACGACCACCTCGACGGCGGCCTGCGCCCCGCCACGCTGGTGAAGCTCGCCGAGACGGTCGGCCACACGCTGCCCACCACCGACCCGGACGCGCTGGCCGCCTGGTACTACGAGGCCGCCAACTCCGGTGACCTGGTGCGCTACATAGCCACCTTCGAGCACACCCTCGCCGTGATGCAGACCCGCGAGGGCCTGCTGCGCACGGCCGAGGAGTACGTGCTCGACCTGGCCGAGGACGGCGTCGTCTACGGCGAGGTCCGGTACGCGCCCGAGCTGATGGTGAACGGCGGGCTGACCCTGCCCGAGGTCGTCGAGACCGTGCAGGAGGGCCTGGCGGCCGGTATGGCCAAGGCGGCGGCAGCGGGCACCCCGGTCCGGGTCGGCACCCTGCTGTGCGGGATGCGCATGTTCGACCGCACCCGGGAGATCGCCGACCTCGCGGTGGCGTTCCGGGACGCCGGCGTCCTCGGCTTCGACATCGCGGGTGCCGAGGACGGCTTCCCGCCCGCCGACCACCTCGCCGCCTTCGAGCACCTGCGCGGCGAGAGCGTCCCGTTCACCATCCACGCCGGTGAGGCCCACGGCCTGCCCAGCATCCACCAGGCCCTCCAGGTCTGCGGCGCCCAGCGCATCGGCCATGGCGTCCGCATCACCGAGGACATCGTCGACGGCAAGCTCGGCCGCCTCGCGGGCTGGGTGCGCGACCGCCGTATCGCCCTGGAGATGTGCCCGACGTCGAACCTCCAGACGGGCGCCGCGATCTCCATCGCCGAGCACCCCATCACCGCCCTGCGCGACCTCGGCTTCCGCGTCACCCTCAACACCGACAACCGTCTGGTGTCGGGCACGACGATGACGCGCGAGATGGCACTGCTGGTGGAGGAGGCGGGCTGGACGGTGGAGGACCTGCGCACGGTCACGGTGAACGCCGTGAAGAGCGCGTTCATCCCGTTCGACGAGCGCAAGGCCCTCATCGAGGACGTCGTGCTGCCCGGCTACGCCCTCTGAACCAGCCCCCGTACATAGGCGGCCTGTCCGACGTGCTGCAGATCGTCGGACAGGACGCTGACCAGCCGTACGCCCAGCGTGACCGCGGGTTCCCAGCGCTCGTCCACGATCCGCTCGAAGTCCTTGGCGGTCAGCCCGCGCAGGAACTCCAGCGTCTGTTCGTGCACGGCGTCGTAGTACCCGGTCAGCAGGTCACCGGAGTCGACCCGCACCTTGGCGACCTTGGCGGAGCTGTGCCCGTACCCCGTGTCCCGGCGCGGCAGATCGAGCCCGAAGCGCTTCTCCCAGTCCTGCGCGAGCCAGACCTGCTCGAGCCCGGCGGCGTCCGCGACATGGTCGTCCTGGACGCGGGTGAGGTGCCAGACCAGCCATGAGACGGAGTTGGCGTCGTCGGAGGGGCGGGCGTTGAGAACGTCCGGCGGCAGGCCCCCGACGGCGGCATGGACCTCTTCCTGGATGCGGCTGTACGCGTCGATGAGGATGTCCTTTGCATGCATGCGTCCACCATCGCGCATCGCGGTCGCTCACGCGTCCGGAATCCAACTCCCGTGGAAGCCGAGCGGCACCCGCCCCGGGAGATGGATCCGGGCGACCGGCTCGCCCGTGAAGTCCTGGGCGGCCAGGATCACCAGGTCGGCGGCCCCGCGATCGGGATTGTGCACATAGGCGATCGCGTAGCCGTCGTCCTCGGCCCGTGCGCCCTCGGAGGGGACGAAGACGGCTTCCCCCGCGGCGGCGTCCCGCGGCAGCCGGTGGACCTGCGTGGTCCCGCGCAGCAGGTCGTGCTTGATCAGCGCGTTGGCGAAGGCCCGGCCGGGCGGGTTCCCGTCGGGCGTCAGATACGCCAGGGTCATGTCCGCGGCGGCGGCCGTGTAGGCGTAACGGTGCCGCCTGGACACCAACGCCTCGTGGACACGCGGGAACTCCTGGGGACGGTCGTCGAGCGTCCTGGTGCGCACGCGGCCGTGCGCCACGTCGATCGTCCAGCGTTCGAGCGAGGCGGTGCCGGCGCCGTACGGTCCGTCGGAGCCGCGGCCCGCGACGTAGAAGGGCGCCGGGTAGGTCGTCATGTCGACGACCACGGACGAGCCCTCGTCATACGCGTTCAGGGTGTGCGAGTAGTAGACCGGATCCACCTCGAACCAGCGGACCTCGCCCCCCGCGCGGGGCAGCAGACCGACCCGCGTCGGGTGCTTCTCGCTCCAGACGTACGGCACGAGGTCGCCCCGCTCGGCTCCCGCGGGGTCGAAGGTGATGGGCAGATCGAAGATCACGACGTACTTCTCGGTGAGCGCGAAGTCGTGCATCATCGGCGCGTCCGCCACCGGGATCCGCGTGATCCTCGCGACCCGGCCCGTGTGGTCGATCACCTGGTGCCGGACGTGGTCCCAGGTGGGGTAGTAGGCGATCGCGTGCAGTTCTCCGGCCGCCGCGTCGAACTTGGTGTGGGCGGTGAAGGCCCCTTCGAGGGTGCCGCGGAAGTCGTACGTGCCCACCGTGTCGAGCTCGTCGTCGAGTTCGTACGGCAGCGGCCCGCTCTCCTGGAGGGCCAGGATCCGTCCCCTGTACCCGATCACATGGGTGTTGCACGGGAAGTCGTCCGGCGGGACGGGCCCGGGGTACGGCTCGCCGAGCTTCTTCGCCACGGAGGCCGAGCGGACCCAGCGGTTGCGGTACCACTCCGCGCGACCGTCCCGCAGCCGCACGCCGTGCACCATGCCCTCACCGAGCATCCAGTGGTGGGCGCGCGGATCCTCCAGGCCCAGGACGTTGGGGCCGTTGCGCAGGAAGCGGCCGTTCAGCTCGCGCGGGACGCGTCCGGTGACCGGCAGGTCGAACGCCGTCAGCTCCTCGGTGACGGGCTTGAACGCCCCCTCCAGGAAGGGGAACCGATGCCCGCCCTGTGTCGCCGTGCCAGGCACAGCCGCCGCTGCCACCCGGCCCCCCATCGCGCCGACGAGCCCGCCCGCAGCCGCGACCGCCGTGCCGCGCAGGACCGTCCGTCGTGTGTGATCCGCCATCTCCGTACTCCAGCCTCGCAGTCGCCTTCGTGGACGTCCACGAGTCTGCGGCCGGGCAGCGGGCCCGGTCAGGAGTGCTGGAGCCCCTCCGGGGGTGGTGTCAGACCCCCCTCTTGCGGGGTGTCGAGAAGCACCATCAGCGCCCGCGCCGCCGGACTGGTGGCGTCCGGCGGCGGCAGCATGGCGACCGTCTCGTACGAGGCTTCACAGGCGCCCTTGAAAGGGAGGGCGGTGAGATCGCCGGCCTCGCGCTTGTGGCCGAAGTGGCGGGGAACGACGGCGATGCCGAGGCCCTCGTGGACCAGCTCCAGCAGGCTGTGCACGTCGCTGACCTCCAGCGCCACCGTCCGCCGTACGTCCGCCGCCGCGAAGGCCGCGTCCGTGGTGCGGCGCGGACCCCAGTCGGGGTGGAAGTCGACGAAGGCCTCGCCGCCCAGCTCCTGGGGCGTGAGCACGGCGGCGGTCGCGAGGTGGTGCGTGGGATGGCAGAGCACGGTCATCGGCTCGCTGGTCAGCGGGACCGACCGCAGCTGGTCCCCGTCCGCCCGCGTCCTGACGGCGAAGGCCAGGTCGAGACGGCCCGCGGCGACCTCCTCGGCCAGCGCCTCGGAACCCGCCTGCCGCAGCCGGATCTCGACGTCGGGATGGCGCCGCCGGAACGCCGCGAGAAGCTTGGCCACGTCCACGCCCGCGATGCACTGCTCGGTGCCCAGGGAGAGCGTGCCGCGCAGGACGCCCTGTACGGCGGCCACGGCGTCCTGCGCCGAGCGCACCTGGGCGAGGATCCGCTCCGCCTCGCCGAGCAGGGCGCGACCGGCCTCCGTGAGCGTGACCCGTCGGGTGGTGCGCACGAACAGCGGGGCCTGAAGCTCCCGCTCCAGGGCGCGGATGGAGGACGACAGTCCCGACTGCGACACCATCAGCCGTTCCGCCGCCCGGGTGAAGTGCTGGTCCTCGGCGACCGCGACGAAGTGCTGAAGGTGGCGCAGTTCCATGGGGCACAACAGTAGTCGCCGATTGAGAAGCGCCGTCGCTCAGTCCCATCCGATTCTCCCGTTGGACCTCTGCACCGTGCCCGCGCGAGAGTGGAGACCTGTTTTCCCGGCCTACCAGGAGTACGCGTTGTACACCGCACACCCCGACCGTTACGCGGACATGCCCTACCGGCGCACCGGACGCAGCGGACTGAAGCTGCCCGCGCTGTCGCTCGGCCTGTGGCACAACTTCGGCCCCGACCGGCCGGTGGCGACCCAGCGCGCGATCCTGCGCCGCGCCTTCGACCTCGGTGTCACCCACTTCGACCTGGCCAACAACTACGGTCCGCCGCCCGGCGCCGCCGAGTCGGCCCTCGGCGACGCCCTGAAGGCGGACTTCGCGCACCACCGCGACGAACTGGTCATCTCCACCAAGGCCGGATACCTGATGTGGCCCGGCCCCTACGGCGAGTGGGGCTCCCGCAAGTACCTGCTGTCCTCGCTCGACCAGAGCCTGGCCCGGATGGGCCTGGACTACGTGGACATCTTCTACTCGCACCGCCCCGACCCGGAGACTCCCCTGGAGGAGACGATGGGCGCCCTGCACTCGGCGGTCCAGCAGGGCAAGGCGCTCTACGTCGGCATCTCCAACTACTCCGCGGAGCAGACCCGGGAAGCCGCCCGCATCCTGGCCGAGCTCGGCACCCCGCTGCTGATCCACCAGCCGCGCTACTCGATGCTCGACCGCCGCCCCGAGGACGAGGGCCTCCTGGACACGCTGGACGAGCTGCGGGTCGGCTCCATCGCCTACTCCCCGCTGGAGCAGGGCCTGCTCACCAGCCGCTACCTCGACGGCATCCCGGAGGGCTCGCGCGCCGCGAGCGACAGCCCCTTCCTGAGCGCCGACACGGTCACCGAGGACCTGGTACGGCAGCTGCGCGCCCTCGACGAGATCGCCAAGTCCCGCGGCCAGTCCCTGGCGCAGCTGGCGCTCGCCTGGGTGCTGCGCGGCGGCCGGGTGACCTCCGCGCTCATCGGCGCGAGCAGCCCCCAGCAGCTGGAGGACAGCGTCGCGGCCACCCGCGCCCTGGACTTCACCGCGGAGGAGCTGGCGCGGATCGACGCGATCATCAAGGCCTGAGGCTCGCTGATCAGGCCGTAGGAGAAGCCGACCGGGCCGTGCGGCCCGGTCGTCAGGCGGTGAGCCGCTCGCTGAGCTCCCAGAGGCGGTCGACCGCCGTCGGGTCCACGGCGTAGGGCACCACGCCGGCCTTCGCCGACCTGTTCCCGAGGGACCACTCACGGCCCTCCTCCGCGGACATCGGAGGGGCGATGTCGCTGTTCTCGCAGTAGACGCCGCCCCTGCCCTCGAGCAGGGGGCTGGTCGCGCACCACACGCTGGTGGCCGCCCCCTGCTCGACGTTCTTCAGCTGCCGCTCCGGGTCGAGGATCGGCCGGCCGTCCGCGTCGAGGACGCCGACGGCCCTGAGGTCCTCCTCGGCCAGGTACTTCTTCAGACCGGTGTCGACGATGCTTCCCGGGTGCAGGGCGAAGGCCCGGATCCCGTCCGCCTTGCCCCGCTCGTCGAGACCGAGCGCGAAGAGGATGTTCGCCGTCTTCGACTGTCCGTAGGCGACCCAGCGGTCGTACTCGTGGTGCTCGAAGTGCGGGTCGTCGAACAGGACGGGTGAGAACCGGTGGCCCCACGAGGACACCGAGACGACCCGGGCCCCGTGCGCCCGGCGCAGTGCCGGCCACAGGCGGGCGACCAGCTGGAAGTGGCCGAGGTGGTTCGTGGCGAACTGCACCTCGTACCCCCGGGCGTCGCGCGTCAGCGGCGTCGCCATGACGCCCGCGCTGTTGACGAGAATGTGCAGCGGCCGCCCGGAGTCGAGGAAACGCTCGGCGAACGCGTCGATCGAGGCCGGATCCAGCAGATCCATGGTCGCGGTCTCGACGCCGTCGATCCCCTTGAGCGCGGCCCGCGCCCTTTCGGTGTCCCGCGCCGGTACGACGACCTCGGCGCCCGCGGCCCGCAGGACGCGCACGGTCTCCAGGCCGATGCCGGAGTAGCCGCCGGTGACGACGGCGACCTTGCCGGTCAGGTCGATGCCCTTGATGACGTCCTCGGCGCTGGACGCGGCGTCGAATCCGGAGCGGAGGGGCTGCTGCTGTTGCTCGGTGGTCATGGTTCGGCTCTCCTCGTGTGTGCCTTCCCGACCACCGTAGAACCGGGCATCCGTACGATGAATGCTTGATAGTCCGCATTACTTGCGCGATAGTACGGATATGCCTGCGGATCCTCTCTCCGACACCCTCGGCCTCATGGACGCCCGGTGCGTCATCTCCGGCGGTTTCACGGCCGGCGGTGACTGGGCGCTGCGCTTCCCGCCGCCCGGGATGCTCAAGATCACCGCGGTGGTGCAGGGCGGCATGTCGGTGTCCCTGGACGGACTGCCGGAGTTCGCCCGGCTGGGGCCGGGCGACGTGGCCGTGTTCGACGGCAGCCGGGCGTTCGTGGTCGCGAGCGATCCGTCCGTGGAGCCGGCGGACGCCGCGACACTCTTCGCGGACACCTCCGGGTCCATGATTCGTTACGGTGGCGGAGAGGACGCCGTCTTCGTCGGCGGGCACATCGAACTGGGCCGGGCGGGCGAGGAGTTGCTGCTGCACGCCCTGCCGCCGCTGCTGTGTGTCCGGTCCGGCGCCGAGGAGGCGCCGGTCATGCGCTGGCTGCTCGACCAGTTGTTGCGCGAACTGACCGCCGAGCGGGCCGGGGCCGACTTCGCGGCCGACCAGCTCGCCCAGCTCATGTTCGTCCAGGTCCTGCGCGCCTATCTCGCGGACGCCGACGCCCTCCCGGCCGGACGTCTGCGCGCCCTCGCCGACGAGCGCATCGCCCCGGCGCTGAGGCTCATGCACGCCGACCCGGGCCGCCCCTGGCAGCTGGAGGAGCTCGCCAGGGCGGCGGCCATGTCCCGGACCACCTTCGCCGAGCGCTTCCGGGCCGTGGCCGGGGTGCCGCCCCTGACGTATCTGCTGGACTGGCGGATGAGTCTGGCCCGCCGGGCCCTGCGGGACGGCGAGACGTCGGTGTCGGCCCTGGCCCAGCGGGTCGGCTACACGTCCGAGAGCGCGTTCAGCAACGCCTTCAAGCGGACGACGGGTGTAGCGCCGCGGCGCTACCGTGACGTCGCACGGGCGGCGCTCACGGGCTGAGGCGCGCCTCCAGACGGACCGTGACGGTGTCGCCCTCCTCCTTGCCGATGGTGCTCATGTGGTCCTCCGCTTCCGGTGGGTGTCCTGCTCAAGAGACCACCGGAGGCGGGAATCCTCATCGAACTCCGCGCTGACGGACCGGAGGCGCTGGAGCGTCACTGGGTCGGCACGCGGTCCAGGAATCCGTGCACGCTGCGGATCCGGTCCTCGCCGTCCAGGGTGATGACGTCGAATCCCGCGACGGGCGCCGCGCCGTCGGCCTCGTTGACCAGTTCCCAGCCGAAGCGGGCGATGTCGTGGTGTCCGTCGACCGGCCCGGCGGGCCGGAAGGAGAACCCCGGGAACTGCTCGTGCGCCGCCGCGATCACCGCCGCGATCCCGTCGTGCCCGCGGACCTCGGCCAGCGGGTCGGTGTAGCTGCCGTCCGTGCTCCAGGCGGCGGCGACCGCCTTGGCGAGCGCATCCCGGTCAGTGGCGTTCCAGGCCTCGAAGTAGCGGGCGACGGCGTTCTCGTAACGGTCTTCGGTTGCGGACATGGTGGATCAACCTCCGTGCAAAGTAGGGTAGTTGCAGGTCAGTGGGTGGATTCCGGGCGGTGGCTTTCCGCCGGGATCCGATACCGCAACCATGCCCGCCGACGCCCGAGGGCGTCGATTACCTCCCGGGTAAGGGCGGCGAGTCGCGTTTCGGCCAAACCCGGCGGTGAATATGCCAGGAGACTGGCTGGAATGGCATGGTGACAGAGTGTCAGGAGTGGCGATACTCGAGTGACAGGGCGATTCAGCCACGCCCGCGCGCTGCACGACCATGCACGACGCGCGCAGCACCACCGTGCACCACGAACGAGCCGCAGCAGTGAGCGAGCCGCAGGGAAAGCGAGGCCGGGCCGGCGGGGAGCGTTGCAATGGGGGAGCGATCGTGCACGACGAATTCCTGTGCCATGTGACCGCATACGGAATATGCGGAGGTAGACGCATCGGCGTCCCGTTAGGGACCTATCGCGCGCCCACCCTGGCGCTGGCCCTGTGGTGGATGCGGGACCGTGCCTCCTGGATGGCGTCGCGGCTCGATCCGCAACCCGAAGATCCCACCTTCCCGCCGAACTCGATCGCGCCGGTGGCGGACACTGTCCCGGACGTGCCGAGCGTCCTGCGTGCCTGGTGCGGTGACGCCCTCCAACAGGAGCTGGTCGCCGAGGAGCTGGCCGCCGGAAAGCTCGTCCGCATCGCCACCAGCGACGACACCACCGAGTACGAACTGCTCGCCGAATCCGTCGACGCGCTGCGCATGCAGCGGACCGCCGCCGCCCTCGGCAGCTCCGCGGCCTGACGGCCGCCGGGTGGGTCCTGGGGGTCCCGCCGGCCAGCAGCGCCAGGTCGGAGACATCGGAGGCGTCGGAGACGATCGTGTGCCGCCGCGGGGCGTAGGCGCCCTGGTTCACGCCGAGGACGATCATGACGTCCTCGCCGGTCGCCGGGACGGCGGTGATCACCTCCCTCGCGCCGCCGTCGACGTGCGCCCGGACGCGGGCCGCGTCGGTGCAGACGCCGGTGGACTCGACGATCACGTTCACGCCCACCTCGCCCCACGGCAGGGCGGCCCCGACGCGGCCGGGCATCACCCGGCTGGTCACCCGACTCGCGCGGGACTGGCTGGCGCAGCAGCGTCCCGTCCCGAGTGACAGACGTGTCGCCCTCGCTCGGTTGACCCCCGAGCGGCGCCGGGAGAAGGCGGAGGCGCTGCCCGCCCTGACCCGCCTCGCGGAGCTCGCACAGCACCGGCCATGAGCGGCCGACCAGGCGCATATATGACCGAATAGCTAGAATTCTGGGCATGGGAGAGCGGTCGGTCGCGCCGACGGCGCCCGAACTCGTCCTCGAAACGGAGACGGGCTCCACGGTGCTGAGTCCGAGCCGCGACTATCACGTCGGGCGGGACCCGTCGAGCGAGATCGTCATCGACGACGTCCGGGTCTCGTGGCACCACGCGGTCCTGCGGTCCGAGGCGGACCACTGGACGATCCAGGACGAGAACAGCACGAACGGCACGTACGCCGACGGCAGGCGGGTCCACGAATGGGGCGTCGGACCCGGCAGCGTCATCCACTTCGGCAGCCCCTCCGACGGCCCCCGGGCGGTCTTCGCCGGCAAGACCCCGCAGCGGCCCTCGGGCCAATTCCGGCCCTCGGCCAGCGGCACCTTCCAACGGCCGACCACCGTACGACCGCTGCCCACCCGCACCGTCCGCATCGGCCGCGGCGCCGACAACGACCTGGTCATCGACGACCTGGTCGTCTCCCGGCGGCACGCCGAACTGCTGGCCCACCCGGACAGGACGTACGAGATCCTCGACCTCGGCAGCCACAACGGCACGTTCCTCAACGGGCAGCCCGTCACCCGCGCCGCGATCACCCCCGGTGACATCGTCGGCATCGGCCACTCCGCGTTCCGCCTCGTCGGAGACGAGTTGCAGGAGTACGTCGACACCGGCGAGGTCTCCCTCGATGTCCAGGAACTGACCGTCGCCGTCGACCGCGGCCGCAAGATCCTCCTCGACCAGGTGTCCTTTCCCGTCGGCGAGAAGTGCCTGCTGGCCGTCGTGGGCCCCAGCGGCGCCGGGAAGTCCACGCTCCTCAACGCCCTCACCGGGCAGCGCCCCGCCGACCGCGGAGCGGTCCTGTACGACGGCCGCGACCTCTACGGCGACTACGCCGAGCTGCGCCAGCGCATCGGCCTCGTGCCGCAGGACGACATCCTGCACGCCCAGTTGACGGTGCGGCGCGCCCTCGCGTACGCCGCCGAGCTGCGCTTCCCGCAGGACACCGCGAAGGCGGAGCGCCAGGCGCGGGTCGACGAGGTCATCCAGGAGCTGGGCCTGGAGCAGCGCGCCGGCCTGCCCATCCACAGTCTGTCCGGCGGTCAGCGCAAGCGGGTCAGTGTGGCCCTGGAGCTGCTGACCAAGCCCTCGCTGCTGTTCCTGGACGAACCCACCTCCGGTCTCGACCCCGGCATGGACCGCTCGGTGATGCACATGCTGCGCGGCCTCGCGGACGACGGCCGTACGGTCATCGTGGTCACCCACAGCGTGCTCAGCCTCGACGTCTGCGACCGGCTCCTGGTGCTCGCTCCCGGCGGCAAGGTCGCCTACTTCGGACCGCCCGAAGACGCGCTCGCCTACTTCGGCTACGAGCAGTGGCCCGAGGCCTTCGAGGCCTTCGAGCGGGACCAGGACCGGGACTGGGCGGGGGAGTACCGGAGCTCGCCGCTCCAGGGCCGGTACATCGACAGCTCCGGCCCACAGCCTCATCTGCTCCGGGCGGGCCCGGCCGCCCCCGTCGGACCGCCGCCCAAGGCCCAGAGCTGGGGCGCGCAACTCGGCACCCTGGTGCGCCGGTACGCGGCCGTGCTCAGCGCCGACCGGACCTTCCTCGCCGTCATGATCGCGCTGCCGTGCATCATGGGCGTGATGGCCCGAGCCGTCGCGGGCAGCAAACTGACGCTGGAGACGTCGATGAACGCGCTGCTCACCCTGTGCATAGGCGGAGTCCTGGCGGGCGCGGCCAACGCCGTACGCGAAGTGGTGAAGGAACGGGTCATCTACCAGCGGGAGCGCGCGGTCGGCCTGTCCCGGTCGGCGTACCTGATGTCGAAGATCGTGGTCCTCGGCACCATCACCGTTCTCCAGGCCGTCGTCCTGACCCTCGTCGCGCTGTTCGGCGTCGACCTCAACGCGCCCCGCGGCCAGGGTGTCCTCATGTCGCCGCTTCTCGAGATCACGCTGGCCGTGGCCCTGCTGGCCTTCAGCGCGATGTTGCTCGGCCTCCTGGTCTCCGCCATGGTGACCAAGGAGGAGGTCACCATGCCGCTGCTGGTGCTGATCGCCGTCGTCCAGGTGGTCTTCAGCGGCGCGCTGCTCAAACTGCACGGGGTGCCCGGCATGGAACAACTGGCCTGGCTCGTCCCCGCCCGCTGGGCCCTGGGCGCGATGTCGGGGACCATCGCCCTGGGCCGGATCGTCCCGGGGTCGGTCACCTCCGATCCGCTGTTCCGGCACGAGCCCAGCGTGTGGCTGGTCAACATGAGCATGCTGGTCGTGCTGTCGATCGTCTTCGGGTGCGTGGTGGCCCGGCTGCTGCGGCGGCACGAACCCGAGGTCATGCGGAAGTAGGTGCGATGACGACTCCCGACCCGGCGACGACCGACGAGTTCCGCCCGACGCACGTCGTTCCGCCGGACGGCCTGCCCGCCTGGGAGGCGCCGGACCCCTCCCGGCCCACCGTGCCGCTCGACGCGCTGCTCCCGGTGCAGCTCGTCGAGCGGCTCGGTGACTGGGGCCGGGTCGTCTGCGCCAACGGCTGGTCGGCCTGGGTCGACGGCCGGCTGCTGGTCGCCGTACCGCAGCCGCCGCCCGCGGAGGGCGACCCGCTCACCCGAACGGCCGACCCGCGCCCGCTCCTCGCCCGCGTCGAGCAGGCCCTCACCCGCTATCGGAGCGCGGCCGAGGACCTCGCGGCCGGGCGGCTGGACGGGGCGTCCTTCCGCGGCCTCACGCGCGGGCAGCGGATCGGGGTGGTCGTCGACGGCGAGTCCCTCTGGCTGTACGACGCCGAGCACGAGCGCTGGGTGTACACCGACGGGACGCGGCTGAGCACGTACGCGGTCGCGGACGAACCGGCGGCGCCCCCGGAGCGGAACGGGAGTGTTCCGGGCCGGGCACGCACAGGTGTCGTACGGGCACCCGGCGACCATGAACCGACCCGTCTGGTCCCGGGGGTGACGGACGAGCCGGGTGACCGCTGACGGCGCGGGAGACAACCGCCCTGGCCGCCGGTGTCCTTCCTAGCCGACCGTGTCCTGCACGACCTCGCCCTTTCGGCGGACTCCCCTCGCCAGCAGGGCGCCGAGGAACCCGGTCACCAGGCCCCACACGACGGCGAGTCCGAGCGCGCTCCAGAGTCTCGGCTTGAGCAAGAGCTCGCCCGCGAGGCCGCCGCCGGCGTCACCGATGCCGATGAGCGACAGGCCGTAGTGCGCCGAGATCCTGCCGACCAGGCAGATCATGAGAACCGTGAGCGCCAGCGCGAGGGCCATGCGGACGGCGTGCTGCCAGGCCCGCATCCGGGCCGGTGAGCGGGCGGCCATCAGGAACGCGGCGCCCAGGAGCAGCAGTGCGTCGACGACCGGCAGCCACCACACCCTGCCGTCGTAGTCGCCCAGGGTGCGCAGGTTGACCGTGGAGACGTCCGGGGTGCGCAGCACCTGGTCGAGGACGTGCGGCATGGGCAGCCCGAACGGCCCGTCCACCCGCCCCCTCCAAGTGGCGCCCAGCCCGATCGTGAAGGCGAGCCAGGCGAGGTTGGGCAGCCCGAGGAAGATCACCGCGAAGGTCTCGGGGACGTGTCCGCGCGTCGCGGCCACCACCAGCGCGACGACCGCTCCCGCCGCGACGCAGGCGAGGAGCAGGACGACCATGGCGTACGCGGCCGGGCGCACCGACTCCTGGAAGCGCAGCAGCCGGGCCGGGAGCGGGGCTCCGCGCGACACCAGCAGGGCGAGGACGAGGACACCCGCGAGCCACAGCACCCCGTAGAGCAGCGTCACCGGCACGGCTGTCTTGAAGCCCACCTCGGGCGAGACCCCGATGAGGTCGCCGATGTCGCTGATCGTCCCGGTGCCGAGGGAGATCTTGAAGTTCTGATGGGAGTAGAGCGCGAGTCCGAGGAGGGCCAGCAGCCACAGGACCGCGATCCTGGCGGCCCAGCCGGCCAACTCGGCGGCACCCGCGACGGCCCGGTGCCGCAGCGGCCGCAGGAACCCGGCGGCGATCACCAGGGCCCCCGCGAGCGTGATCGACAGAGGGATCACCGTCAGTCCCGCCCGGGTGTCGGCGATCACGCCCGCGTCACCCGCCAGCTCGATGGTGCCGCCGACCGCGGTCACGACGGAGGCCGCGACGACCCGTGGGTAGGCGTGCTCGGGCAGGCCCGTCGCACCGGCCCCCCACAGCCCGAGGGCGGCGACCGCGAGCATGACGATCGCCCCGGCCACCACCGCCAGCAGGGCCTGGACCCAGCCGTGACGGGCGGCCGTCCGCTCGCCTGGAGCGGCGATGACCTGGTCGGACGGTGTCTGCGGGCTCACGCTGCCACGCTAAGCAGCACCAGGGCCCACCGCTCGCCGGGAGGGCCGACCGCGTCGGCTTGCGGGGGACACCCGACCGGAGCACACAATGGGCTCGTTGTGGAATGAAACGGCATAAAAGGCGCGAAAATGCCGCGAGATCCCTACGCTCGGAAGAAGAGCCAGTGAGCGTCGACCCGCCGTCCTCCGACCGGCCCACCGGACCTCCTGCGGGACCGCTGTCGGGCTCCCCCCGGCCGGGTGCCTCGGACGATGCTCCGACCCACGGGATCGGCCGCCCGCTCGCGCCACCGCCGACCGGTCCGCCGACTGGCCCCCCGACTGGTCCGCCGACCGGTCCGCCGAGTGGTCCGCCGAGTGGTCCGCCGACCGGTCCGCCGAGTGGTCCGCCGGGCGGCGGCGGTTCCGGAGGTCGCGGTCCCGGCGGCCGGCCCGGTCCCGGCGGCGGCCCGGACCACCCCTGGTGGAAGTCGGCGCCGCGGATGGCGCTGATCACCGGGGTCGTGGTGGCCGGGGTGGTGCTCGGTGTCGTCCTCACCCGCTCGGGCGGCACGTCCGGCACGGCGTCGGGCGGTGAGTTGTTCCTGCAGGCCGCGAACAAACCGGGTCCCGACCCGTTCACGGAGTCGACGGCGAAGGAAAGCTCCACCACGCCGGTGACCCCGGCGGCGAACGCGCCGGAGTCCGCCAATGTGACGCGCGGTGTGTCGGGTTCCACGCCCGGGCTCTACGGCGGCACCCGCAACACCGCGAGTTGCGATGTGGAGAAACAGGTCAAGGCGCTCCGGGCGGAGCCGGCGAAGAACAAGGCGTTCGCCTCCGTGGAGGGCGTCCAGCCCCCCGCGGTCCCCGCCTACCTGCGCTCGCTCACCCCCGTACAGCTGCGGATGGACACCCGCGTCACCAACCACGGCTACCGGGGCGGCGCGGCCACCAACTACCAGGCGGTGCTCCAGACGGGCACGGCGGTCCTTGTCGACGGCCAGGGGGTGCCGCGCGTGCGCTGTGCCTGCGGGAACCCGTTGACACCGGCGGTCGCGCAGCAGACCGTGCCCAGGCGGACGGGTGACACCTGGGCCTCGTACCGGTCGCAGAACGTGGTGGTCGTCCTGCCCGCCACGGCCACCATCGACGTCTTCGTCATCTACGACCCCCACCTCGACGAATGGGTCGGCCGTCACCAGGGCGACTCCGACGGCCGCCGGGACGAGAAGACGTACCCCCCGGCGAAGCCGTCCCCCGCGGTGAGCGTGTCGTCGGCGTCACCGAAGTCTCTGGCATCGAAGTCTCCGTCCCCTTCGTCCCCGTTGTCGTCCGATGCGTTGTCGTCCGATGTGTCGTCGCCGCCCACCTCTTCGTCATCGGATCCGGAGTACCCCTCCTCCTCCGAACCTGCCACGACGGCGGACACCTCGTCGTCCTACGACGCCCCGGAGTCGGCCCTGACGTCTCCTGGGTACTGAGGCGACCTCAGCCGGTCCGTACGACCAGGGCGTAGTCCCCGAGCCCGATCAGTCGGTCGCCCGGGATGTCGCCCAGGGCCGTGCACATCTTCTCGACGCGGCCGGTGACCGGGTCGAAGGCGATGTCCCGCACGGTGCCGCGCTCGTCCCCGTCCTCGGTCAGGACCCGGACGCCCAGGATGTCCACGGGCGCCGGGGGAGGGGCGGTGTCCAGGGCGGCGCCCGACCGGACGAGGACGGCGTCCGGGCCGATCACGTGCAAGGCGCTCCAGTCGATCGCGATCTCCTTGCGACCCCGGGCCGGCGACAGCCGCACCTGGCCGACCAGCCCCGATACGACATCGATCGTGAGTGACCTGACGACGCCGAGCTCGTTCGCCTCGCCGAGCGTGACGACCGGCAGGCCGCGGATCTTGGAGAACAGCGTCACGGTGTGGGTTCCGTCCGGTCGGCGGTGTCCCGGAGCCGGAACGCCTCGACCTGGGCGGCGAAACCGGCCAGGTCGTCCGCGACGAAGCGGGTCGCGTCCGCGGGGATGACAAGAGCCTGTCCCGACACGGCGAGCGTCTCGCCCCGGGGGACGTACACCTTGCGGCGGCGGCGCTTCGAACCGGACTCCAGGGCCTGACGGGCGGCGATCCGGAACCCCACCACGCGCCCGCTGATACCGGCCTCGACGACGAGGTCAAGCACGGTCCCCACCTCCGTGCCCCCGTCCGTGAGCACCCTGGCGCCCAGCACCCGGCCGTGCGCCGCCTCGCCCCGGGCGATCACCGCGGCCGGTTCGGCGAGGACCCCCCGGCCGAGGATCATGACGGCGTCGCGGCCTAGCGAGTGGACCGCGCTCCACGGCAGGCTCTGCTTCAGCGGGCCCGCGAGCAGCCCCCGGCCGTTGAGCGTGAAGCCGGTGACACGTCCCGCGGGCCCGTCGAAGACGGTGTCCTTGACCCGCGCCACCGCCTCACCGCCGAGCGTGACCACCGGTCGTCCACCGAGGTCGCGGGCGGACATCAACTCGCTCATCACACCTCCCGCTTCCCGAACCGGTGCCCGCGCCGCACGGCGATGACGGTCCCCGACCGTCTGCTCGTCTGCACCCAGACCGCCGCCGCGCTCAGCAGCACCAGGGCCGCGACCACGACGACCAGCCACATCCACCAGTCCACCGTCCACCTCCGGGCCTTCGGGCCCCGGCCGCCGTCGGCCGGATTCCGCCCGGTCCGGGTGCCCCGAGCGGACGGGGGAATGCGCGGTGGCCCTCGCCATTTCGGCGGCCGAACCCGGGCGCGACGTCAGCCGGACGGCGTGCCGACCGGTCTGCCGGACCAGTCGAGACACACGATCAGCGCGTCGTCCAGGGGCTCGGTGACGCGGTAGCGGGCCAGCTCGTCGAGGACGGCGCGCGGTACGTCGGCCGCGGGCAGCAGGGCGGTGGCGGACACGGCACGGGCCAGCGCCCGCTCCCCGAAGACCTCGCCCAGCGGGGACAGTGCGTCGTACACACCGTCGCTCACCACCAGGAGCCGGTCACCGGGCAGGACGCCGAACTCCTGCGCCACGTAGTCGGACTCCTCGAACATGCCGAGCGGCAGCTGTGCCTCCAGCTCGATCCGCTCCACGGCCGTGCCCCGGCGGCGCCACATCCGGGGCGAGCCCGCGTCCACCGCGAGCGCGCTGCCGGTGGCGAGGTCGAAGGAGAGCAGCAGCGCCGACACGTGCTGGTCGCCGTGGTGCTGGGCGTAGAGGGCCTGGTCGGCGAGTCTCGCCTGGTCGGCGACCGGGAGCCCGGCGCGGCGGGCGTTGCGCAGGGCGCCGACGGCCAGGTGGGTCAGCAAGGACGCGTGAATGCCGTCCCCCATCCCGTTGATGATCGACAGGGTGAGCCGGTGCGCGTCCGAGGACCAGTCGAAGTTGTCCCCGCGCACCGCGTACGCGGGCTCCAGCTGGGCGCCGACGGCGAACTCCTCGCGGGCACAGGCCCGGCCCGGGAGCAGCTCCCACTGCATTTCGGCGGCCAGCGTCAGCCGGCCGACCCGCCGGGCCTGCCGGTAGACGTCCGTGTCCCGTTCGGCCACGACGATCGCGTGGCCCAGCAGATCGGCGACCTGCACCAGTTCGTCGGTCACCGCGGGGTCCACGGGCCCCGGGGGCAGCAGGACGGTGAGGATGCCCAGCCGTTCGCCCCGGGCGGTGACCGGCAGATGCAGACGCGTCCGTTCGGTGTTGCGGGGGTGTTCCTCGTGCGGCTCCTGACTGCCGAAGGCCCGGCTCTCGGGGGTGTTGTGCAGGGACACGGCACGCGCGGGGTCGCCGGGCTCCTCGACCGGCTGGAGCACGGTCATCCCGTAGTCCGCCAGCAGCAGGTCGGCGTCGATCGCCCCCCAGACATCCGTCAGGAGGGGGCGCAGGGTGTCGAGCAGCGCGTGCGGCGGGGCCGCGCGCAGGGCTCTGTCGACGTCGTTCACAGAGGTCACGGTCGTGATGACTTTCTCGTGCGGTGGTCGTGCGAGTGGGTCTGCGCGGTCGCAGGGGTCTGTTTCGAGGGCTCCGGTGGACCGGCGCGGCTGGCAATGGCCTTCAGTTGATGACAAGGTGGATCGGTGCCTCGCTCGATCCGTCCACCCGTCTCCCGAGACGAAGCCGCGCACACGCTCGACGCCGTCTCGGAGCTCCTCGAACTCCTGTGGGGTCGAGGGCAGGAGTCCGCGCCGTCCGGACCGGTGCCGCCCTCTCAGCTACGGGCCCTGATCGTGATCGAGCAGGGCGGGTCCATGAATCTTCGCTCGCTCGGTGACGCCCTGGCCTCGCGTCCCTCCTCGGTCAGCCGTCTGTGTGACCGGATGGAGGCAGTCGGCCTGATCCGCAGAGTGCCGAGCTCGACGAGCCGGCGCGAGGTCGAGGTCGGCCTCAGCCCGCTCGGCGAGCAGGTGCTGAGCGAACTCCGGGAGCACCGTGCGCGCGAGGTGCGGGCCGTGCTGGAGCAGATGTCCTCGGCGGACGTCGCCCGGCTCACCGAAGGCCTCGAAGCGTTCCGGGCGACCGCGCTGGACCAGCTCGAAGAGCGCTCCGGCGGGTCCGGCCGGGCGCCCGGGCGTGCGACCGGTACCGGTTAGCTCCATCTGCGTCCCTTCGGTGCGACCCGTCACTGCGACCCCATCACTGCGACAACCGGCCCACGGGTCGCCGGACTTGGGATCGCAGGGGCACCAGATTGTTGCCTGACGGCAATTGTTGTCAAATGACAACGATCGGCTACGGTAGGGCCTGACACCGCTCCATCGCGGCGTTGTGGCGCGCCGTCCCCATGTGGCTACCCCACTCTCCGCGGATTCGACAACATTTCGAGGGATCGCTGTGCATTCAGGCCGGAGTCCAGGTCAGGCGGCCATGTCGCTGTCCACGCGCGAGGCCGGTCGGTCGACCGTGATCGCGGTCCGCGGCGAGGTGGATCTCGACAACGCGGGCGAGCTCGACGAAGCCCTCGCGGCGGCGGGCCGGGCCTGCCCGGGCGCGGTGGTCCTCGATCTGGCCGCGGTGACCTTCCTGGACTCGACCACGATCAACGTCGTCCTGCGAGCCCACGGGGTGCTCGGCCCGCGGCTCCGGCTGGCCGCCCTCTCCCCGTTCGTGGAGCGGGTGCTGGGTATCACCGGCGTCTCGGACGTGCTTCCGGTCTTCCCCGGCGTGGGGGAGGCACTGGAGGCCGATGCGGTCTGAGAGCGTGTCAGACGGACCGGCCGGGTGGCCCGGGTGTCTCCGTGTGCTCCGGATGCCCGTGGGCCAGGGACGGGCCGAGCGAGCGCAGCGCGGCCAGCAGTCCGCTCAGATCGGACTCCGGCATCCGCAGCAGGGCGTCCTTGATCCAGGCGGTGCGCTGATCCCGCACCCGGTCGAGGGCCGACCGGCCGCGGCCGGTCAGACTCAGTCCGATGCCCCTGCGGTCCTCGGTGCGCGGCGAGCGGGCCAGCAGTCCGGCCTCTTCGAGCGTGTCGCACACCCGGCTCGCCCGGGAGCGGCTGATCTGCGCCCGCTCGGCCAGTGCCGCGAGCGTCAGACCCGGATCCGTGCCCACCAGGATCAGGGCGCGCAGCAGCGGCGGCGACAGTCTGCCGTCGACCGCGACCGCGGTTCGGGCCGACACGGAGACCAGGATCTCCGCCGCGACCGCGAGCCGGTCGGCGGCCTGGAGCAGGGCGTCGTCCCCTTCCCGGGGCGGTGTCTCGTCCCGTACTTCGGGGTCCTGTCCGTCCATCCGTCCGCGCCCCTTGCTCGCTCCGAGAACTCGGTGACCGGTCATGCCTCGCCTGGTGGCCCTGCCCGGCCGCGTCGGGATGACACCGTTCCCTTGTGGGAATCGTGTGCGGAAGCCACCGGGACGGGGGAACATCGGGGTGACTGTGGAGGACTTCACGGGGTACGAGCCCCTGTGCAGCAGTGTCCGGACGCGCAATGTCCCGACATACCGGCATCCGAGAGAGAACCACATGATCGAGCGCTTGGACGGAGCGGTGATACCGACTGGCTTCGACGTGCCCGTGGAACCGCTTCGGCGGGCGGCGCACTACACCGGCGAGCCGGGGTGCATCGCCGAAGCGCGCCACTTCGCCGAGCTGTTCCTCGAACAGCTCCGTTCGGAGTGGTGTGCCGAGATCGGCGCACAGGCCACCGGCGACCTCCTGCTGGTCGTCAGCGAGCTGGTCACCAACGCGGACCGGCACAGCCATGGGCCGTACATCCTGGAACTGGAGGGAACCGACACCTCCGTGACCGTCATCGTGTACGACAGCAGCGCCGCCCTGCCCCGGCGCTATCCACGGGATCCCGAACGCGTGGGGCGGCACGGCCTGGAGATCGTGCACGCGCTCGCGACGGAGGTGACCGTCGGGCGGGTACCGGTCGGAAAGTGCGTCAAGGCGCGGCTCGCCCTTCGCCGTTGACCCGGAGCGACGTATCAGTAGGCTCACAGCGGACCATGGTCGGCGTGGGTCATCCAAGGGGGGCGAGCGTGGCGGATCGCCTGCCGCGGACAGGTGAACGAGGCGCGGTGCCCCGGCAGGGGAGTGCGGATCCCCGCTGGGGCCAGGACGCCACCGCGGTACTGCTGCTGGTCGAGGACGACGCCGGAGACGCGCTGCTGGTGCGGGAGGTGCTGGTCGACAGCGGACTGCCGATGGAGGTCACCTGGTGCAAGTCCCTCGCCGAGGCACGCGTGTTCCTCGACGCCACGCCGTACTCCGTGTGCGTCCTGCTGGACCTGCATCTGCCCGACACCCATGGACTCAGCGCGGTCCGGCTGGTGCGTGACGCCGCGCCCGACGCGGCCGTCGTGGTGCTCACCGGAGTCGCCGAGAACGAGGCCGGGCTCGCCGCGGTGGCCGAAGGAGCGCAGGACTTCCTCGCCAAGGACGGCCTGGACGCCGAGGCGCTCAGCCGCGCGGTCCGGTACGCCCTGCAACGCAAGCAGGTGGAGCGTTCGGGCGCCGAACTCCAGGCGAGCCGGCTGCTGGCCCGGGAGAACGCGCGCCTGGAGCGCGGACTGCTGCCCACACCCCTGCTGCGGGGCGCCGGTTGCCAGGTGGCCTCGCGCTACAGCCCGGGACGGGACCACGCCCTGCTCGGCGGCGACTTCTTCGACGTCGTCGAGAGCGAGGACGGCACCGTGCACGCGGTGATCGGGGACGTCTCCGGCCACGGCGCGGCGGAGGCCGCCCTCGGCGTCTGTCTGCGGGTGGCCTGGCGGGCCGCCGTCCTGTCCGGATGCGTGGGCACGCGCCAGCTCGAGCTCTTGGAGGAGATCATCGGCGCCGAGCGCGCCGCGGACTACATCTTCGCCACCCTCACCGTCCTGCGGATCGCCAAGGACCGCAGCCGTATGAGCGTGATCCGCGCCGGACACCCGGGACTGCTCGTGAGTACATCGAGCGGCATCGAGCTGTTGGAGCCGGCCCCGGGCCCCGCGCTCGGACTGCTTTCGGGCCGGGCCCACTGGCCGGAGACCGAGCTGCCCGCGCACGACATCAGCGCCGTGACGCTGTTCACCGACGGTCTCTTCGAGGGCGTCGTGGCCCCGGACCGGCGGCTGGGAGAGGAAGGACTGCTCGCGGTGGCGAGGGAACACCAGACCCTCCGCGGGCGCCCGTTCGTCGACGCGGTGGTCGAGGACGTCGCCGCGCTGACCGCCTCCCACGGCGGACTCGCCGACGACGTGGCCGTCCTGCACCTCGCGACGGACGGAATGTCATGACCCGTACGCCGAACGACCCGGGACCGGACGACGCCACGGCGGACCGTCCCGAGGACGGAAAGCCCACGCGCGTCGCCCGGCTGACCGTGCAGGGCTGGATCCATGTGGTGCTGGCCGCCAACGTGCTGCTGGTGATCGTCTTCGCCGTGTCCGGCGGTGTCCTCCAGGCCCGCGCCGACGACCGCACCGATCTGCTCACCGACCGCATCCAGCCGGCCCGTGCCACCGCCTACCAGCTGGAGACCTCGCTGGTGGACCAGGAGACGGGCGTACGAGGCTACGTACTGAGCAGGGATTCCAGCTTCCTCGATCCGTACGCGTCGGGAGCACGGGAGGAGAAGACCTTCGAGGCCCGCCTGGCGACGCAACTCGCCGACCACTCCAGGATCTCCGCGGACCTGAAGACAGCCGGGCGCCTCAGTGACGCCTGGCGCCGCGACTACGCCGAGCCGCTGATCGAGGCGGCCCGCACGCCCGGCGGCGTCAAAACCCCCTCCCTGGAGGCGAGCAAGGCCAGGTTCGACGAGATCCGGGGTCAACTCGCCACCCTGGAGAAGGACATCGAGCAGCTGCGCGACCGGACCCGCGCCTCGGCCGACGACAGCCGTCGGTCCCGCAACCTCCTCTTCCTCGGCATGCTCGCCGCCTTCCTGGCGAGCGGCCTCGCGCTGACCCTGCTGCTGCACCGGATCGTGGGGCGCCCCCTGCGGGCCCTGGAAGCGGCCTCGGTGGACGTCAGCGGCGGCGCGTTCGAGCGCAGGATCCGGCTCGACGGGCCGCGCGACCTGGAGAGGGTGGCCCAGGCCGTCGAGGGGATGCGCCGCCGCATCGTCGAGGAACTCTCCGCCTCCAAGGCCCGTGAGGTCCTTCTGAAGCGGCAGGCCGAGGAACTCGACGCCCAGACCCTGGAACTGAAGCGCTCGAACGCGGAACTGGAGCAGTTCGCCTACGTCGCCTCGCACGATCTGCAGGAACCCCTGCGCAAGGTCGCGTCCTTCTGCCAGCTCCTGGAGAAACGGTACGGCGACCAACTGGACGACCGGGCCAAGCAGTACATCGACTTCGCCGTCGACGGCGCCAAACGCATGCAGATCCTCATCAACGACCTGCTGACCTTCTCCCGCGTCGGCCGCGTCGGCGAGGAGCTGGTCCCCGTCGCCCTCGACGACGTACTGGACCGGGCACTCGGCAACCTCAGCGTGGTCCTGGAGGAGACGGGTGCGCGTGTCGTGCGCGAGGGGCCGCTGCCCACCGTGACGGGCGACGTCACCACCCTGACCATGCTCTGGCAGAACCTGATCGGCAACGCCGTGAAGTTCCGCCACTCCGACCGGCCGCCCGAGATCGCCGTCCGCTGCGAGGCGGAGCCGGAGGAGGGACAGTGGCGGCTGGTCGTGCAGGACAACGGCATAGGCATCGAACCCGAGTTCAGGGAGAAGGTCTTCGTCATCTTCCAGCGGCTGCACGGCCGCGACGAGTACGAGGGCACGGGGATCGGCCTCGCCGTGTGCCGCAAGATCGTCGAACATCACGGAGGTGCCATCACCCTGGACGGCACCGCCGGTGCGGGCACGCGCGTGACCTTCACCCTGCCCATGGTGCGACCGGAACCCGACCTCGGGGTCGAGGAGGCGGCGCGCCCACCCGAAGGAGCACACACGTGAGCACCCCCGCCGTACCCATCCAGGTCCTGCTCGTCGAGGACGACCCCGGCGACGAGCTGATGACCCGTGAGGCGTTCGAGGACAACAAGATCCGCAACACCCTGCACGTCGTCCGGGACGGCGAGGAGGCCCTCGACTTCCTCTACCGCACCAACCAGCACACCGGGGCACCGCGCCCCGACCTGATCCTGCTCGACCTCAACCTGCCCAAGTACGACGGGCGCCAGGTCCTGGAGCGGATCAAGTCCGACGACGACCTGGCCCACATCCCCGTCGTCGTCCTCACCACCTCCTCCGCCGAGGAGGACATCCTGCGCAGCTACAAACTGCACGCGAACGCCTATGTGACCAAGCCGGTCGACCTCCACCAGTTCATCGCCGCGGTCCGCCAGATCGACGACTTCTTCGTGACCGTGGTGAAGCTGCCCAAGACCACCTGACCCCCGCCCCGGCCGGGGTCCATGAATGCGCGAAGTCGGGGAACAGGGACAGCGGCGGCACAACCTTGCCGACCAGGAGATCTGTTGTCGAGACGCGAGGGTGGGCCTCTGATGAGAAGGCGCGGGACGGGGCGAGGGACAAGCGGTGGCACGCCGTGGTGGCCGGGCGGGGCGGCCACGGGACCGGCCGGGCCCTCCGGATGGCGGCGGACCGTGGCCGGTGGACTCGTGTGGGGCGCCGCCGCCGCGGCCCTCGGCGCGTCGGGGAACCGGACCGCGCGCCGGGCCGCGCTGCGCGGCATCGGCACCGTCGCCATCGCCTCGGCCGTGACCCGCGTGCTGGCACGCCCGGCGGCCCGCAAGGCGCAGCCGCTCGACGCGGCCGGCCGGGTCGCGTCGGCCGCCGCGTTCGCCGTCGGCGTCCTGCTCGAAGCGCCCCGGTACGGCCTGTTCGCGGTGCCCGGCGCCGCGGCACTGACCGTGGCCCGCACACGCTCGGGGGACCGGCGTCCGGGCGACGTGGCCGTGGGCGTCGCGATCGGTGTCGGCGCCGCCGCGCTGACCGCCCGCTGGTGGCCGGTCAAACCGGAGGCGGCGGCCGCGGCGGCCCGCCCGCGGCGGCCCGCTCCCGCGCTGCCCGGGGGCGCCGGACTGCACATCGTGGTCAACCCGTCCTCCGGGCTCTCCTGGAGCGCCGACACCCCCGACGCGAGCGCGTATCTGCGCGCCGCGCTGCCCAAGGCCGGGATCACGGTGCCGCGGGAGGACCAGGACCTGGTGGAACTCCTGGAACAGGCCGCCCGGCGGGCCAAGGACGAGGGCGGCGCCCTCGGCGCCTGCGGCGGCGACGGCACGATCAACGCCGCGACGGAGATCGCCGCCCGGCTCGGGCTGCCGCTCGCGGTCTTCCCCGGCGGCACCTTCAACCACTTCGCCGTCGACCTCGGCAACCAGACCCTGGAGGACGTCGTACGAGCCGTGCAGGCGGGCGACGCGGTCGTCGCGGACCTCGGGCGGGCCCGCGCCCCCGGCGGACCGGAGCAGGTGTTCCTCAACACCTTCAGCCTCGGCGTCTACTCGGACCTGGTCGGGGCCCGGGAGAAGCTGGAGCAGCGGATCGGGAAGTGGCCCGCGCTGGTGGTCGGGCTGGCCAGGGTCCTCGCCAAGGGCAGCCCCGTGAACGTCTCGGTCAACGGCCGCCCCAAGCGCCTGTGGCTCCTCTTCGCGGGCAACGGCATCTACCACCCCGCCGGGTTCGCCCCCACCTACCGCACCCAACTCGACGACGGACTGCTCGACGTCCGTGCCGTCGACGCCGGCACCCCCTTGGCCAGGACCCGGCTGCTGCTGGCCGTCCTGACCGGCACCCTGCACAACAGCCGGGTCCTCACCACGGCGCAGGTGCGCGGCCTGCGGCTGGAAGTGCTGCACGGCGACCCGCGGTTCTCGTACGACGGCGAAGTGACCCGGGTCGCGGCGCCGAGGCTGGTGCTCGACAAGGTGACACGGGCCGTGACGCTGTACCGGCCCGCGGAGAAGGACCAGTGGCTGCGCTGAGGGGGCTGAAGGGTCGGGTGGGCTCGCTCGTGGGGCCGCCCGACCCGGTTCGGATCACTCACTGAGCTCGGACACCAGGGGTTCTTGGGCACCAGGTCCGCGCCTCGGGTCAGGTGGCGAGGACGGAGTCGTCCATCGTGCGGGCTCCGGGCAGCCGGTGGCGGGCCGCGACGAGCGCCGCGTCCACGTCCCTCGTACCGGTCGAGACGCACAGTGTGTAGGCCATGTCGTCCATGCGCCGCCGGACTTCCGTACCGCCGTCCTCGGCGTGCAGCGTGCGCAGGGTGACGTACTGCTCGACGAGGTTGGGCAGTACCGCGGGGTGGGCCATCAGCACGGGAGTCCTCCGGATGGGTGGGCCGACCGGTCGGTCGCGACCGGTGATCGTTCCTGACCCCGGCTACCCGGTTCCTCCCGATCTACGCGGGCCGGGTCTCGCCCCGACTCCCGGGCTGGCGGGCGACTTGACACCGTTTCGGGGCGGCGGAAAACCGGTGGCGGATCGTGGTCGGGGCGCCGATGCTCGTAGGCATGGCCGACACCACACTTCCCCAGCCTCCCCAGTCCGGGAACACCCCGTCCGAGCGGAGCTTCGGGTGGTGGGACATGTTCGTGCACCCGGACGACGATCCGCGCTCCGACGGGGGGTTCGTGGGGGAGCGGGACACGCTCGTCGGGTATCTGCGCGACCAGCGGCTCACGTTGGAGATGAAGTGCGCGGGTCTGGACGCCGAGGCGATGGCCCGGCGTTCCGTCGAGCCCTCGAACATGTCGCTGCTCGGGCTGGTGCGTCATCTGGCGGGGGTCGAACAGGCCTGGTTCCGCGGGGTGCTGGCCGGCCAGGACGCGCCGCGGCACTACCGCTCGGACGGCGACCCGGACGGCGACTTCAACGGCGCGGTGCCCGACCCCGAGGTGGTGGCGGATGCCTGGGACACCTGGCGCTCCGAGGTGGCCTTCGCCGAGCGGTTCGTGGACGAGGCCCGCGACCTCGACATCACCGGCACCCACGACGACGAACCGATCGCGCTGCGGGAGGTGCTGGTGCACCTGATCGAGGAGTACGCCCGGCACAACGGCCACGCGGACTTCCTGCGCGAGCGGATCGACGGGCGGGTCGGGCAGTGACGGGCGCGTGACGTGGCTCGATTCCCCCGAGAGCGGAATGCCGAGCCGATCCCTTCCCTCGCGGCTCGGCGCTTCTAGGCTGAAGGGGTGAGCAACCAAGCGCCGAACGAAGCCCGCGTCATTCCCCTCCGCCCGGCGACCGCACCGGCTCCGGTCACCGGCCCGGCGGCCCGTCCCACCGGTCCCGTGGCGGACGCGCCCCAGCGGCCCCGCCCGGTCCTAGCGCCCCGGCATACGCCACCGGCGCCCAGGAGCAGGGAGCCGCTGTGGCGCGACCTGGTGGGTGACGTCCTGCGGCGCGAGCGGCTCGCGCAGGAGCGGACGCTCAAGGACGTGGCCGACGCGGCCCGGATCTCGATGCCGTACCTCTCGGAGCTGGAGCGCGGCCGCAAGGAGGCCTCGTCCGAAGTCCTCGCGGCCGCCGCGCGCGCCCTGGGCCTCGGGCTCACCGATCTGCTCTCGCTGGCCCAGGGCGAACTCACCCGCCTCGCCCAGGTGCGGCCCGCCCGCCACCGCACTCCGTCGGCCTCGCACCACGACGGCATGTGCCTCGCCGCCTGACCGGGACGACCGGCCAGGGCCTGTCCGGCGGACCACGCCGCAGACGCGGGCCCTGGCGGTGGTCGGGTCTCAGACCGTCGCGAGCCGTCGGCTCAGGACCTCGTCCGCGAGTCCGTACGCCACGGCCTCCTGTGCGGTGAACACCTTGTCGCGGTCCATGTCCGCGCGCAGGGTCGGCACGTCGTGGTGCGTGTGCCGGGAGAGGACCTCCTCGACCTGGGCGCGGATACGGAGCATCTCCTTGGCCTGGAGGGCGAGGTCGGACACCGTCCCCTGCCGGCCGCCGCTCGCGGGTTGGCCGAGCAGCACACGCGCGTGCTCCAGCACGAACCGCCGTCCGGGATCGCCGCCGGCCAGCAGCACCGCCGCCGTGGAGGCCGCCTGGCCGACGCAGAACGTCGAGATCGGCGCCTGTACGAACGTCATCGTGTCGTAGATCGCCATGAGCGAAGTGAACGACCCGCCGGGCGAGTTGATGTAGATCGCGATCTCGCTCTCCGGGTTCGACGACTCCAGATGGAGGAGTTGCGCGATGACGACGTTGGCGACCCCGTCGTCGATCTCGGTGCCGAGAAAGATGATCCGCTCGGACAGCAGCCGGCTGAAGACGTCGTAGGACCGCTCGCCCTGCGGGGTCCGCTCGACGACGTTCGGAATCGTGTACGTACCCATGTCAGAGCCCCATCCGTCGCCGTGACGCGGCCGGGCGGACGTCGTCGAGCGACTCCACGACCCGGTCCACCATGCCGTACTCCTTGGCCTGTTCGGCCGTGAACCAGCGGTCGCGGTCGCCGTCCCGGGAGATCGTCTCCTCGCTCTGGCCGGTGTGCTCCGCGGTGATCCGTTCGATGGCCTGCTTCGTGAACTCCAGGTTCTGCGCCTGGATCTCGATGTCGGCGGTGGTGCCGCCGATGCCCGCTGACGGCTGGTGCATCATGATCCGCGCGTTGGGCAGCGCGTAGCGCTTGCCGTGGGTGCCGACGCTGAGCAGGAACTGTCCCATGCTCGCGGCGAATCCCATGGCGAGGGTCGAGACGTCGTTGGGGATCAGCCGCATCGTGTCGTAGATCGCGAGCCCCGCGGTCACCGATCCGCCCGGGCTGTTGATGTACAGGCTGATGTCGGTGCGCGGGTCCTCCGCCGACAGCACGAGCAGCTGGGCGCAGACCCGGTTCGCGGACACCTCGTCGACCTGGGTGCCGAGAAGGACGATCCGCTGCGCGAGCAGCTGGGCGGCCAGATGGTCGTCGAAGCGGGTCGCGGGGGTGTCGCCGTCCTCGGCGCGCGGTGCGTGGGCCGGGTACCGGCCGGTGATGAGTGGAGTCATCGGTCCTCCTCGTGGTGGCGCGGCTGTCGTCGCCGCGATCCCCACTCTCGGACCGAAGGGCTTTGCGGATCAGCTTTCTCGGCCCGCAGCAGATTCGCCACGGGCAGAGGGGACACGGGGTTGCCGTCACCGGCGCCACCGGCGCCACCGACGTCACCGACGGCCCCGGCGGGGGGCCGGGGCCCAGGTGTCCGACCCGTGCTCAGGTGCCGGTGCTCAGGTGCCGGTGCGCAGGTCCCGGAAGAAGGACCGCACATCCTCGACGAGCAGCTCGGGCTCCTCCGCCGCGGCGAAGTGTCCGCCCCGGTCGAATTCCGTCCACCGCACGATGTTGTTCGTACTCTCCGCGATGTGCCGCAGCGGTACGAGGGGCTCGTGCGGGAAGACGGCCAGCGCGGTCGGCGCCCTCGACGGCTCGGGCGCGGTGCCCCAGTAGTCCGCGTGCGCCCGCTCGTAGTAGATGCGGGCCGAGGACCCCGCCGTGGCGGTCAGCCAGTACAGCATCACGTTGGTCAGCATCAGGTCCCGGTCGACGGCTTCCTCGGGGCGGTCCTTCGCATCCGTCCACGCCCTGAACTTCTCGGCGATCCAGGCGAGTTGACCGACGGGGGAGTCCGTCAGCGCGTAGGCCAGGGTCTGCGGCCGGGTGCCCTGGAGCTCGGCGTACCCGGCCTCCTCGCGGCGCCATTCCAGACCCCGCCGCCACGACAGCAGGGCGCGCTCGCGCTCCTCGGGGCTCAGCGCGGCCAGTTCCTCGGGAGTCGGCTCGGTGGCCGCGGACGATCCGGGCAGCAGGTTCAGGTGGACACCGACGAGCCGCTCGGGGTACGCCCGGCCCAGCTCCCGGGAGATGGCCCCGCCCCAGTCGCCGCCCTGGGCGCCGAACCGCTCGTACCCGAGCCGCGTCATGAGCTCGGCGAAGGAGGCGGCCACCCGGTGGAACTCCCAGCCGGTGTCCCGGGTGGGCCCGGACAGCCCGAACCCGGGAATGCTCGGTACGACGAGATGGAACGCGTCGGCCGGATCGCCGCCGTGCGCGCGCGGATCGGTCAACGGGCCGACGACGTCGGTGAATTCGACGATCGAGCCGGGCCAGCCGTGCGTGATGACCAGCGGGGTCGCGTCCGGCTCCGGGGAACGGATGTGCGCGAAGTGGATCCGCGCGCCGTCGATCTCCGTCGTGAACTGAGGCCATGCGTTCAACCGCGCCTGCGCCGCCGGCCAGTCGTAGTCGTGCCGCCAGTACCGTACGAGTTCGCGCAGGTACTCCCGCGGGACGCCGTAGGCCCAGCCGACCCCCGGCAGTTCGTCGGGCCAGCGGGTGCGATCGAGTCGTCGGTGCAGGTCGTCGACGTCGCCCTGCGGGAAGTCGATACGGAACGGCTCGATGCGCGCGCTGTCCGGGGCGGAGGAAGCGGTGGAGGAACCAGCGGAGGAAGTCATGTCCGCGCATGCTATAGCGCCCCTTGGAGGGCGCGGCGAACGGCGCGACCGGCCGCCATCGTCCCCCCGGCGGAAGGATCCCGCGCGACGCCGATGAGTTTTGGGACGACGATCGGTCGACAGAGGTGACGAAACTTTTCCCGCCGCAGGAGGTACGTATGTCCGCCGACGGATTCACCACGTGTCTGTGGTTCGACGGTCAGGCCGAGGAGGCCGCGCACTACTACGTCTCGATCTTCAAGAACTCCCGGCTCGGCAGGGTCGCCCGTTTCTCCGAGTCCGAGCACGGCACCGCAGGTTCCGTGATGGCCGTCGACTTCGTGGCCAACGGACAGAAGTTCGTCGCGCTGAACGGCGGCCCGCAGTTCACGTTCGACGAGGCCATCTCGTTCCAGATCCACTGCGACGACCAGGAGGAGGTGGACCACTACTGGAACAAGTTCGTCGAGGACGGTGGCGAGGCGGGCCCCTGCGGTTGGGTCAAGGACAAGTACGGCCTGTCCTGGCAGGTCGTCCCGAGCAGGCTCATCGACCTGATCAGCGACCCGGACACCGAGAAGGCGGCCCGGACGGCCCAGGCGATGTACAAGATGTCCAAGCTGGACATCGCGGCCCTGGAGAAGGCGTACGCGGGCGAGTAACGGACCCACGGCACGACGCGGTCGGCCCGCTGCTCCTCCCCCCCGGGCGAGGAGCAGCGGGCCGACCGCTGTGCGGCGCCGAGGTGGCCTCGTCCACCGCCCCCGAACGGCCCGAGTCCGCGGGTTCGACATCCTCACCCACCCCGTAACGAGTGGGTTTCCGAGGTTAATTTCCGGGTTCCAAGGGTTGGCGCGGAACCATCTCCTCGTTATCGTTCACGCACTTCACTCAATCGTTCCGCTGAACGAATAGCGAGAAGGACGGTCGGTCCATGTCCGACATCCACCACCCGGGACGGCGATCGCTCCTCGCCGCGGGAGCCGCGAGCACCGCGGCACTCGGTGCGTCCTGGCTGCTCACCGGCTGTACGGGTGCCGCCGCCGCACCCGTGCTGCCCGCGGCGGCGAAGAAGGGCGCCCCCGACCACGGCGGCACCCTCCGCATCGCCCGGCCGCCCGCCTCCGAGGCCGAGACGCTGGATCCGGCCAGCGCCCTTTCCGCGTACGAATACCTCGGCGCCCTCTACAACCGCCTCGTCCGCGTCGACGCGAACGGCGACCTCGCCCCCGACCTCGCCGAGTCCTGGGAGCCCGATGCCCAGGCCCGCACCTGGACCTTCCGCATCCGCGAAGGCGTCACCTTCCACGACGGCCGAAGGCTCACCGCCGCGGACGCCGCCTACACCCTGCGCCACATCCTCGACAAGGCGACCGCCTCGCCCCAGGCCGCCGTCCTCGCCCCGCTGATCGACCCCAAGACGCTCCGCACACCCGACGAGCACACCCTCGTCGTGCCGCTGAAGACCCCCAACGCGGAGTTCCCGAGCCTGCTCACGCACTACAACTGCTATGTCGTGCCCGACGGCAGCGCCCGTTCCATCGGACGGACCGGCATCGGCACGGGCCCCTTCAAGCTGGAGTCCTTCGCCCCGGCGGGACCCGGCCGTGTCACCGCGTACACGGACCACTGGCAGGGCCGCCCCGTCCTCGACGCGATCGCCTTCTACTCCGTCGCCGACATGTCCGCCCGCTCGAACGCGCTGCTCGCAGGGCAGGTCGACCTGCTCTCCCAGACCAATCTGGACTTCGCGACCGCACGGGTCGTCGCCGCCTCCAGCCGGGCCACCGTCGCCCGCGTGAAGAACGCCCAGTGGTACGTGCTCCCGATGCTCACCACGGAGAAGCCCTTCACGGACGTACGGGTGCGGCAGGCGATGAAGCTCGCCTACGACCCCGAGCACGTGGTGAAGGTCGCGCTCCAGGGCGCGGGTACCGCCGGCTGGGACAACCCCGTGCCGCCCAGCGACCCCGCGCACATCGCCGCGCACCCCGCGCACGACCCGGAGAAGGCCAGGTACCTGCTGAAGCAGGCCGGACACGAGGGCCTCGCGACGGACCTCTACACCTCCTCCTACGACCCGATCTTCACGCCGATGGCGCTCGCCTACCAGGACTCGGCCAAACGCGCGGGTATCCGGATCAAGGTCAAGACGGCCGCGGCGGACTCGTACTACACCCAGATCTGGATGAAGAAGCCGCTCATGGCGACCTACTGGTACACCGGCAGACCCGTCGACCAGCTCTTCACGCAGGTCTTCCGGGGCGGCTCCTCGTACAACGAGACCGCCTGGTCCGACAAGGACTTCGACGCCCTGCTCGACCGGGCGCGACGGGAGACGGACGACAACCGGCGGCGCGAACTGTACGGCGAGGCGCAGACCTTCGTAGTGGAGAAGGGCGGGGCGATGACCCCGATGTTCGCCGACCGGCTCGTGGGCCTGTCGCGGAAGGTGCGCGGATACGCCGAGCACGGCTTCGAGTTCGACTACCTCGGCATCGGCCTGAAGGGAGCCTGAGCAGTGGTCTCCTTCATAGCGCGCCGGGTCGCCGCCGCCCTCGGCACCCTCTTCCTCTCCTCCGTCCTCGTCTTCCTCGCCGTCCAGGCCCTGCCCGGCGACGTCGCCACCCAGGTCCTCGGCAAGGACGCCACCCCGGACGCCGTCGCCGCCCTGCGCGAGAAGCTGAGCCTCGACCGGCCCGCCTGGGAGCGGTACACCGACTGGGTGCGCGGCGCCCTGCACGGCGACTTCGGCACCTCCCTGGTCTCCGGGAAGGCGGTCGGCGGCGAGGTCTCGACATACCTCGGCAACTCCGCGCTGATCGCCCTGATCACCGTCCTGTTCGCCGTCACCGGTTCGATCGTGCTCGGCATCCTCGCGGGCCTCTACCGCGACCGCTGGCCCGACCACCTCATCTCGACCGTCAGCCTCGTCGGCATGAGCGTCCCCGAGTTCGTGGTCGCCACCGTGCTGGTGCTCTGCTTCTCCGTCGCGCTGCCGTGGTTCCCCGCGGTCGTGCTCTACGGCCCCGACGCGAGCGTCGGCCAACTCCTGCCCGCCGTCTGGCTGCCCGCCCTCGCCCTCGCCGTGGTGATGGCCGCTTACATCGTGCGGATGGCCCGGACCTCCGTCATCGACGTCATGGCGAGCGAGTACGTCACCACCGCCCGTCTCAAGGGCCTGTCGACCTGGCGGGTCGTCACCCGCCACGCCCTGCCCGGCGCCATGCTGCCGACCCTGCACGTCATCGCGCTGAACGTGGCCTGGCTGGCGGGCGGGGTCGCCGTCGTCGAGAACGTCTTCAACTACCCGGGCATCGGCAAGCTGATGCTCTCCTCCGTGCAGAACCGCGACCTGCCCGTCATCCAGGCCATCGCCCTCATCAGCGCCGTCGTCTACGTCGTCTGCAACCTCGCCGCCGACCTCGGCGCCATGGCCCTCAACCCCAAGCTCCGTACGCGCGGGAGGACCCGATGACCACGCTCGACACCGCCCCGTCGGCCCCGCCCGCGACCGCTCCGGCGCGCGCCGCCCGCGCCTGGCGCACCCTGCGCTCCTCGCGCGCCGCCGTGATCGGCCTGGCGATCGTCGCCGTCCACGTACTGATCGCCGTGCTCGCGCCGCTCCTGACCTCCTACGACCCCATCGCCAACGACTCCGCGCACGCCCTGTCCGGTCCCGGCTGGGACCACTGGGCGGGCACGGACCAGTACGGGCGCGACGTCCTCGCCCGGGTGCTGTACGGCGGCCGTTACGCGCTCGGCGTGTCCGTCGCCGCGACCCTGGTGACCGTCGCCCTGGGCACGGTCGTGGGCTGCGCGGCGGCCCTGCGCGGCGGCTGGTTCGACGACGTCCTGGGCCGGGTCCTCGACGCGGTCCTCGCCGTGCCGTCGATCCTCGCCCTGCTCGTCGTCGTCACGGCGCTGGGCACCGGCCCGGCGGTCATCGTCCTCGCGATCGCGGTGGTGTACGTGCCCCAGGTCGTACGGGTCGTACGGGGCGCGGCACTCGCCGTGGTGCCCGCCGACTACGTCACCGCGGCCCGGGCCCGGGGCGAGGGCACCTGGTCGATCCTGCGGCGCGAAGTCCTGCCGAACATCACGGACGTCGTGTGCGTGGAGTTCGCGATGCGGGCGTCCTGGGTCGTGCTGCTCATCAGCTCCCTCTCCTTCCTCGGCTTCGGCGCCGATCCGCCCACCCCCGACTGGGGGCTGATGGTCGCCGAGAACCGCACCGCCATCACCGTCGTCCCGATGGCGAGCCTCGCGCCGATCATCGCCCTGGCCACGCTCGTGGTCGGACTCAACCTCGCCGCCGACGGCCTGTCCAAGGCGTGGGGCGTCGACCGGATCAGGGAGGGCTCCTGATGACCTCGATCGTGTCCGTGAACTCGTTGTCCGTGGCCTACCGTTCGGGCGGCCGTGACGTGCCCGTCGTGCGCGAGGTGTCCTGGGAGGTGGCCGAAGGGCGGACGCTCGCCCTCGTCGGCGAGTCCGGCAGCGGCAAATCCACCATTGCCGCCACTCTCCTCGGACATCTGCGGCACGGCTCCCGGATCACCGCGGGCTCCGTCCATGTCGACGGCTCGGACGTCTTCTCCCTGTCCGCACCGGAGTTGAGGCGGCTGCGCGGGAACACGGTCGCCATGGTCGCGCAGAACGCCGGCCACGCGCTCACGCCCTCCATGCGCATCGGCCGGCAGATCGCCGAGGCCGGCGGTGACGTGCCCGTCGTCGACCTGCTCGAACAGGTCCGGCTGCCCCGCCCCGCCGAACTCGCCCGCCGCTACCCGCACGAGCTCTCCGGCGGCCAGCAGCAGCGCGTCGCCATCGCCATGGCCGTCGCGGCCCGCCCCAAGGTCCTCGTCCTCGACGAACCGACGACCGGGCTCGACGTCGTCACCCAACGCGGCGTCCTCGACCTCATCGGCGCCCTGCGCGACGAACTGGGCCTCGCCGCCGTGCTGGTGAGCCATGACCTCGGGGTCGTCGCGCACATGGCCGACGAGGTGACCGTGCTGCGCTCCGGTCGCGCCGTGGAGTCCGCGCCCACCCGGCAGCTCTTCGCGATGCCCCAGGACCCGTACACCAGACGCCTGCTGGCGAGCGTGCCACGGCTCGACGACGCCGGTCTCGCGCTCGTCGGCGAGGCGGGCGAGCGGGAGGTGCGGCCCAAGGCACACGTGCCGGACGCCGCTCCGGTGGCGGTCTCGGCGCGCGACCTCACCATCGACTACGGGTCCTCGCGCGCCGTGCACGGAGTGTCCTTCGACGTCCGGCGCGGCGAGGTCCTCGCGCTCGTCGGGGAGTCGGGAAGCGGCAAGTCGACGCTGGCCTGGACGCTGGCCGGCCTGCGCACCCCGTCCGGCGGCACGATGACCCACGAGTCCGGCGACCTCGCGCGCCCCGCGCAGAAGCGGCCGCTCGCCCTGCGCCGCCGGGTACAGCTGGTCTTCCAGAACGCGGACACCTCCCTGAACCCGCGCCGCTCGGTGGGCGACGCGGTCCGCCGTCCGCTGCGCTTCTTCGGCACGGCCACCACACGGACACAGGCGGCGGACCGTGCCCGGCGGCTCATCTCCGACGTACGGCTCGACCCGGCCCTCGCCGACCGGCTGCCCGCCCAGCTCTCCGGCGGCCAGCGCCAGCGCATCGGCATCGCGCGGGCACTGGCGGGCGAGCCGGACGTCCTGATCGCCGACGAGATCACCACCGCCCTCGACGTCTCCGTCCAGGCCGACGTGCTGCGCCTCCTGGACGACCTGCGCCGGGAACGCGAACTGGCCTGTCTGTTCATCAGCCACGACCTCGCGGTCGTCCGGGGCATCGCGGACCGGATCGTCGTGCTGCGCCACGGGGTCGTGGTCGAGGAAGGGCCCACGGACGCGGTGTTCGCCTCGCCCGGACACCCGTACACCCGCCGGCTGATGGCGGCCGCCCTCGAACCCGACCCGGACGCGGCGCCCTTCGTCGACGGCGCCGTGGACTGGAGCGACGCCGCCGAACCCGACGACCTGTGGACGGACCACGGCCCGGGACACCGGGTGCGCCGCTGGCGCCCGGCAGACCGGCTCACCACCGAGGGAGTTTCGTGAAGTACCGCGAGCAGTTCGAGCGCCAGGTCGTCCGCGAGGACGTCTGGATCCCCACCCGGGACGGGAACACCCGCCTGCACGCCCGCGTCTGGCGTCCGGTCGACGCGGACACCGACCCCGTCCCCGCGCTCCTCGAATACCTCCCGTACCGCAAGAGCGACTGGACCGCGCCCCGGGACGCCCAGCGCCACCCCTGGTACGCCGGGCACGGCTACGCCTCCGTCCGCGTCGACATCCGCGGCCACGGCGACAGCGAGGGCACGCCCGGCGACGAGTACGACGCGCAGGAACTCGCCGACGGCGTCGACGTCGTCAACTGGCTCGCCGCGCAGCCCTGGTGCACCGGCAAGGTCGGCATGTTCGGCATCTCGTGGGGTGGCTTCAACTCCCTCCAGATCGCGGCCCTCGCCCCCGAGCCGCTGAAGGCGATCGTCACCGTCTGCTCGACGGACGACCGCTACGACAACGACGTGCACTACACGGGCGGCGCCCTGCTCGGCATCGACATGCTCGCCTGGGCCGGCACCATGCTCGCGTTCGCCTCCCGCCCGCCGGACCCGGCGAGCGTCGGCCACGACCGCCTGCTGCCCATGTGGCGCGAGCGCCTGGAAGCCCTCGAACCCTTCCTGCACACCTGGCTCGCCCACCAGCGGCGCGACGACTACTGGCGGCACGGCAGCGTCTGCGAGGACTACGACGCCATCGACGCGGCCGTCCTCGCGGTCGGCGGCTGGCACGACCCCTACCGCGACACCGTGCTGCGGCTGGTGGAGCATCTGCCGGGCGACCGCGTACGGGGGCTGATCGGCCCCTGGTCGCACCAGTACCCGGACCGCGGGCTGCCCCCGGGCCCCGCGATCGGCTTCCTCCAGGAGACCCTGCGCTGGTGGGACCAGCACCTGAAGGGCATCGAAACGGGCATCATGCGGGAGCCGCTGCTCCGCGCCTGGATCAACGACCCGGTCCCGCCCGCCACGTCGTACGACGTCATGCCGGGGCGCTGGGTCGGTGACACGAACTGGCCCTCTCCGTCGGTCACTTGGGACGAACGGACCCTCGGGGCGGGCGAGGCTCCGGTCCTCGTACGCTCGCCCCAGCACACCGGCCTCGACGCGGGCCGCTTCTTCCCCTTCGGCAACGCGAGCGACCTGCCGCCCGACCAGCGCGAGGAGGACGGCCGCTCGGTCTGCTTCGACTCGGCGCCGCTCACGGAGCGCGTCGAGATCCTCGGCCGCCCGCGCGTCCGGCTCCGGCTCGACAGCGCGACCCCGCGCGCCAACGTCGTCGCCCGCCTCTGCGACGTCGCCCCCGACGGCTCGTCCACCCTCGTCACCCGGGGCGTGCTGAACCTGCTCTCCCGGCACGGGCGGGATCGGGCCGTGGAGTGGACGCCGGGTACGTACGAGGACGTCGAGTTCGAACTCAGCGGCATCGGGTACGCCTTCCCGCCCGGCCACCGTGTCCGCGTCGCGGTCTCCGACGCGTACTGGCCGTGGGTGTGGCCGCACGGCGAACGCGGCGAACTGAGCGTCGTACCCGCGCGCAGCTCGCTGCTGCTTCCCGTGCGGGAGCCGGGGGACGAGCCGCCGATCCGCTTCGAGGAACCCGAGCAGGCACCCCCGCTCCCGGTGACCTACGACCAGCCCGCCGCACCGCGGCCCGAGCGGCTGGTCACGCACGACGTGGCCACGGGGGAGTGGACCCTGGAGGTCGACCCCAACTACGGAGGATCGCGGACGTATCCCGACGGACTGCGCTACGAGGAGAGCGCCCGGGAGACCTACCGCATCCGCCGCGACGATCCGCTCTCCGCGTCCGCGGTCTCCGAATGGACGATCCGGCTGACGCGCGGGGAGGATGGGGACGCGGAGATCGTGACGCGGACCGAGCTGCGCGCCACGGCCGCGGACTTCATCATGGACAGCCGCATCGAGGCACGGGCGAACGGAGAGACAGTGGCCAAGCGCGCATGGCACCGCACCACCCCGAGGACGTCGGTATGAAGGCCGCCAGGACCCCTCGCCGTGCCGTCGCCGCCGCCGACCGTACCCGCCAGCCCACCGAGGTGCGCCGCCGCCTCATCGTGGAGGCCGCCGTGCCGCTGATCGCCGAGCGCGGCTACGCGTCGGTGGGGGTGCGTGACGTCGCCGCCGCGGCCGGGGTGTCCGTCGGCACGGTCACCTACCACTTCGGGAGCGTGCAGGAGATCCTCTCCGAGGCGATGGTGCTGCACATCGAGCGGTACTACGCGGCGCTCAGCGAGGCCGCCGCGCAGGCGGCCGGCGCCGCCGAGGCGCTGCGGCTGCTCGTCGACGCGCTGTTCACCGAGGACACCGACCGGCACTGGCGGATGTGGTTCGACTACTGGAACGCGGGCGACCAGGACCCGGACCAGGCCTTCGCCCGCGGCCAGGCCGAGCGCTACGAGGCCTGGCACACCCAGATCCGCGAACTGGCCGAACGAGGCGTCGCCGAAGGGGAGTTCAGCTCCGACGACCTCGACGGCTTCACGGTCCGCTTCGCCGCCCTCGCCGACGGCCTCGCCCTGCAACGGCTGCGGCAGGCACCCCCGCTGAGCACCGAGGACGCGCGCCGCCACCTCAACCGCCTGATCGAAACGGAACTCCGACGGCGGTCGTGAGACGGTCGCCGGGCCCCGCACAATGGTGCCCGGCACCGAACAGGAGGATCCTCGCATGTCCCGCAACCCCGAACGGAAATACCGCGTCGTCACCTCGTTCCAGCGGTGGATCGGCAATCCGCTCCTGAAGCGCCTGCCGATCCAGACCCTGCTGGAGACCACGGGACGCAAGTCGGGGCTGCCGCGCCGGACCCCGGTCGGCGGACGGCTGGTGGGGCGGGAGTTCTGGTTCGTCAGCGAGTACGGCGGGCGCTCGCAGTACGTGCGCAACATCCAGGCGGATCCGCGGGTCCGAGTCCGCGTCCGAGGCCGCTGGTACACCGGGACCGCCCATGTGATGCCCGAGGACGACGCCCGCGCGCGACTGAGGACCCTGCCGCGGTTCAACAGCGCCGCGGTGCGGGCGATGGGCGCCGGTCTGACGACCGTGCGCGTCGATCTCACGGACTGATCCCCGGCGCACGGGGAATTGCGCGGCGGACGTGGAATTCGCATTTGCCTTTCCCGGAAAAGTGTGGGCACGCGCTTGTGTGCCTTTTCCGTGCCCACACTCCGGGGCGGTTCGTCAAGCGCGAGATCGACAACATTCAAGGGGATCGAACGCGCCCGGAGTGGTGCCGAAAGAATGCTACGGTTGAACCTCGTCCCGAGTCCGGATCGCGTGCCGTATCGGCACCCTGGCCTCGGATTGCACAGCGAGTGTTCCGTTTCATCAGACTCCGTTCACTCTTTCTTTTCCCCGATCGCGACACCGGCATTTCATGTCTGTGGCGTGGTCGGGGAGCACTGTTTCCTGCGCACTCCCTGGAGTACTTGATTCATGTCTGCTGAGAGCGTGACCGCTGTTGCCCCCGCGGGGCCGGATCCGTCCGGCTCCTCGTCCGGAGGCCGGCATCTCGGCCTGGCTCTGTTCGTGATCGCCGCGGCCCAGTTGATGGTCGTCCTGGACGCCACGATCACGAATATCGCCCTGCCCGCCATCCAGACCGACCTGGGCGTCTCCGACGCGAACCTCGCCTGGATCGTCAACTCCTACGCGCTGGCCTTCGGCGGCCTGCTCCTGCTCGGCGGGAAGGCGGGTGACCTCTTCGGCCGGCGGAAGATGTTCCAGGTCGGCATAGCCGTCTTCACCCTCGCCTCCCTGCTGGGCGGACTGGCCCCGAACGAGAGCCTGTTGATCGGCGCGCGTGTCCTGCAGGGCGTCGGTGCCGCACTCGCCGCCCCCAGCGCCCTGGCACTGATCACCACGACGTTCCCGGCCGGAAAATCGCGCAACACCGCGATGGGCGTGTACGCGGCGATGGGCGGCGTCGGCGCCACCGTCGGCCTGCTGCTCGGCGGCACGCTCACCGACGTCCTGGACTGGCGCTGGGTGTTCTTCGTCAACATCCCCATCGGCCTGGCCGTCCTGGCGGGCACCCGCACCCTGGTCGAGGCGGAACGCCACCCCGGCCGCCTCGACGTCCCCGGCGCGATCACCGGCACCGGCGGCCTGATCGCCCTGGTCTACGGCATCACCCGGGGCGGCGAGCACGGCTGGACCGACGGCGTCACCCTCGTCTCCTTCGCCGCCGCGGCCGTACTCCTGGCCGCCTTCCTGTACCTCCAGGCCCGCACCGCCGACCCGATGATGCCGCTGCGCCTCTTCAAGGACCGTACCCGGTCGGGCAGTTACGCCACCATGCTGTTCATCGGCGCGGGCATGTTCGCCACGTTCTACTTCCTGACCCTCTACATGCAGCTGATCCTCGGCTACAGCCCCGTCAGGACCGGCTTCGCCTACCTGCCGTTCAGCTTCGGCATGGCGATGGCCGCGGGCATCAGCTCCAAGCTGGTCTCGCACCTCGCGCCGCGCCTGATCGCCGGCCCCGGCCTGCTGGTCGCGGCCGTGGGCATGCTCTGGTTCGCCACCCTGGAGCCGGACTCCTCCTACACCGCGCATCTGATGCCGGCGATGTTCGTGACCGCCCTGGGCCTGGGCATGAGCTTCGTCCCGATGACACTCGGCGCGGTCAGCGGCGTCTCCCACCAGGACACCGGTGTCGCCTCCGCACTGCTCAACACCGCCCAGCAGATCGGCGGCGCGCTCGGCCTCGCCATCCTGTCGACGATCTCCACCTCCGCGGCGAACGCAAAGCTGCCCGAGGCGGCCGGCTCCCTCTACCGGGGCCTGGCCACCAAGGACTTCGCCCTGGTGGCGAAGGCGGGGGACGCGGTGACCCACGGCTACACGATGGCCTTCGTCGCCGCCGCGGCCATGTTCGTGGCCGGTCTGCTCGTCACCGGGTTCGCCATCAACGCGGACAGGCAGCAGCACACCGAAGGCGCCGCCCCGGTCCACATGGGCTGACGCCCACCCCCCGGCATCACCACGACGGACGGGCAGGGAAGACCGCGCATCGCCCTCACCCCGCACGGCAACGCCTTCCTCATCCCGCTCGCCGCCCTGGCGGTCTGGGCCGAGGAACACCTGCCGCCGCACCCCGACCGACCCCGCCACAAGACCCTGGCAGGGCAGCCCTGAGGCCCGTCAGCCGACGTGGTCCGCTATCACCCGGGTGATCTCGCGCGTGATCCGCACGATGCCGGGGGAGCGGACCGGGCAGGGCTTCGGCGTGGACGTGGTCGGCGCCAGGCAGAAGTGCAGATAGTCGTCGTCGCGGTGGAGGGCGGTGCGGTCACGGCCCGGCTCGGTGCAGTACGACGGATGGTCGTGCTCGTACGCGGTGCACGGCAGGTACTGCGCCCACGTGTAGCGGGCCGTCGCCGGGCTCACCGTCCTCCCGGCGTCGGCGAGCAGGTCGTGGGAGGCCGCGGCCCGTATCTCGTAGAGCGCGTTCACGGTCCGGATCCGCTCGGGGGTGATCGGGTCCGGACCCTGCGACACCCAGACGATCCGGGGCCGTCGCGCGCCGCCCGCGTCCGCGATCTGTTCCGTCAGCCGCTTCATGTCCGCCTCGTACCGTTTGAAGTACGTGGCCGGTTCCTTGTCGTACGTGATGCCGTCCATGCAGGGCGTGTAGCCCCAGGAGTTGCCCCAGAACTGGAGCACCACGAAGTCCGGCCGCAGCGAGCGCACCAGCGCGGCCGCCTTGTCCGCGGGCGGTACGAGGGATCGCTCCCCGGTCCCCTCCAGGTAGTCGCAGAGGGTGGTGCCGGAGTAGGGGGCGCTCGTGTACCGGGCGTTCACCTGCTCCCGGAGCGACTGTCCGAGCACCTTCTGGCTCTCCATGGCGAGCGAGTCCCCGAGGTAGAGAACGGTGGGCGCCTTCGCCGCAGCGTCAGCTGTCGTGCGAGTCGTGGGAGCCGTGGGTGAGGCGGCGGGGCGCTGGCGAGTGGTCGTGGTCGGTGACGGGGCGGCCGTGGGCACCGCGGGATCCGGCGGCGACTGCTCCGGCCCCGACGAGGGGTCCCCGCACGCGCCGAGCAGCAGCCCGGCCAACAGCACCCCCACGATCCACGGCCTCCGCATGAAGCAACTCCCGCCCCGCCCGCCGAAAGGGGTCCCCAGGCAAGCACAGCGGGGCACAAGGGGGAAGACCTACGTCGGTCACGGCGGCGTCGGGCCTCAGGCCGGGGGACGGTGGCGGATGCGGGCTGCCAGCAGCGCCACGTCGTCCTCCGCGTGCCGGGCGTCGAGCCCTACGAGGACCCTGTCGAGGGCCGCGTCGACACCGATCCCGGGAGGCAGCCGCAGCCCGGCCAGCCGGGCGAGCGAGGCGTCGATGTCCTCGCCGCGCCGCTCCACCAGACCGTCGGTGAACATCACCAGGGTGTCCTCGGGAGCGAGCGCGCGCATGACCGCCTCGTAGCCGCCCACGCCGGTGCCCAGCGGTGGACCGACCGTCAGCCGCAGGAGTTCCCCGGTGCCGTCCCCGGCGAACACGACCGGCGGCAGATGTCCGGCGCTGGCCAGCGTGGCCGTGCCCCGGGCCGGGTCGACCTGGACGAGCAGAGCGGTCGCCGGACGCCGGGTGCTGTCCTCGGCGACGGCCGCGTCCAGGCGGCGCAACACCCGGTGCGGCGGCAGATCCGTCGAGGCGACGTAGCGCAGCATCGAGCGGTACGCGTTCATGTCCACCGCGGCGTCCAGCCCGTGCCCCATGACGTCGCCCACCACCAGCAGGGTGCGCCCGAAGTGCAGCCGTACGGTCTCGAACCAGTCCCCGCCCACCAGGACGCTGCTGCCGGACGGCAGATAGCGGGTGGCGAGGTCGAGGTTGGGATGCGGTCGGCCCGGTTCGGACAGCAGCGCCCGCTGCAGGGAGAGCACGGTGTCGCGCACGGCGTCGTGCTGCCGTGAGTGGCCGAGGTGGACGGCCGCGAGCCGTGCCGCGTAGTGCGTGACGGCGGTGCCCCGGTCGCTGAAGGCCCGCCCCTGCCGGACGGCCAGCAGCACTCCGAACAGGTGGCCGTGTGCCAGCAGCGGCACCGTCATGACCTCCCGGGGGACCGTGCCGGACAGGTCGAGCGACGCCGTGATCGGAAGCCCCTCGTCGAGTGCCTGGACGGACAGCGGGCGGGCGCCCTGCGCGGTCCAGGGGGTGAGCAACTCGGTCCGGCCACCCGTGGCGACACGGGTCAGGTTCGGCTCGTGCGCGTGCTGTGCGGCCGGGACGTCCGTGGGCAGCAGATCCACCGCGGCGGCGTCGCAGACCTCCCGGCACACGAACTCCGCGAGCTCCTCGCAGGTGGTCCGCTCGTCCAGGGTGGTGCCGATCGCTTCGACGGCGTCCTCCATCGCGGCGAACGACGCCCCTGCCCCCGTAGCGTCGTCACCGCCTCGGCCCGTCATGCCACCTCCACCGTCGCACGCACGTCTGGTTCCATCCACGCACGCGCGTCGCGGGCGCGCATGCTCAGGTGCGCGCCGGGAAGTCGTTCACCAGCACGGCCGCCCCGTCGAAACGGCCGGCCTTGAGGTCCCGCAGGGCCCGCTGTGCCTCGGACAGCGGGTAGACGTGCGTCGTGGCACGTACGCCGTGGCGGGCCGCCAGCGCCAGGAAGTCCCGCCCGTCCCGGCGGGTGTTGGAGGTGACGCTGCGCAGCTCCTTCTCGTAGAACAGGTCGCTCTCGTAGCGCAGCGGCGGGGTGTCGCTCAGATGGATCCCGGCGACCGACAGGATCCCGCCCCGGTCGAGGGCCCGCAACGCGACCGGCACCAGGTCGCCGACCGGAGCGAACAGGATCGCGCTGTCCAGCGGCTCGGGCGGCTCGTCGTACGCGCCCCGGGCGGACGCGGCCCCGAGTTCCAGCGCGAGCCGCCGCGCGGCCGGGTCACGCGTCAGTACGTGCACGGTGGCGCCCTGTGCGAGGGCCAGCTGCGCGCACAGATGGGCGCTGCCGCCGAACCCGTACAGGCCGAGCCGTCCGGCGTCCGGCAGCGCGGCCCGCAGCAGCGCGCGGTAGCCGATGATGCCCGCGCACAGCAGCGGTGCCAGCGCGACGTCGTCCACCTCGCCGGGCAGCCGGTAGGCGAAGGCCGCCGGGACGGTCGTGTACTCCGCGTAGCCGCCGTCGGCGTCCCAGCCCGTGTACTCGGAGGCCGGGCAGAGGTTCTCGGACCCGCGCGCGCAGTACCCGCACGTGCCGTCCGTACGGCGCAGCCAGGCGACGCCCACCCGGTCGCCGACCGCGTGGTCGAGCACGTCCTCGCCCGTCGCCGCGACCACGCCGACGACCTCGTGGCCGGGCGTCACCCGGGGCCGGCGCACCGGCAGGTCTCCCTCGCTGACGTGCAGGTCGGTGCGGCACACCCCGCACGCGCGCACATGGACGAGAAGCTCGTCGGCCCCCGGCACCGGGATCGGCCGCTCGACGAAACGCAGCGGTTCCCCCTCGATGGGCCCGGGCCTGGCCACTTCCCACGCGTGCATCATCCCGTGTCCCCGTCCCGTCGACGACCACTCGAGCCCTCTCTCCAGTGTCGTCCAGGGCGTCCCGCTCGGCGCGCGGCCCGGACGGAGGCTGGCTAGCGTGAAACCGGAATGAACCGTAACGAACCAGGAAGAGTGGAACGCCATGGCCGTACAGCCCGAGGGAACGCCCTGCTGGGCGGACGCGATGTTCAGCGATGTCGAGGGAGCGAAGAGTTTCTACGGTGAGGTGCTCGGCTGGACGTTCGGCGAGTCGTCCTCGGAGTACGGCAACTACACCCAGGCCTACGCGAACGGCAAGGCGGTGGCCGCCGTCGTCCCGCCGATGCCCGGCCAGGAGGGTCAGTCCGCCTGGTGCCTGTACCTCGCGTCGCCCGACGCCGCCGCCACCGCCCAGAAGATCCGGGCCGACGGCGGCGAGGTGCTGATGGAGCCGATGCAGGTCGGCGACTTCGGCACGATGGTGATCGCCCGCGACCCGAGCGGGGTCGTCTTCGGCGTCTGGCAGCCCGGCCGGCACGAGGGCTTCGAGGCCCGGGGCGTGCCCGGCGCGTACTGCTGGGCCGAGGTCTTCACCCGCGAGCCCGAGAAGTCGGACACCTTCTTCTCGGCCGTCTTCGGGTACCGCATGAAGCAGCTGGACGACGACGCCGTCGACTTCAGGCTGTACGACCTCGGCGAGGATCCGGTCCTCGGCCGGATGCGGATGACGGACGACTTCCCGCCCGAGGTCCCGCCGTACTTCAACGTGTACTTCACCGTCGAGGACTGCGACGCCGCGGTCGCGAAGGCCACCGAACGGGGCGCGATTCTCCGCTTCGGGCCGATGAGCAGCCCGTTCGGCCGCTTCGCCGCGCTGAGCGACCCACAGGGCGCGGCGTTCTCCGTGATCGACGTCAAGACCACCGAGGGCGCGATGCCCAAGGCGACCGACGTGTCCTGAACGGACCACGGATCCCCCACGGACCGGCCCCCCGGAGAATGGCGGAATTCCTCCGGGGCGGACCGGGCCTTTTGTCTCCGGGGCAACCATGCGCATGCGGTACTCGTCCCCCCTTGTGGTTGCGGCACGTTCGAACGGCCGAACCCCCCACAAGGATTGCGAGCGAAAGAGACCTCATGCTCCGCATTCACTTCACTTCGGACGACCTGCAGAACATTCGAGTGGCCCGGCAGCCTGATCCCCTGTGGGAACTGATGTGCAGTGTCTGCCGTCTGGAAACCGGCCAGGGGCCGCTGGAATTCGGACATTGGCGTCGCTCGGCTCGGCAACGATTCTCCGGCGACTCGAACCTGGGCCGCGCGCTGCGCCCACTGCGCGCCCTGATCCCCGCCACCGGCTATATTCCGGACTTCCTCACCCCACCGGTCACCGGCGGCGGTCTTTCCGCCGGACTCGACCAACTGCTGCGCACACCGCGTGTGCAACTGGTCCGCGAACTGTCGCGGCTGGCCGAGTCGCGCCCGGTCCCGAACTGGGCCGCCTCGCTGGGCAGACCGGGCAGCGACGCGCTCAAGGTGCTGGCGAACTCCCTTGGGATCTACTTCCGCGGTCTCCTGGAACCGCACTGGCCGCACATCCGTACGGCGGTGGGAAACGATGTCGGGGTGCGCGCCCGAGCCCTCCTCGACGGCGGCACCCAGGCACTGCTGGAGAGCCTGCGCCCGGTCGCGCGCTGGAGTTCCCCGGTGCTCGAGGTGGACTATCCCGTCCAGCGCGACCTGTATCTGGAGGGCCGCGGACTTCTCCTGGTGCCCTCCTACTTCTGCTGGCGCAGACCGACCGCGCTGGCGGACCCCGGTCTGGATCCCGTGCTCGTGTACCCGGTGGCGAAGACTCCGCTCGCCGTCGCGGACGGGACGGACGGCGGGGTCGAGCGCCTGCTCGGCCGCACCAGGGCCGCCGTACTGACCGAGGTCGCCGGACAGAGTGCCCGCACCACCTCCGAGGTGGCCGAGGCCGTGGGGATCGCGCTGCCCAGCGCCAGCTACCAGATCGGCGTGCTGCGCGACGGGGGACTGGTCGCCAGCCACCGTGACGGCAAGTACGTCCTGCACACGGCGACGCTGCTGGGTCTGCGGCTGCTCGGCACCAGCCCCCGGATGCGGGAGAGCGTGCTGCTGCCCGTGCGGGGAGCCGCCGCCGGACCGTGGCATGATCGGGGACATGCTTGAACGTGTGGTGGCCGCCTGTGACGGGGCTTCGAAGGGAAACCCGGGACCGGCCGGATGGGCGTGGGTCGTGGCCGACGGCGCGGAGACGCCGACCCGCTGGGAGGCGGGAGCGCTGGGCACGGCGACGAACAACGTCGCCGAACTCACCGCGCTGGAGCGCCTGTTGACGGCGATCGCGCCGGACGTCCCGCTGGAGATCCGGATGGACTCCCAGTACGCGATGAAGGCCGTCACGACCTGGCTGCCCGGCTGGAAGCGCAAGGGCTGGAAGACGGCCTCCGGAAAGCCGGTCGCCAACCAGGAACTGGTCGCGCGCATCGACGAACTCCTCGACGGCCGCACCGTGGAGTTCCGTTACGTCCCCGCCCACCAGGTCGACGGCGACCGGCTGAACGACTTCGCCGACCGCGCCGCGAGCCAGGCCGCCATCGCCCAGCAGCCCGCAGGCAGCGACCTCGGCTCCCCGGAGCCCCCGCCGTCCCCCGACACCCCGGCCCCGTCCGGCGCCGGTCGCCGCCGCACCACGGCCGCCGCCTCCGCCAAGACGCCCCGGCAGGGCACGTCGGCCCGTACGATCAAGGCCAAGTTCCCGGGCCGCTGCCTCTGCGGCCGCTCGTACGCGGCGGGTGAGCCCATCGCCAAGAACGGCCAGGGCTGGGGGCACCCCGAGTGCCGCACGGCCGAGCCCAGCAACGCCTAGTACTTTCCCTGCCTCGGTCTCCTTCGGGGGCTGTCCGCCGAACGCTCGGCGGACAGCCCCCGAAGCGCGTGGCGGACACTGGTGCCAAGACGGGGCGCGTCGGGGAGGATGTGGGATCTTCGGCACCGGCCGGGGGCGTGGGGCCTTGCAGGGGGTTGCGTGGAGGCGTTCGAGATGCTGGAGGCGGGGGACCCGCGTCAGGTGGGGCGCTACCGGATCGTGGCGCGGCTCGGCGAGGGCGGGATGGGGCGCGTCTACCTGGGGCGTTCGCCCGGAGGGCGGGCGGTCGCGGTCAAGGTGGTGCGTCCGGAACTGGCGGACGACGGTGACTTCCGGCGCCGGTTCGCCCGGGAGGTCGCCGCGGCCCGACGGGTGAACGGCGTGTTCACCGCGGGTGTGGTCGACGCCGATCCGGACGGTTCGCCCGCGTGGCTGGCGACCGCGTACGTGCCCGGGGTCCCGTTGGGTGACGCCGTGGCGGCGCACGGGCCGTGGCCCGAGGGCCCGGTGCTGGCGCTCGGCGCGGGACTTGCCGAGGCCCTGGAGGCGATCCACGCGGCCGAGGTGGTCCACCGGGACCTCAAGCCGTCGAACATCCTGCTCGCCCCGGACGGACCGCGGGTGATCGACTTCGGGATCTCGGTGACCGGGGAGGCGAGCGCGCTGACCCGGACCGGCGTGGTGGTGGGGACGCCAGGGTTCATGTCTCCCGAGCAGCTGACCGGCAAGCCGGTCGGGCCGGCCAGTGATGTCTTCTCCCTGGGCGCGGTCCTGGCCTTCACCGCCACCGGGGCCGGGCCGTTCGGGACCGGCTCGGCGCACGCCCTGAGCTTCCGTGTCGTCTACGAGGAACCCGACCTGCGCCGACTCCCGCCCGACGTACGGGACTTGGTGGCGGAGTGCCTCGTCAAGGAGCCCGGCGGACGGCCCACCGTGCCCACGTTGCTGGACCGGCTGGCCCGAGCGACCGGCGGCGCACCGGCCGTCAACTCCGCCCCGTCGCACGCTGCTTGGCTGCCCGAGCCGGTGGCCGCCGCCGTGCACACCCGTACCGCCACGCAGCCCTCGCCCGAACCGTCGGCGCGGGTGGTGCCGCCCCGGCCGGGGGAGTGGCCCGACGGTGACCGGCCGCCGTCCGTCGATGCCGCCGGTGGGCCGGCGGGGCCGTCGCGCAGACGGGCCCTGCTCGGCGTGGGCGCCGGAGTCGCGGGTCTTGGGTTCGGCGGCTGGAGCATCTACGACAACAGGTCCTCCGCCACCCGAAGACGCGAGGCCGGGCCCGGCGAGCAGCGCTGGCGGTTCCAGGTCGGCGGCCTGGTGTACGCGTCGCCGGCCGTGGCGGACGGTCTGGTGTACATCAGCAGCAGCCGCAACCTGTGCGCGGTGGACGCCTCCACCGGCGAACAGCGCTGGAAGCGTCCCAGAACCGGTGTCGGGTATTCGTCACCGGTCGCCGTCCGGGGGACCGTCCTCCTCAGCAGCATCGACGAGAACCTGTACGCACTGGACGGCGCCACCGGCAAGGAACAGTGGAAGTTCCACCTCGGCAGCGTCGGTTCCCAGTCGCCCACCGAGGTCGGTGGGATCGTCTATGCCGGCGGTGAGAACGGCAACCTGCATGCCGTGGACATCGCCGACGGCAGCGAAAAGTGGCACTTCTTCGCCGGCGGCGGGGTGTCCTCGTCTCCGACCGTGGCAGAGGCGGTGGTCTACTTCGGCAGTTTCCACAGCCTGTTCGCGGTGGACGCGGCCACCGGTGAGCAGCGGTGGAAGGCCACCACCGACGCCAGCGTGTTCACACGGCCCGCCGTGGTCGACGGGGTGGTCTACGCCGGCTCCGAGGGCGGCGCCCTCCTCGCGGTGGACGCCGTGACGGGCGAGCAACGATGGAAGACAGCGGTCGGAGGTGTCGTGTCCTCGTCGCTGACCGTGTCCGACGGGGTGGTCTACGCCGGCAGTGCCGACGGCAACCTGTACGCGGTGGAGGCCGCCACGGGCAAGCGACGATGGAGGTTTCCCATCGGCAAACGCACGCTCTCCTCGCCGACCGTCTCCGACGGGGTGGTGTACGTCGGCGGTGGCGACCGCCACCTGTACGCGGTGAACGGTCCGACGGGCAAACAGCGGTGGAAGTTCGCCACCGGCGGGGCCGTGTACTCCACGCCCGCCGTGTCCGACGGGGTGGTGTACGTCGGCAGCGAGGACGGCTATCTGCACGCGGTGACACGGTAGCGACGGATTCGGGTGGGAGATGGGGGACGGGGGATAGGGGAGGGGGATAGGGGATGAAGGATGGGGGATGGGGAAGAAATTGGGACACGAAGAACTGCTGACCGCGGACGTCGAGGCCCGCGTGCTGGCCGAAGCCGACCGATGGCTGCGGGCGGGGCTGAGTACCGAGCCCTGCGACCGGCCGAGGGCCGAGGCCTCGGTCGCCGCCGTGTACCGCGCCCATGGTCTGCCGGTCCCGCGGACCGTCGTATGGATGGACTCCCCGCTGGGCGGCGCGCCGGCGTCCTGGGTACTGCGCCACGGGCGCGAGGGACGGCTCGACGGGACAGTGTTCACCGATCTCGCCGCCGGTCCGCCGCTACGGCTCTCGCCGGAGTTCGCGCGGCGGGCGGAGGAACGGATGCGCGGGCAACTCCCGGCGGGAGCCGACCGGCCGCGGGCCGGTCGCGCCAGAAGGCCGCTGACCGGCACCTTCTGGGACACCTCCGAAGCGAGGACACGACTGGTACGGGCCCTGGGCGAGCCCCTGTACGACACGCTCGGCCTGCACTGGGAACGCGGCGAGTCCGGCGCCTACGAACTGGAGGAGGAGATGAGCCGTGTCCTTTCCCGGTCGACGGACCCCGCGCCGGGGCGCTTCGGCGGGCTGGTGCGGCGCCGCCTTCAGGACAGGCTCCGCGGTCCGGTGCCGGAGCACATCGTTCGGCCCGTCCGCGTCATGGACGTCATCACCCCGCCACCGCCGCCGAGCCGGGAGGAGATCTACTTCCGGCAGGAGTTCGGCGGCAGGCTGGACAGCTGGTCCGCCGCAAGGGAGTTGATCCACTGGCGCTGCATGCTCGTCGCCGCCGGGCTTCCCGGCTCGCCGGCTCTGGAAGCCCTGCAGGAGGCCTTGTACCAGGTGGGCGCCTGGTGGCCGCTGGAGGACGCCGTCGTCCTCACCGAGCGCCCCGTCGTCCTGCTGCATCAGGACGCGACGGACACCACCACGACGCACGTACGGATCGGGTACGCGGACGGCTGGCAGGTGGAGGACGTCTAGACGAGCGGCGTGAGGCCCCGCTCGCCCCTCCCGAGGAGGAGGGGCGAGCGGGGCCGGACCTGTGAACGCGCGGTCAGACGGTGTCGAAGGTGTAGAACGCGGTGTGATCCAGCAGGTCCGCCGGTTTCACGTCGTTCCACGGCTTCATGGTCTCGTCGAGGTCCACGACGTCGGGGGTGCCGGAGAGCGGCAGATAGCCGGAGGCGGGGTGGCGGCGCTGCCAGTCGGCCCAGAGCTTGTCTATGTAGGCGTGGTGCAGCCAGAAGACGGGGTCGTTGGGGGAGACACCGGTGGCCATCTGGCCGCCGACCCAGACGTGCACCCGGTTGTGGAGGTTGACCCCGCGCCACCCTTCGAGGTGATTGCGGAAACCGTCCGAGGAACTGTTCCAGGGCGCCATGTCGTACGTCGCCATGCCGAGCACGGAGTCCACCTCCGCGCGGGTCGGCAGCTCACGGGCACCGCTGCCGAGCGAACGCCGCAGATACGTACGGCCGTCGACGCGCACGTTGATCGGCCAGTTGCCCGCGGAGGCCGCGAAGGGGCCGTCCATCACCCGCCCGTCCAGGCTGCGCCCGGTGCCGCCGAGGAAGTCGGGGGCCCACAGGGTGGAACGGGGCGAACGGTCGGTGCTCCAGTCCCAGTACGGGAGGGCGACGGAGGCGTCCACGGACTGCAGCGCCCGCTCGAACTCCAGCAGGAATCTGCGATGCCAGGGCAGGAAGGAGGGCGAACGGTGGCCCGTCCGTTCCCCGTTGTCCGTGTCGCCGAGGATGAACGCGTTGTGCGTGGTGACGAAGGCGTCGTACCGGCCACTGCGCTTCAGCTGGAGGAGCGCGTCGGTGAAACGCCGCTTCTCGTCGGCGGTCAGGTTCGCCTGGTTCTTGCGTACGGTCATGTGCGGGACTCCACGGTGTGCTGACGGGGCTGGGTCACTGCTGGGGCATGGGCATGCCGAGGGGGACGAGCGGTGCCCCCTGGAGTTCCACGACCGCGGCGCGGGCGGCGGCGCGCGGGGTGGGCACCGGGTCGTAGTGGCTGACCACGCTTATCCAGCTGCCGTCGGCGTTCCGCATCACGTGCAGCTCGACCCCATCGATGAACACGGCGTACCCGGCGCCGTGTTCGTGATGGTGACCGCCGCCGGCGGCGGCGCGGCCCGTGATGCGACGACCCCGGTAGACCTCGTCGAAGGCCTCGGGCCCGCCGTGGTGTCCGGTGTCCGCGGCCCTGGCCACGGCGACGGTCTGGGTGCCGGCCGCGGCGGCGAGGGCGGCCGCGGTCCCGAGGGCACGGCGACGGGTGAGTTCCGGCATGCGGAGACCTCCTGCGATCAAGCTCGGTCGATGACCCGATATGCCTATCGGTTCGTCGGAGAGCGGGAGAAATCGCCGGATGTCGGTTGGCCGCGATCAGGACAATTAAGTAAATGTCGTGCAAGGTTGAACGAAGATGATCTTGCTGTGCGGGTGTCCGCGATCGACCGGAAGGCGGAATTCCTCCGGTCGGCGGACGTCCCGCCGGTGATCTTCCCGGGTCGGCCGGTGGCGGGTGGCGCGGCTCACGCCCGCAAGCTGGCGCGAACCGCGGGGGTCGCACCTGCCTGCTGCCCTACGTGATCAATTGAGGCCGATCCCTAGCATCCCGCCGCAGCTGTACTACCGGATCGACCGCGCGCCCGGACAACTGAAGTAGGGCGCCCATTGGGTGAATAGCAATTCACCAGCTATGGTGAATTGCTATTCACCCTCCTTCTTCGCGCCGACTCTTGGAGAGTTCATGGTGGCACTGCGTGACCGACTGACGGTCCCGGTCCTCGCGCTCGGCGGGAGCCTCATGGCCGTCATGCAGGTGGTGGTGGTGCCGCTGCTGCCCGACCTGCCGCGGCTGACGGGTGCGTCGGCGGGCGCCGTGTCCTGGATGGTGACGGCGACGCTGCTGACCGGAGCGGTGCTCAACCCCGTGCTGGGCCGCGCCGGCGACATGTACGGCAAGAAGAAGGTGCTGCTGATCGCCCTCGGGATGATGACGGTCGGCTCGCTCATGTGCGCCCTCACGTCCGACATCCGCATACTCATCGCGGCCCGAGCCCTGCAAGGGGCCGCGGCCGCCGTCGTACCGTTGTCGATCAGCCTCCTGCGGGACGAACTCCCGCCCGAGCGCACGGGTTCCGCGGTGGCACTGATGAGCTCCACCGTCGGGATCGGCGCCGCCCTCGGCCTGCCGATCGCCGCGATGGTGGTTCAGTACGCGAGCTGGCACGTCATGTTCTGGGGGACGACCGCGGTCGGCGCCCTAGGGACGGCGCTGGCCTGGTGGGCGGTGGGCGAGTCCCCCGTCCGCGAGCCGGGCCGCTTCGACATGACCGGCGCGCTGGGCCTGGCCCTGGGGCTCTCCTGTCTGCTGCTGGGGGTGTCACAGGGCGGCCAGTGGGGCTGGACCAGCCCCCGCATCCTCGGCCTGTTCGTCGGGAGCGTCTGCGTCCTCGGCCTGTGGTGGGCGCAGCAACTACGCGCCGCACGCCCCCTGGTCGACCTGAAACTGGCGACCAGCCCCCGCGTCGCCCTGCCCCATGTCGCGGCGCTTCTGACCGGCTTCGCCTTCTACGCCAACTCCCTGGTGACGGCGCAGCTGGTGCAGGCACCCAAGGCGACCGGCTACGGCCTCGAGCTGTCCATCGTGGCGACGGGCCTGGTCCTGCTGCCCGGCGGGGTGATCATGCTGCTGCTCTCGCCGGTCTCGGCGCGTATCTCGGCGGCCCGCGGTGCCCGGGTGACGCTGGCCCTCGGCACCCTGGTCATCGCCGCCGGCTACGGCATACGCATCATCAACAGCCACAGCCTGCTGGTGATCCTGCTGGGCTCCGCGGTCTGCGCGATGGGAACGGCGTTCTCCTACTCGGCGCTGCCCACCCTCATCCTGCGCGCGGTGCCCGCGGGGCAGACCGCGTCCGCGAACGGCGTCAACGTACTGATGCGTACCGTCGGCCAGGCCGTGAGCAGTGCCGCCGTCGCCGCCATCCTGGTCCACCACACCAGCCTCGTCGGCGGTGCCCCGATCCCCACGCTGCACGGTTATCTGCTGGCCTTCGCCATGGCGGGTACGGTCGCACTGGTGGCCTGTGTCGCCGCCCTCGTCATACCCGCCGACCCCACCCTCCGTGACACCCGACGGGCCTCCGGCAGTTCGGACGCACCTCGGGACGAGGCATTCGAAGGAGCCTGAGCACCGTGTCCACTCCGCCCCCCGGCCTCAGCGCGACCCCGATCGCCCCACCGCGCCGCGACGCCGAGGCCACGAAGGAGGCCATCCTCCGCGCGGCCCGCCATCTGATGGCCCGGCACGCCCACGCGGACATCACGCTCAAGGCGATCGCCGACCGCGCGGGGGTGAGCGCTCCGCTGATCCTCAAGTACTTCGGGAACAAGGACGCGCTCTTCGGGCGCGTGATGTCCTTCGAGACGGATGCCGCCGCCCTCCTGGACGCACCCCTGGACCGACTGGGCCCCCACATGGTCCGCCAGGTGCTCGTGGGCCAGACCGAGCGCGGAGCCGACCCCGTCCTGCGGATCATCTTCGCCCCGCGCCAGGGCGACCAGGGCGACATCATGCGCGCCAACTTCCGCACCCAGGTCAGCGACCGCCTCGCCCTGCGGCTGAGCGGCCCTGACGCGGACCTGCGCGCCGAACTCGCCGTCGGCACACTGCTCGGGCTCGGCGCGATGTACGGCATCGCACGCGGCACCCGGCTGCGCGCCACCGCGATCGAGGACATCGTCGACCGGTACGGCCCCACGGTCCAGGCACTCCTGACGCCGTGAGGCGAAGGACGCTGCCGGACCGGAACAGCCGCCCCCGTCTCAGTTCACGCCGTCCGGACGGAACTGGACGCTGATCCGCGGCCCCGCCGCCCGCGCCGTCTTGGGAATGGCGTGCTCCCAGGTGCGCTGGCAGGAGCCGCCCATCACGATCAGGTCGCCGTGTCCGAGCGGGCGCCGTACGGTCTCCCCGCCGAGGCGCGGGCGCAGCAACAGGTCGCGCGGCGCGCCCACGGAGAGGATCGCGACCATGGTGTCCTCCCGTGCGCCCCGCCCGATCCGGTCCCCGTGCCAGGCCACGCTGTCGCGGCCGTCCCGGTAGTAGCACAGGCCCGCGGTGGTGAACGGTTCGCCCAGCTCACGGGCGTAGTGCGCGGACAGTGCCTGTCGCGCCTCGTCGAGGATCGGGTGCGGCAGCGCGTCGCCCGCCCGGTAGTACGCGAGCAGCCTCGGTACGTCCACCACGTGCTCGTACATCTGCCGCCGTTCCGCCCGCCACGGCACCTCGTCGACGAGCCGTGCGAACAGGGCGTCGGCGCCGCTGAGCCATCCGGGCAACAGGTCGATCCAGGCCCCGTCGCCCAGGACCGTCCGGCGCATCGCGTTCAGCTGACTGAGGTGGAGCTCGTCGGTCTGGTCGAACAGCGAGCCCTGGAGGTGCGTGGACATGCCTCCAGCATACTCCGTATTCGAATATACGTTCCATTGATGTCTCAGGGCCTGGCGTCGGCCTCCGTGAGGACCGCGTGGATGACGTGCTCGGCGTTGGCGGCGATCACCGGATTGGTGAGGCGGTAGTACGGGAGCTGGATGAGCGCCATGGACAGGGCCCAGCCGCGCCCCCGCGCCCAGGTGGCGTCGTCGGCGCCCGCCGCCCGCCGGAAGGTGTCCCGCGCCTCGGCGGGGAGCAGGTTCCAGGCCGGGATGAGGTCACAGGCCGGGTCGCCGACGCCGACGGTGCCGAAGTCCAGCACGGCGTCGAGCCGGCCCCCGCGGGTGAGCAGATTGCCGGGCATCAGGTCGGAGTGGACCCATGTGGGCGGACCGGTCCACGCGGGTGCGACGAGCGCCGCCTCCCAGGCGGCGGTGGCGGCGGAGGTGTCGATCGTGCCGCGCAGCTCGTCGAGCGCGGCGCGCGTCATGGCATCGGCGGTGGACAGGAGCACGCCCCGGTAGGCGGTCGGCCCGTCGGGCAGCCGGACCCGGCGTAGCGCGGCCACGAAGGCGCCGAGGTCGGCGGCCAGGGGTAGCGGATCGGTGAGACGGTCGGCGCGCGGGGGTTCGCCGTCGAGCCAGCGCTGCACCATCCAGGGCCACGGGTAGCCCTCGCCGGGTGTGCCGGTGGCGAGGATCTCGGGGAGGGTGGCCGGGAGCAGCGGGGCGAGCCGCGGCACCCAGTGCGCTTCCTTGGCCACGTCCTCGGCGCCCCCTTCGATCCGGGGGAGGCGTACGGCCAGGTCGTCGCCGAGCCGGTACAGGGCGTTGACGGTACCCGCCGACGGGAAGCGCTTCAGGGGTAGCTCGGCCCACCGTGGGAACTGCGCGGCCAGTAGCCGTCGCACGAGCGAGGCGTCGATCGGGAACTCGCCGGGGCGCATCGGGCCCTCGGGGATCGTTTGCGCTTCTGGTTCTCTGTCTGACACGGGGCCCAACTATGCCTGGGGCGAGGGAGGTTCGCGCTTCTTTTTCGCGACAGGCAACCTGGCGCCCGCCGTCGCCGTCTTGATCGACAACGGATGGGTGGCACGACAACCGCGATACGGCAGGGATTCCCGAGTGGAAATCCAGCACACTATACTCTCCGTGTATACAAAGTGTGTATACGTGGTGTGTATACGTGAGGTGCGGAGTCGAGTCGTCGGGTGCCGCCGGTCCGTGAAAGTCGGCCGATCGAAAGGGATCCATGTACGGCAAGGCCTTCGCCCCCGAGTACCAGGGCGCTTTGACCACCCTGTCCGTGAACTCCTCGCTGACCGATGTCCTGGCGGCGGGCACCGAGCAGCTGCGCGCCGCCGAGCGCGTGGGCGCCCGTGCCGAGGCGGCCCGTTCGGGCCTGGCGGTCGCCGAGGCGCACCGCAGGCTCGGGCAGGTGGCCGACGCCGACCGGGCGTGGAAGGCGAGCTACCGCACCGCCCGCGAGGCCCGGGACACCGGCGCGATGGCGTGGGCGCTGTGGAGCGGCGGCACCCTGGCCCGCCAGCGCGGGGCGTTCCCGCTGGCCTGGCGGCTGCTGCGACTGGCCGCCGAACTCGGCAAGCAGTCCGGGGACGTCGTCGTACGCGGCTACTCCCTGGCGGGCATGGCGGAGACCGGCCGCATCCAGGGCGACTACGCCGCCGTGACCGCCCTGCACGAACAACTGCTGGCCGAGGCCCGCAAGCGCGGCGAGGCCCGCCACACCGTGTGGGCCCTGGAGGGCATCGCACAGATACACCGCAACACCGGCGCCTACGACACCGCGTACGCCCTGTTCGAGGAAGCGGCCGAGATCGCCGCGCGCGCCGAGGACCGGCGCGGCCACGCCTGGGCCTTGCGCGGCCTCGCGGACATCGTCTCCGTACGCGACCGGGACCCGGACCGCGCGCTGGCACTGCTGAGCGAGGCGGAGGTGTCCTGCCGGGCGATGAACCTGTCCGGGGCGCTCGCCTACAACCACAAGATGCGCGGCAACGTCCTCTACCGGGCCGGGCGTTATGAGCGGGCCCGGGACCTCTACACGCAGGCACTGGCGGAGTTCGAGGCGATGAGCGAGCCGCGCGGCCGGGCGCTGTCCCGGCTCGGGCTGGTCAAGTCCCTGGCCAGGCTCGGCCGCGACCACGCCGAGACCGCCGCCGAACTCACCGAACTGGCCCACGTGTTGGAGGGCATCGGGCTGCGACACGCCCGGGAGATGGTCGAACGGGCGCGGACGGAACTCGGCCTCACCCCGCCGGAGGGCGCGGACACGGAGGCCGCCCGATGACCTCTCCCCGTACGGTCCTGACGGCGCCGCCCGCCGCCCCGGAGATCCTGGCGCGCTGCCGCGAACTGGTCGCCCCGGCCCTCGCGGAGGCGATCGACGGGCTGCACCCCTGGGTGGCGGAGATGGCCGGCTACGCGCTCGGCCGCTGCGAGGTCGGCGGCGCCCCCGCGACCCACCGCCAGGGCAAGGGCGTACGACAGGCACTCGCCGTGCTCGGGGCCGAGGCGGCCGGAGGTTCCGCCGAGGCGGGCGTGCCGGGCGCGGTGGCGGTGGAACTGCTGCACACCTTCTCGCTCCTGCACGACGACATCATGGACGGCGACGCGCTGCGCCGCGGCCGTCCCGCCGTGTGGAAGGCGTACGGCACCGGCCCCGCCGTCCTCACGGGCGACGCGCTCTTCGCCCTGGCCGTCGAGACCCTCACCGCGGCGCCCGCGACCTCCCACGCCGCGGCGGCCGTGCGGCGGTTGACGAGGGCCTCGCGCGACCTGGTCCGCGGTCAGGCCGACGACCTGCTGTTCGCCCACCGCCCGTGGACCGGCCCCGACGCGGTGAGCGCGGGGGAGTACGAGGCGATGGCGGAGCACAAGACCGGTGCCCTGCTCGGCTGCGCGCTGGCCCTCGGTGCCGGACTGGCGGGAGCGCCGCAGGAGACGGCCGCCGCCCTGGACCGCGCCGGACGGCATCTCGGGGTGGCCTTCCAGATCGCCGACGACCTGCTCGGCATCTGGGGCGATCCGGCCGTCACCGGGAAGCCGGTGCACGGTGATCTGCGGCACGGGAAGAAGACCCTCCCCGTTCTCGCCGCCCTGGCCGCGCCGGGCCGCTCCCCGCTCGCCGAACTCCTCGCCTCCACCGCCGTCCTCGACGACGGCGCCGTACGCCGGGCGGCGACCCTGGTCGAGCGGGCGGGCGGTCGCACGGTGGCCTTGGGAGCGGCGCGCCGGCATCTCACCGCGGCGGACACCCTGCTGGCGGGAGCCTCCCTGGCCCCACGTCCCGCCGCGGACCTGCGGACGCTCCTCTCCTCCCTCGCCCACCGCACGATCTGACACCTGCGCGCCTCCGGCTCCCCCCGATGTGGGCCGGAGGCGCTGCGACCTCGATCACATGTGCGGGTTGGTGGACCTCATCGGGCAACCACCGCCCCTCTCGTCGCATCTGTCGGGAGGGCCCGACAGCCTCCACGGCGTTCAACGGCGCCGTGCCTCAGGGCGGTTGGCGACGCCGGCCGCCCCCGTTCGAAGGAACTCAGTGCGTAGACCCCACATACGCCGCGTGGCGATCGCCGTCGCGGTGACGACGGCGGCCACGCTTCCGATGGGCCCCGCCTTCGCGGCGCCCGACTCGCCCGCCCGCGCCGCGACTTCGGCCTCCTCGCCGGTGGAGGCCGCCCGGGCCGCCGCGTTCGCCCACGCCCCGGCCACCGGTGTCGGCCCGGGTGACACCCTGCGGGCCACGGACGTCATGACGGACCCGGACGGCAAGCAGCACGTCCGCTTCGTCCGCAGCCACCAGGGGCTCCCGGTGCTCGGCGGCGACCTCGTCGTCCACCTCGGCAAGCAGTCCGCCTACCTGGGCGTGACCCGGGCCGCCGACCACGCCGTCAAGCCGGCCACGACCGAGGCGAAGCTGACGCCCCAGCAGGCCGAACAGAAGGCCGCCGTGGTCGCCCAGGGCGACGCGGGCAGCGCCGAACTCGTCGTCGACGCCCGCGACGGCGCCGCCGCCCTCGCCTACCAGGTGCGCGTGACCGACAGCGACACCACCGAGGCCGGTGGCTCCCGCACGGTCGTCGTGGACGCGCAGAGCGGCCGGATCCGCAGCAACACCCCCGACAGCGACGAGTTCATCTCGCCGCACCTGGAGAAGACGCTGCGCGACAAGGGCGAGACGGCGAGCCCGGAGACGGGCGTGGCCACCCAGCCGGCCGGCCTCCTCGGCGCGACGGCGGCCGCCCGCTACCCGGTCAAGGCCACCGGCAGCGGCACCTCCCTCTTCGCCGGCAAGGTGACGCTGACCACGACCCGGACCGCGCGCACCAGCTTCCTCCTCAAGGACCCCACCCGGTGGAACACCGAGACCAGGGACGCCAAGGGCGCGGAACTGGAAGCCTTCTCGCGCGGCACGAAGTTCACCAGCACCACCAACAAGTGGGGCACCGGCACCACCGCCAACCGGACCACCGCCGCGGTCGACGCCCAGTACGGCATCACCCAGACGCTGGACTTCTACAAGAAGACCTTCGGCCGCAAGGGCATCAAGAACAACAGCACCGGCGCCCGCGCGATGGTCCACTTCGGCCGCAAGGTCGGCAACGCCTTCTGGGACTCGACGTGCGGCTGCATGCTCTACGGCGACGGTGACGGCGCCATGTTCAAGAAGCCGCTGGTCGTCCTGGACGTCACCGGCCACGAGCTGACCCATGGCGTCGTCGACGCCACCGCCGCCCTCGAACCCACCCGGGTGGACGCGCGCGGCAACCAGTACGGCGAGCCGGGCGCACTCAACGAGTCGCTCGCCGACATCTTCGGGTCCAACGTCGAGTTCTCCGCCAACAACCCGAAGAACCCGCCCAACTACCTCATGGGCGAGAAGCTGGGCCTCGCCCAGAAGTTCCTGCGCCGCCTCGACCACCCCTCCCTGGACAAGCTGGAGGGCACCATCGACTACTGGTCGCCCGCGGCGTACGACACCGAGGTGCACGCCGGCTCCGGCGTCTCCTCGCACGCGTACTACCTGCTCGCCGAGGGCAGTGGCCGCAAGACGATCGGCGGTGTGAAGTACGACTCGCCGACGTACGACGGCTCGCGGGTGACCGGCATCGGACGCGCCAAGGCGACCGCGATCTTCTACCGCGCGCTGACCCGCTACATGGTCTCCACGACCGACTTTCATGACGCGCGGACCGCGACCCTCAAGGCCGCCGCCGACATGTACGGGGCGACCAGCGCCGAGTACCTGGCGGTGGACGCGGCGTGGGCCGCCGTCAATGTGACCACCGCCAACACCCCGGCCGTCGGCCGCTGACGGACGGCACGAGAAGGACGGCACCAGAAGAAGGGGCCCCGCCACCGGGCGGGGCCCCTTTCGCCGTCTCCCCCCGGCGTCAGTGCTGCTGTGCCTTCTGCGGAGTCGCCTCACTCGGCCGTACGACGACCAGGCCGTCCCCCTCCAGCTTCAACTGCACGGCCTCGCCCGAGCCGCCGCGGATCATCGAACCGATCGACTGCGAGCGGTGCAGCGAGGTGTGGAGCTGCGCCGTCCAGCCGACGACCGCGTCCGTGTCGACGTACACCGGCTGCTGCGGCGAGACGGGTATCACCAGCGGGTTGCCCTCGCAGATCAACCCCAGACTGCCGTGACCGCTGAAGACGCTGTTGAAGATGCCGCCGCCGGTGACGCCCGCGCCCTTCACGGTCTTTATCTCGTACGACAGCGTGGAGTCGAAGCACAGGACGTTGCGCCCGTTCACGGTGAACAGGTCGCCCGGCTCGATGTCGATGATGAAACAGTTCTGCGCCTCGTGCGCGAACCAGGCCTCGCCCTGCCCGCGCACCGTCATCAGCGGCAGTCCCTCACCGGTGACCGCCCGCTTGAGCATGCCGCCCACGCCCTGGCCCTTGCGCTCGAACTGCAGATTCCCCCGGTAGGCGATCATCGCCCCCTGGCGCGCGAGCATGTCGCCGTTGACGGCGTACTTGATCGACTTGGCGTTCTGGATGGTCATGCCCGGCGTGACGGCGGGCTGCACCATGTGGTCACTGGAAAAGAGATCACCCTTCATGCGGGCATCTTGGCCCGGAGGGTCCGATTCCGCCAAGATCGCTGACAACCGGGAGCCGTTGGAGGCGGTTGGCGGCTGCCGGGAACGCGCGAAGGGCCGGTCCGGTGACACCGGACCGGCCCTGGGGGGAGTCGTCAGGAGGCGCTGGCGGTGCCGACCTGGCTGTGCAGGCGGGCGACGACCTCGGTGAGCTGGGCGGCGACCTCGGCGTCGTCGACCGGGTGGGTCTCGGCGAAGCGGGTCACGGAGCCGGGAACGGAGAGCTTGAGGTCCTCCAGGACGGCGGCACCCGCGATCCCCAGGGCCTTGCGGGCCTCGTCCTGCGCCCAGACGCCACCGAACTGACCGAACGCGGTGCCGACCACGGCGGCGGGCTTGCCGGTGAAGGCGCTGGCGCCGTACGGACGCGACAGCCAGTCGATGGCGTTCTTCAGGACGGCCGTGATCGTGCCGTTGTACTCCGGCGAGAAGAGCAGAAAGGCGTCGGCGCGGCCCGCGGCCTCGCGCAGGGCGATGGCGGCGGCCGGCACCTTGCCCTCGACGTCGAGGTCCTCGTTGTAGAAGGGGACCTCGGCGAGCCCCTCGAACAGCTCGATCTCCGCGCCCTCGGGGGCGAGCTTGATAGCCGCCTCCGCGAGCTGGCGGTTGTGGGAGCCGGCGCGAAGGCTGCCGACGAGCGCGAGGATGCGTACGGACATGGGGAACTCCCGGGGACGAAACATTGCGGCAATAAAGCGGACCGAGGTCCGCTTGCTGGTCTGTTTAATGTTGTAGCACCTAAACGGACCAGGGTCCAGTTGTCCCCTTCTGCCGTTACGCTGTGTTCATGTCCACCCCACTTCCGCCCTTCCCGAGGGGGCAGGAACCCTCGGGAGCCCCGGTCCCGCTGGAGCTGACCGTCGGGCCCGCCGCGCCGCAGCTCCGCGCCGACGCCGCGCGCAACCGCGCCCGGCTGCTGGAGGCCGCCACCCGCCTGGTGGAGGAGCACGGGGTCGCCAATGTGACCATGGAGGCCGTCGCCGCCGCGGCCTCGGTGGGCAAGGGGACCGTCTTCCGCCGCTTCGGTGACCGCACCGGCCTGCTGATGGCCCTGCTCGACCACACCGAGCAGCAGTTCCAGGCCGCCTTCCTCAGCGGCCCGCCACCTCTCGGCCCCGGCGCGGCACCGGCGGACCGCCTGCACGCCTTCGGCTGCCGGGTCCTGCGCGAGATCCACGACCGGCTCGACCTGTACCTCGCCGCCGAGCCGGACGCCTCCCGCCGCTTCAGCTCCGCCCCGTACCGGGTCCGCTTCACCCACGTCGTCATGCTCCTGCGCGAGGCCGTGCCCGGCGCGGACAGCGTTCTTCTCGCCCAGACCCTCATGGGCTACCTGGAACCCGCCCTGATCCACCACCTGACGCGACAGTGCGGGATGCCCCTCGAACGCCTGGAGTCCGGCTGGCACGACCTGGTGAAGCGGACCACCTGCCCGGTGCCGGACAGGCCCTAGCCTTTCGGTGTCCGTCAGTTGAACGGGTCCAGCGTGACGTACGCCTGCTGGGGGTTGCCGTCGTGGACGAGGGACTCGTAGTTGCCGACGTCGTCGAAGGCGAACGCGTAGGCCTTGCCGTCGGCCATCTGCGCATGGATCTTGCGGGCGTACTGGTTGGTCACCGTGTCCTGGTAGAAGTTCGCCGAGCTCGTGTCCGGCTGGTTGGGGTTGGTGAGAAGGGTTGAGCGGTTGAAGCCCGCGCACAAGGTCCGTGAAATGGGGCCGCGTACCAGGTCGTTGGGGGCGTCCAGCCGCTTGTAGCAACCGAAGATGCTGTCCGAGTCGGGCTTCTGGAAGCTGGTGACGACCGCTCCGGCGCTGTTGGTGAAGTTCATGACGTCACCGGAGACCCGCCCGAAGTACTTCGTGTTCGGCTGATCGGTGAACGGCGTCACCGTCAGCGTCGACGAACTGTACTTCTGCCACACGCGGTTGACGTAGTCGTCCATGACGGTGCCCGGCAGCGCGCCCGCCTCGATGCCGTGGCCGGGAGCCAGCGCCCGCAGGACGGTGCCGTCGGACCGGGTCTGGATCAGATTGGCCCAGCCGCCGGGCTGACCGCGCAGGGCGTTGAAGAACCCGGTGTAGCCGCCCGTTTTGAGGTGGCCGGTGTTCTTGGTGCTCCCGTCGGCGAGTTGGACCCCGACGGCGTACGGGGCCGAGAACATGTCGACCTGGGTGCTGTTGATCCACAGCCCGGAGTCGTTGAGCGTGTACTCGGACCAGTTGAAGAGGATGTTGTGGTTGGGGTCGCTCGGGTTCTGCACGGCCGGCTGCACCAGGCCGCCGGTGGTCAGGCGGAAGTCGAGTTTCTGGCCGTAGGAGAAGTAGATCCGGCCGGAGAACTTGGGCATCCGGATCGTCATCGACTGGCCGTTGGCCGGTCCCGTGATCGAGGCGTCGGGCGCGGGCGTCGGCGGATTGCCGCCGGCGGGCCAGGCGTGGAACGTGCCGTTCGCGTCGGCCCAGCCCTGCTGGCCCGTCGAGAGGAGTGTTCCGAGGTCGTAGATGTAAACGGGTTCGCTGCGGCCGGAGTTGTTCGTGAACTTGAGTGGGATCGTCGTCGGGACGGCCGCGTTCGCGTCGGCGGGGGCGCCGAACGTGAGAAGCGCCGTGGTGGCGGTGGCCGCCGCCACCGCCAGAGCATGCCATTTCAGCCTTCTGGACACTCGCTCTCTCCTTGGGTGGGGGGATTCCAACGAGGTCGATTCCGGCGGAGTGGAGCCGTCCGGTTCTCGTTGAGAGCGCTCTCAGAATTGCGGCGGGTGCCGTACATGTCAACGATTCCGACAGGATTGGTCTGGTCCAACCAGGACTGGTGGTGTGTCTCCTCAAGGGCTCCCCAGCGTCCCTCGTACTCCCCGGACACCTCACGTGGTTATGCCGTCAAGCCGCGACGGGCTGTTCGACGAACACACCGCGTTTCTCCGACATCTCGTCGGCGCCGGTAGTGGGCGTGGGCCCCGGGTGAAGGCCGCAGGGCCGCAAAAGTCCAGAGGTAGCCGGCGTGGTTGAGCCGGTCGTTCTTCGCCCACCGTCTCGTGATGGACGACTTCTGGCCGGAGGCCCTGGTGATGGGCGAGGGGCCGGCGTATGCCTTCAGGCCGGGGGCGTCGGCGAAGCGGGTGTGGTCGTCCCCGATCTCGGCGAGGGTCCGGGCGGCGAGCTGGATGCCGAGCCCGGGGAAGCTCAGCAGCACCTCGGCGTCCGGGTGTTGAGGGAGCGCCACTTCCACCGCGTCGGTGAGCTGGTCGGCGGCGGTGCAGGTGGCTTCCAGCTGGATGAGGAGGGCGTGGGTCTGCTTGCCGAGTGCGTCCTCGACGAGGGGCGCTGGTGGGTCCAGTTGGAGCGGAAGACGTCGCGGAGGCGATCGGCCTCGGCGGCGGTGCCGCGCCGGCGGCCGGCCCGCTTGAGAGCGGACTGGAGCTGGGTGCGGGTCAGCCGCGCAGCCCGGGCGGGTGTCGGGGCGGTCTTGAACAGCTCGCGGGCTTCGGGTCGGCATAGGCCGTTGGTCCAGGGCGCGAAGGCTTCCAGTGCGGCCGGGTCGTACTCGCCCAGCAGGGAGCGCAGCTGGTTGGCGATCTGCCGGCGGTTCCAGGTGGCGTCCTGCTGGGCGCGGGCCAGGACGGCGACGGCTCGGGCCGGGTCACTGTCCTGCGGCAGGGGCCGGTGGGCGTGCATGTCCGTGCGCACGATGTTCGCCAGCGCAAGGGCATCACCGGGGTCGGACTTCCTGCGCGAGACGGAGTGCCGGTCGCGGTAACGTGCCGCGGCCATCGGGTTGATCGCGAAGACCTGCCGCTTGCCGGTCCGCAGTACCGCCACCAGCAGGCCGCGGGAGGTCTCGATTGCCACCGGAATCGGGTCTTTCCCGAAGTCATCGTGCTCGGCGAGGAGTTCCAGCAGCAGCGTGTAGCCGGCTGCGTCGTCGGTGATGTGGCGTTTGGCCAGTAGCGCGCCGGTGTCGTCGACCAGGGCGACATCGTGCGTGCGTTCCGCCCAGTCGATACCGCGGTAGATCACGGCGAGTCCTTCCGAAGTACGGATGTGTGCGACGTATCAGGAGGTCACCGTGTGGTCGGCTCGCGCCACCAACACCAACGAACGATCGCTGCGCGTGGGGGTCCATCGCCGGTGGTGCCGGGCGCCCCTGTCTGGGGAGAGGTTTTCCGGTCAAGCACTGGCAGTGGTAACTGTCGTCGCCGGGCGCCCCCTTGGGAGCCGATGAGTCCTGTTGGCAAGACGAGGCCGGCTGCGCGCCCACCCGCAGAGCATTTGAGCCACATGACATGACTGTGGATCTGTTTGCACAAGTACAAGAACGGTCGTGACGAGGCAGGTCAGGACGTCTTTCGTCGCCAAGGCACCCGCAAGCGGTCACCGATCCATGCATCCGGCTTCAAATCTTGCGCACAAATTCCACACACCCCTCTCTTCAGACGGGCCCCGATGGTCTAGATTGACCGTGCTTCGCATGGTGGGACACCAGGCGACAAATGATGATCTATGGGTCCGGCGATACAGACGGCCAGCAGCCGCGTCTCTCGCGCCAGACGTGGGGGTGATCAATTCGTGGAGCCCGAGAGGGGCTTGAGGCGCGGGGGGCATCCGAGGTTTCGACGGGTTCCTACGCACCTCAAGAGCCTGGCAGGACGTGCGAGTCCGCTGCGGCCAGGGTGGGTTGTTCACGTAGCTCTGAAATAGCCGGGATGTCATGCGCGGGGGGCGGGGGCCTCCCGAGGGGGGAACAGCACGGCGGGAGGCGGGGGCCTCCCGCAGGGGGCGAAACAGTGTGAGGCGAACACGTCGAACCACTGGGGACCTTGGGGGGTTCTGTGCGGCAAGGGGGACTAGTCGGCCCGTTTCCGTCGGCGCGCGGGCGTCTGGCGGACGGCGCAATCAGCCAGCCCGCGATCGAATGGGAGCAGCGGTACCGGCGTGCCGTGATCACCAGCGATACCGTGGCCACCGCCTTCGTGGTGGCGGCGATCGGCAACTTCTTCGGGGCCCGGGACGCGGCCAACTGGCACGAGAAGTGGGGAATTCTCGCATTCGGCACCCAACTGCTGGTGCTGGGAGCGCTTGCGGTGAGCCGGTCGTGGGCTCCGGCCGTGCTCGGCCAGGGTGCCGAGGAATTCCGTCGGCTCGGACGCTCGCTGTTCACGGCGACCGTCGTCCTGGCGCTCGGCGGGATCGCCCTGACCTCGCGCAACATCAAACTCTGGATCTTCGTCGCGGTCCCCGCGATCGCGCTCGTCACCATGACCGAGCGGTATCTGCTCCGCCTGTGGCTGCACAAGCAGCGCAAGGAAGGACGATGCCTGAGACCGGTGCTCGCCGCCGGGAGCCCGGCCACCGTGCGCGACCTGATCAACCGGACCCGCAAGTTCCCGCACCTCGGCTGGCGCGTGGAGGCGGTGTGCACGACGGACGGCCGCGGGCTCGACGGAGACCAAGGCGGGCTCGACGGCGACCAGTTGGACGGAGTGCCGGTCATCGGCCTGCTGGAGGACGTCGCCAAGCACGTCCGCCACGACGGCTACCGGGTCGTCGCGGTCACACCCGACCCGCACTGGTCACCGGACCGCCTGCAGCGGCTGGCCTGGAACCTCGAGGGCAGCGACGCCGAGATGATCGTGGCCCCCGTGCTGATGGAGGTGGCCGGCCCGCGGCTGCATGTCGACGCGGTGCTCGGGATACCGCTGCTGCGGGTCAGCATGCCGACCTTCACCGGAGGCCGCCGGGCGATCAAGGGGGTCGTCGACCGGATGGGTGCGGCGATCCTGCTGGTGCTGTTCGCACCGCTGATGGTCTTCGTAGGGCTGCTCGTGCTGGCGGACAGCCGGGGCGGGGTGTTCTACCGCCAGCGCAGGGTCGGCAAGGACGGCCGCGAGTTCACCATGCTCAAGTTCCGCACCATGGTCGCCGGCGCCCACAAGGCACGTGCGGAGCTGGCCGACCGCAACGAGGGCGCGGGCCTGCTGTTCAAGCTCCGCCGGGATCCGCGGGTGACCCGGGTGGGAGCGGTGCTGCGCCGGTACTCGATCGACGAACTCCCGCAGCTTTTCAACGTGCTCACCGGAGCGATGTCGCTCGTCGGTCCACGGCCTCCGCTGCCGGAGGAGTGCGCCGCGTACGACCCGGACATCCGGCGGCGGCTGCTGGTCAAGCCCGGGCTCACCGGCCTGTGGCAGATCAGCGGACGCAGCGACCTGCCGTGGGAGGAGGCGGTCCGCCTCGACCTGCGGTACGTGGAGGACTGGTCGCTCGCCCTGGACACAGTGATCTTGTGGAAGACGCTGCGTGCCGTGCTCCACGGGCAGGGGGCCTACTGATGCGCGGGGATCGTCCGACCGGCGCGTGGACCGCAGGCCGCAAGGGCCTGCCTGGGGGGAGGAACGGGTCATGAGAGTCAGCGTTTTCGGGCTCGGCTACGTGGGCTGCGTATCGGCCGCGTGCCTGGCCAGCATGGGGCACGAGGTCATCGGGGTGGACGTGAACCAGGTGAAGGTCGACCTGGTCAACGACGGCAAGGCCCCGGTGGTGGAGGAACGTATCGGCGAACTCATCGCCGAGGTCGTGCGGACCGGAGCGCTGCGCGCCACCGGCGACGTCCACGAGGCGATCATGGGCAGCGAGATATCGCTGGTCTGTGTGGGCACGCCGTCAGAGCCCAACGGCAGCCTGTGCACCACGTACTTGGAGCGGGTCACCGAGGAGATCGGCGCCGCGCTCGCCGAGCGGGGCGGGCGGCAGACCGTCGTGTTCCGCAGCACCATGCTCCCGGGCACCTGCCTGAACCTGCTGGTGCCGATCCTGGAGAAGAGCGTCGGCGGCACGGCCGGGGTGGACTTCGGGGTCGCGGTCAACCCGGAGTTCCTGCGCGAGGGCACGAGCGTGCGGGACTTCTTCGACCCGCCCAAGACCGTCATCGGCGAGCTCGACCCGGCAAGCGGCGACGCGGTGACGGCGCTGTACGACGGCCTGCCCGGCGAGGTGTTCCGGGTGCCGGTCCCGACCGCCGAGGCGATCAAGTACGCGGACAACGCGTTCCACGGCCTCAAGATCGGCTTCGCGAACGAGCTGGGCGCGGTGTGCCAGGCGCTCGGGGTGGACTCGCACCAGGTGATGGACGTGTTCCTGGCCGACCGCAAGCTGAACATCAGCCCCGCCTACCTGCGGCCCGGCTTCGCCTTCGGTGGCTCCTGCCTGCCCAAGGACCTGCGCAGCCTGGTCCACGCGGCGCAGCGGGCCGACGTCTCGGTGCCCATCCTCTCCCATGTGCTGGCCTCCAACTCCGACCATCTGCAGCGCGCGGTGGACCTGGTCGAGCGCACCGGCAAGCGCCGGGTGGGCCTGTTCGGGCTGTCCTTCAAACCCGGCACCGACGACCTCCGCGAGAGCCCGCTCGTCGAGCTGGCGGAGAGGCTCTTTGGCAAGGGCTACGACCTCAAGATCTACGACGCCAACGTGAGCCTCTCCCGGCTGCTCGGCGCGAACCGCGAGTACATCGAGAGCAGGCTTCCGCATCTCGCGCAGCTGCTCGCGGACTCGGTCGACGAAGTGCTGGAGCACGCCGAGGTGTGCCTGGTGGGGACCAAGGACCCGGCCGTGCTGTCGGCGCTGCCCCATGCGGGCGGACCGGTGATCGTCGACCTCATCCGCCTTCCCGACGCCGAGGCGCGTCGGGCCGAACCGGGGTACATGGGCCTTGCTTGGTAACGCGACCAGCGGCGACGGGACGAACCGTCGCGCGCTGATCCTGGTGGAGAACCTGTCGGTGCCGTTCGACCGGCGGGTGTGGCAGGAGTGCACGACCCTGCGCGACGCGGGCTGGGAGGTGCACGTCATCTGTCCCCGGGGGGAGAAGCGGGACACGGAGCTGGAGGCGGTGATCGACGGGGTGCGGATTCACCGCTACCCGTTGCGCGCGGCCACCGGAGGGCCGGCCGGCTACCTGCGGGAGTACGGATCGGCGTTGTGGCACACGGTCCGGCTGGCCCGCAAGGTCGGCCCGGTCGACGTGGTCCACGCCTGCAACCCGCCCGACCTGCTGTTCCTGCCCGCCCTGTGGATGAAGCGGCGCGGCGCGCGGTTCGTCTTCGACCAGCACGACCTGGTACCCGAGCTGTACCTCTCCCGGTTCGACCGCGGCGAAGACCTGCTCTACCGCGCCGTGTGCGCGCTGGAACGACGGACCTACCGGGCCGCGGACATCGTGCTCGCCACGAACGAGAGCTACCGGGACGTCGCGCTGCGCCGTGGCGGCCGGCGGCCGGAGGACGTCTTCGTGGTGCGCAGCGCGCCCGCGACCGACCGGTTCCAACCGGTGCCGCCGGAGCCGGAGTTGAAGCGCGGCAAGCCCCATCTGCTGTGCTACCTCGGCGTCATGGGCCCTCAGGACGGCGTCGATTACGCCCTGCGGGCCCTCGCGAAGCTGCGCGACGAGCTTGGCCGGACCGACTGGCATGCGGTCTTCGTCGGCGCCGGCGACGCCTTCGACGCGATGGTGGAGCTGTCCGGGCGGCTCGGTCTCGCCGAGCAGGTGCAGTTCACCGGGCGCATCCCGGACGCCGACCTGGTGCGCTACCTGTGCACCGCGGACGTGTGTCTCTCCCCCGACCCGCACAATCCGCTCAACGACGTGTCGACCATGAACAAGGTCCTGGAGTACATGGCGATGGGGCGGCCGATCGTCTCGTTCGACCTCCGGGAGGCGCGCGTCTCCGCCGGTGACGCCGCCGTCTACGCGCCCGCCAACGACGAGGCCCAGTTCGCCAAGCTCATCGCGCTGCTCCTCGACGATCCCGAGAAGCGGGCCCGGATGGGAGAGATCGGCCAGGAGCGGATCAGCGGGCCGCTCTCCTGGCAGAACTCGCAAGCGTCACTGCTCGCCGCCTACGCCGCCGCCTGCCGGGACCATGCCCCGGTGACGGCGGGTGGGCCGGTCCGTACGGGGAAGAGGCCGCACCATTGAATGACGACACGATCCGCCTGGTCACGATCGGACGGATTCTCCGTCGGCGGTGGCGGCTTCTCGCCGTCCTCGCCGTAGTGGGCGCGCTCTTCGGCTACGGCACCTCGGTGCTGCTGCTTCCGCCGCGGTACACGGCAGAGGCATCGGTACTGCTGCCGGGGCAGTGGGAAGAGCGCGAACTGCTGACTCAGGTGGACATCGCGACCAGTTCGGCGGTGGTCGACCGCGCGGCCGCCACGCTCAACTGGAAGGGCGTCAACGGCACCGAACTGCGGGATCAAGTGAGCGCCAAGGCGGACGACGGGAACATCATCAAGATCTCGGGTACGGCCGACACCCCGGAGCGCGCGCAGCGGCTCTCCGACCAGCTGGCCCAGCAGTTCGTCACCTTCGCCACCCGCATCGCGGGCGGCAGCACCGACCCCGCGGCGGATACGGCGACAGAGGCGCTGCGGAAGCAGGTGGCGGAGACCAACCGCCGCATCACCGACCTGGCCAACTCGGCAGATCCGGGGCAGACCGTGGAGGGCGTGCAGGCCCGCACCGAGCTCGAGGGTCTGCGCACCGGGCTGCAGGACGCCATGAAGAAGCTGGAGGAGGCCAACCCGGCGACCACCAAGGCCAGCATGGTCGTCATGGGGCCGGCGCTCCGACCCACCGGCGCGGCGGCGCCGACGAGGATGCAGCTCATCGTCGCCGGGGCGCTGCTGTTCGTCCTGCTCGCGGTCATCGGCCATCTCGCCGCCGCACGGGTGAGCCGTCGGCTGCGCACCGAACCGGAGATCGCCGCGGCGCTCGGCTCGGCGTTCCTCGGCACCGTCGACGTGCCCGGTGAACCGCGCGGGCACCGGCCCGAAAGCCATGGCTCACGGGCCCGGATCCGCCGGCTTCTCGGCATCGACACCCGGTGGGACATACCTGCCCCGCAGAGATCCGGCGACGAGGCCGAGAGACGGATCCGCTACCGGCGGGTGTGCGCTCGCCTTCGGGACCAACTGCCTGCCCCCCGGCGGCTGCTGGTCGTCGTACCGGAAGGCGACGAGGTCGCCCGCCGGGCCGCCGGGCAGCTCGTCGCCGAGGCCACGAGCGATCCGCTGCTGCGGGTGGTGGAGGTCTCGGTGGACCGGCCGATCGTGCCGGACCGCGACACGGAGTCCGGTGCCCTGGTCGTCCTCAGCGCGGGCAGCTGGACCGCTGACGAGCTCGCCGGCATCGCCGAGGCGTGTGCGGACGGCGGGCACGAGGTCGTCGGCGTCGTCGTCGCCGGCACGGTCCGCACACGCCCGACGCGGACCGCCGACCGTCCTTCGGACGAGGCCACTTTGGCCTTTGCGGTTCACGGCCACGCGACGGGAGATTCAGCGTGACGACGAGCACGACTTCGGAGTCGTCGGCCGCCACTCCGCTCCTCGACCTGCAGGCGCTGGTGGTCGCGGTCCGCAGACGCCGCCGCCTGTGGAGCGCCATGGCGCTGCTCGGACTGCTGATCGGCGCGGCTGTGGCGGTCCTGCTGCCGCCGGCACCGGCCGCCGTGACCAAGGTGCTGGTCGCGCATCAGGAGGACCAGCCGAACGACACCGGAACGCTGATCCGCACCGACGCCCAGCTGCTGGGCACCTCGCGGATCGCCGGCCAGGCCCTGCGGATCCTCAAGTCCCCGGAAAAACCGGAGGACCTCATGCGGGACTACCGGGGCACCGGACTGACCAACAACGTCCTCCAGATCGATGTGACAGGTAAGACCGACGCGGAAGCGGTGGCCCGGGCCAAGGCACTGGCCGAGGCGTTCGTCGCGGACCACGCCAAGCGCATCCAGGCCATCGCCAACGCCAACGCCCAGGGCCTGCTCGACCAGCGTGACCGCATGCAGGCGGAGCTTGCCGACGTCAACAAGGCGATCGGCGGCCGGTCGCCCGCCACCGACCCGAAGGACGCGGCGAACCTCGAGTCGCTCTTCGCCCGGCGGTCCGAACTCACCTCGCAGATCTCCGACTTCGGCCAACGTGCCGAGGAGGCGCGCGTCGGCGCGCCCCAGCTCGTCGCCGGCACGCAGATCGTGGACGCCCCGCGCGCGGTGCTGCACTCCCTGCCCAAGGCCGTCGTCACCAACGCCGTGATCGGACTCGTCCTCGGGCTCTTCCTCGGGCTCGCGCTGGCCGCGGTCGGCGTGGTGGTCGCGGACCGCCCCGTGCTGCGCCGGGACATCGCGGCGAACCTCGGCGCCTCCGTCATCGCCGAACTGCCCCGCCGGTCGGGCAGGCTGTGGCAGCGCCGACGGACCCGGGTGGCACGCGAACGGCTCACCACGACGCTGGCTCGCACCGTGCGCGGCTCGGCGGAACCGCTGTCGCTGCTGGAACTGGGCTGTGCACGCAGCACGAGCGTGATCGCCCTGAGCCTCGCCCGGGCACTGGCGGCGGACGGGCCGGTGATCGTCGTCGACGGTCTCCCCGGCCCGCAGCTCGCAAGGCGCCGCCCGAAACCAGGCGACCCCACCGTGGTCGGCGGCGAACATGCCGCGGCCGTGTCGCCCCAGGAGCAGCGGATCGGTGTCGGCTCGGTGGCACCCGGCACGGCGTGGACCGACCTCCAGTACCTCGGCACCCAGACCGTGCTCGTCGTGCGTGCCGGGCACGGCAGCGCCGCATGGCTGCACACAGTGGCGCGGCAGCTCGCGGACCAGCGCATTCCGGTGATCGGTGTGGTGCTGATCGACCCCGATCCGCGTGACCGGACCGACGGCACGCTGTGGGACGGGCTGCACACCGCGCTGCGCGGCCAGATCGAGCTGCTGGCCCGACAGAACGGGACGGGCCGGCGGCGGGCTGAGCGGCTGCCGATGTGGGCGGCACGGGTCCCGGACGACGACCAGGAGGTGCGGTAGGACATGTGTGGTATCGCAGGCACTTACCGATGGCCGGACGGAAAGGTCGTGACCGACCGGCTCACCGACACCCTCGCCCACCGCGGCCCGGACGGCGCGGGCCGCTACGGCCACCCCGTCGGTGACGGCGAAGTACAGCTCGGGCACCGCCGGCTGGCCATCATCGACCTGTCCGAGACCGGCGCCCAGCCGATGGTCTCGGACGGCCTCGCCCTGACGTACAACGGCGAGCTGTACAACGCGCCCGAACTGCGTGCCGAGTTGGCGGCCACCGGGGTGCGCTTCCGCGGTACCTCCGACACCGAGGTACTCCTTGAGGCCTGGCGGCGCTGGGGCACGGACTGCCTGCCCCGACTGCGCGGCATGTTCGCGTTCGGCATCTTCGACGAGCGAACCGGTGACCTGGTGCTCGCCCGCGACCAGCTCGGCATCAAGCCGCTGTTCCTGCTCCGGCGCGGCGAGGGCCTGATGTTCGCCTCCGAGCTCAAGGCGCTCGCCGCCGCGACCGGCGGGTCGCTGCAGGTGGACCACGCGGCGCTGGTGGCCTCACTGCTGTACTACTGGGTGCCGGACTCGCGCTGCGCGTTCCGCGAAGCGGAGAAGCTGCCGCCGGGGAGCTGGCTGAGGTGCCGGCCCGACGGCCGGGTGGAGCGCGGCCGGTTCTGGAACCTGAAGGACGTCGCCGCCGAGGGCCGGGAGCGGGCCCGGACGGGCGAGCAGCCGGACCTCGCCGCCGTCGTCGAGGAGTCGACCCGGCGCCACCTGCTCTCCGACGTACCCGTGGCGACCTTCCTCTCCGGCGGCCTCGACTCCAGCTACCTCACCGCGCTGGCGGCCCGCCACCAACCCGGGATCTCCGCCTACACGATCGGCTTCCGCGCCGAGGACGCCAAGTTCGAGGCGATGCCGGACGACCTGCGCTACGCCCGGCAGGTCGCCGAGCGGTTCGGCGTGGACCTGCACGAGATCGAGATCGCCCCGAACGTGCTCGACCTGCTGCCGCAGATGACGTACAGCCTGGACGAGCCGATCGGCGACCCAGCCGCGATCAACACGTACCTGATCTGCTCGGCCGCCCGGGAGGCCGGGGTCAAGGTGATGCTCTCGGGGATGGGCGCCGACGAGCTGTTCGCGGGGTACCGCAAGCACCTGGCCAACCTGCTCGCGCTGCGCTACCAGCGCGTCCCGCGGCCACTGCGCCGCGGGGTGTCCGGGGTCGTGGACCGGCTGCCGGTCGCCACGTCCCGCCGGGGGTACCGGTCGGTGCGCTTCGCGAAGCGGTTCCTCTCCTTCGCCGAACTGCCGGAGGAGACCGCGTTCCGGCGCAGCTACACCATGTACGACCAGGACGAGCTGCTCGCCCTTCTCGATCCGGACCTGGCCGGGACGGTCGACGACGTGCTGACCGAACATGCGGACGTCTACCAGGACAACGACCTCGACGACTTCGTCAACCGCATGTGCCTGACCGACGCCCGGATGTTCCTGCCGGGCCTGAACCTCGCGTACACGGACCGGTCGAGCATGGCCGCCTCCACCGAGGTACGGGTGCCGTATGTGGACGTCGAGGTGGTCAGGGCGGCGTTCGCCGTGCCCGGCGATCGCAAGATCGTCGGACGACAGGGCAAGGCCGTCCTCAAGGAGGCGGCCACCTCGGTCCTGCCCCGGGAGATCGTGTACCGGCCCAAGGGCCTGTTCAGCGCCCCGCTGCGGGCCTGGATGAGCCGGGATCTGGCACCGCTGGTGCGCGAGGTGGTCAACGACGGCGAGCTCGTCCGTTCCGGGCTCCTGCGCCGCGACGCGCTGGCGCGGATGGTCGCCGAGGACGCCGCCGGGCAGCGGGACTTCTCCAAACATCTGTGGCACGTACTGACCCTCGAGTACTGGTATCGCGACGCGACCTCCGGGTCCGGCCAGAGCACTCGGTTGACGGCTTAGGAATCAGGAGTTCGGGTGAAGCAGGTCGTACAGAACTACAAGAGCGGCGAGCTGGCGGTGCTCGACGTTCCGGTACCGGGGTGCAAGCCGGGCGGTGTGCTGGTCCGCAGCGCCTACTCGCTGATATCCACCGGAACCGAGCTCATGAAGGTCTCCGAGGCCGGCATGTCGATGCTGGGCAAGGCCCGCTCCCGGCCGGACCAGGTGGCCAAGGTCATGCAGAGCGTGGCCACCAACGGGGTGCCCGCCACCTACCGCAAGGTGATGGGCAAGCTGGACTCCTACACGCCGCTGGGCTACTCGCTGTGCGGGGTGGTCGAGCAGGTCGGCACCGGGATCGACGATGTGAAGGTCGGCGACCTCGTGGCCTGCGCCGGCAACGAGCACGCGCTGCACGCCGAGCTGAACTGGGTGCCGAAGAACCTCTACGCCCCGGTCCCCGACGGCCTCGCGCCGCGGCACGCGGCCTTCGGCACTGTCGGGTCGATCGCGATGCAGGGCGTGCGCCAAGGCGAGCCGCAGCTCGGCGAGGTGGCGCTGGTCATCGGCCTCGGGCTGATCGGGCAGCTGGTGGTGCAGCTGCTCGCCGCCTCGGGAGTCCGCGTGGTCGGAGCCGACCCCGACCCGGTGCGCTGCGAGCTCGCCGAGCACCTGGGCGCCGCGGCCTGCGGCGATCCCGCGTCCGCGGCCGTGGAAGCCGCCGTAGCCGAACTCACCGGCGGTCACGGCGTGGACCAGGTGTACCTGGCCGCCGGCGGCGGCAGCAACCAACCCGTCGAGCTGGCCGCCCGGCTCTGCCGGGACCGCGGCCGGGTCGTCGACATCGGCAAGTGCCGCCTGGACCTGCCATGGAACGCGTACTACGAGAAAGAACTCGACGTCCGGTTCTCGCGCTCGTACGGCCCCGGGCGCTACGACCCGGAGTACGAACTCGACGGCCGGGACTACCCGATCGGCTACGTGCGCTGGACCGAGCGCCGCAACCTGGCGTGCTTCCTCGATCTCCTCGCCCGCGGCAGCGTCGACGTGGAGCCCCTGGTCTCCCACATCGCAGACTTCGATGACGCCGTCGAGACGTACCAGCGCCTGAAGGACGGCGACCTCAAGGCCGTGGCCGTGCTGTTCCGGTACCCCGAGCAGAAAGCGGAAGCGGGGGAAACGGAGGAAGCGGCGGCCCCGGCGGTGGCCGTGCCCGCGGTGAAGCGACCAGCCGGCGGAGCGTCCACCCCGGCCCGGGCCGCCAAGACGCCGGTGCGCCTCGCGTTCGTCGGCGCGGGAAACTACGCGACGTCGATGCTGCTGCCGCACCTGGCACAGCGCGACGGCGTCGAGCTGTCGACAGTCGTCACCACGACGGCGCTGTCCGCGGCCAACGCGCAGCGGAAGTTCGGCTTCGCCGAGGCGACCACCGATCTCGACGCCGTCCTCGGCGACAAGTCCATCGACGCGGTGTTCGTGGTCACCCGGCACAGCTCGCACGCCGAACTGACCCGGAAGGCGTTGCTGGCCGGCAAGACCGTGTTCGTGGAAAAGCCGTTGGCCCTCACCGAGGACGAGCTGGCCGGCGTACTCGCGGCGGTGGAGGAGTCCGGCAACGACCGGCTCCAGGTGGGCTTCAACCGCCGGTTCGCGCCGCTGCTCCAAGAGGCCAGGAAGCGGTTCGGCGCCCGGACCGGCCCGGCGAGCCTGCGCTACCTGGTCAACGCGGGCCGGCTGCAGCACGGCAGCTGGTACCTCCAACAGGGCACCGAGGGCTCACGGTTCGCCGGCGAGGGCGGACACTTCATCGACACGGCGAGTTGGCTGCTGGAGGCCGACCCGATATCGGTGTACGCGACAGCCGCGCCCGGCAACGAGGACCTCCAGGTCGTCCTGCGCTACCCGGACGGCTCCACCGCCACCATCAGCTACGTCACCACCGGCGCGCCCGGCTTCCCCAAGGAAACCCTGGACCTGCTCGCGGACGGCAAGGTGCTGCGGCTCGACGACTTCGTCCGCGCCTCGGTCTACGGGAGCAAGCGGTGGGTCAGCTCGCGGCTGCCCAAGGCCCGGGACAAGGGTCAGAACGCCGAACTCGCCGCGTTCATCAAGGCCGTGCGGACCGGCGGGCCGATGCCGGTGCCGCTGGAGTCGCTGGTCGCCACCACCTCGGCCACCCTCGCCGTGCAGGCCGGCCTGGCCGGCGGTGTGCCGGTGGCGTTGGCGAGGACGCGATGACCATGAGCGTGGGCTGGTACCTGCGGCGGCTGTCCCGGATGGGACCGCGGGAGGTCGCGGGCCGGGCGGGCGACGCCGTGCGCAGACGGCGGTGGCGGTCGGCGCGGCCGGACTGCCCGAGCGTGACCGGCGCCCGGTTCACCGCGGTACTGCCCGCGGCGACGATCGCCGAGGTGCCGCCGGACGCCGCGAAACGGCTCGTCGCCGAGGCGGACCGGCTGATGGCCGGGCACGCCGAGTTCTTCGGGGTGGACCGCGACGACCTCACCGACCCGGACTGGTCGTACGACCCGAAGACCGGGCGCCGGGCCCCCTCGGGCTACGCCTTCGACGTGCCGTACCGCGACGAGAACGTGGCCGGGGACATCAAGCAGATCTGGGAGCCCTCGCGGCACCAGTACCTCACCGTGCTCGCCGCCGCCTACGCGGTCACCGGGGACGAGCGGTACGCCGAGCGCGTCGCCGAGCACCTGCGGTCCTGGTGGGCGGCCAACCCGCCGCTGCGCGGTGTGCACTGGATCAGCGGCATCGAGCTGGGCATCCGGCTGCTGTCCTGGGTGTGGATCCGCCGGCTGCTCGACGGCTGGCCGGGCGCGGCCGAACTGTTCGAGGACAACCCGGTGGCGCTCAACCAGATCTGGCACCACCAGCGCTGGCTGGCCGCCTTCCCCAGCCGGGGCTCCTCGGCGAACAACCACGTCATCGCCGAGACTGCCGGACAGTTCGCCGCGGCCTGCGCCTTCAACTGGTTCCCCTCGTCGGCGCGTTGGCGGTGCGACGCACTGCGGTCGCTGGAGCGGCAGCTGCGCGCCAACACCTTCGACTCCGGCCTCAACCGCGAGCTGGCCACCGAGTACCACGGACTCGTACTGGAACTCGGCCTGGCCGCGCTGGCCGAGGCCGACGCCGCCGGCGTGCCGGTCCCCGAGTCGCTCCGGCTGGTGCTGCTGCGGATGACCGACGCCCTCGCGGCCGTCGTGGACAACCGACTGCGACCGCCCCGCCAGGGGGACGCGGACGACGGCCACGGCCTGATCCTGGACGGCGAGGGCACCGACCGCTGGGGCTCGCTGCTGGCCACCGGCGATGCCGTGTTCGGCCGGCTCGGCTGGTGGCCGGAGGTGACCGGCACCGACGTGCGCACTCCGTTGCTGGCCGCGCTCCTCCGGCCGTACGCGAAGGACGGAACCGCCCGCCCGGCGACCAGGCCCGCCCACTTCGCCGACGCGGGGCTCACCGTCCTGCGCGGTCCGGGAGAGATCTGGTGCCGCTGCGACGGCGGTCCGCACGGCTTCCTGTCCATCGCCGCGCACGCCCACGCCGACGCGCTGTCCGTGGAGGTCCGGCACGACGGGATCGACGTGCTCGCCGACCCGGGGACGTACTGCTACCACGGGCAGCCCGAGTGGCGGCAGTACTTCCGGTCGACCCTCGGCCACAACACCCTCCAGCTGGACGGCGGTGACCAGTCAGTCTCCGGCGGGCCGTTCCTGTGGACCCGGCATGCCCGCACCCGCGTGCTGGACGTGGACAACTCCGGGGCAGGGGTGGCCCGTTGGTCCGCCGAGCATGACGGCTACCAGGGCTCGGTGCACCGCCGCCGGGTGGAGCTGACGGCCGCGAGCCAGGAGCTGAGGATCGTCGACGAGGTGCAGGGTCCGCGCCGGGAGGTCCAACTGGCGTTCCACCTCGGTCCGGCGATCGCCGCGGACCTGGTGGGGCACCGCGTGGTGCTCACCTGGATCCGGGACGGCGAGGGGCGCTCCGCGGTGCTCGACCTGCCCGGGCAGCTGTCCTGGCGGGCGCACCGCGGTGAGAGCGAACCGCCGCTGGGCTGGTACTCCGCCGGATTCGGGCGCAAGGAACCCACCACCACGCTGATCGGCACCGGCTTCGCCGACGGCACGGACGGATTCACCACCGTGCTCGGGTTCCGCGGCCAGGGGGGCGCGTGGGGAACATGAAACGGCACTGGGCGCTGGCGGCGGCACCGCTGGCGCTGGCCCTGCTGACGGTCACCGGCTGCGACAGCACGTCGAGCGCCCCGGCCGCGACGAAGCCGAACGCCGCGCCGTCCACGGCCACGTCCGCCGCCCGGTCCGTGGCCCGGGTGTGCGCCAACCCCGCCGCCGGACCGGTGAAGGCGCCGACGGGCGCGGTCACCGTGGACCCCGCTGTGGTCGGCGACCTGGCGGCGAAGACCAAGAAGAGCCCCCCGAACACCACGTTCTGGCTCAAGCCGGGCACGCACAAGCTGGAGCGGGACCGCTACTCCCAGGTCATCCCCAAGAAGGGGGACCGCTACCTCGGCGCGCCGGGCGCGGTGCTCGACGGCCGGAAGGTCAACCAGTACGCCTTCGCCGGCACCGCCAGTGATGTCACCATCCGCTACCTGACCGTGCAGGGTTTCGTCGCGCCGCAGGACGAGGGCGTGGTCAACCATGACTCGGCCGACGGATGGGTGATCGAACACGCGACGATCCAGGACAACTCCGGCGCCGGGCTGATGGCCGGTGCCCGCCAGCAGGTCCGCGCCAGCTGCCTGCGCGACAACGGTCAGTACGGCATGAACGCGTACAAGGGCAACGGCCGTATCACCGGCCTGGTGGTCGAGGGCAACGAGATCGTGGGCAACAACACCGGTGACTGGGAGCGGCGGAGGAAGGGCTGCGGCTGCACCGGAGGCATCAAGTTCTGGGCCGTCAACGGCGCCGACGTAAGCGGCAACTGGGTGCACGACAACCGTGGAGCCGGGTTGTGGGCGGACACCAACAACAACGACTTCCGCATCGAGAACAACGTGCTCGAGGCCAACGACGGTGCCGCGCTGATCTACGAGATCAGCTACAACGCGGTCATCCGGAACAACACGATCCGGCGGAACAACTGGGTCGAGGGACGCAAGGCAGCCGACAGCGGCGACAACTTCCCGTACGCGACGGTCTACCTGTCCGAGTCCGGCGGCGAACCGCGGGTCCCGGCCCGCACCCACAAGATCGAGATCTACGGGAACGTGCTGGAGAACAACTGGTCCGGGATCACCCTGTGGGAGAACGCCGACCGGTTCTGCAACAGCCCGGCCAACACCTCGTCAGGTGACTGCACGCTGCTGGTGAAGAAGACGAGCAGCTGTGTGAGACCGGCGATCGCCAAGGCGCCGCTCTACTCCGACTGCCGGTGGAAGACCCAGTGGGTGGACATCCACGACAACCGCTTCGTGCTCGACGAGTCCGTCGTCAAGTGCACGGAGATGTGCGACCGCATGGCGGTGCTGTCCAACTACGGCACCTATCCGGACTGGTCGCCCTACCACGGCGAAGGGGTGGCCGACGCCATCACCGAGAAGCAGCACAACCGCTGGCACGACAACGTCTACGTCGGGCCGTGGAAGTTCGTCGCCGAGGACCAGAGCCGGGCGCTCGACTTCGGGCAGTGGCAGGCGACGCCGTACCAGCAGGACAAGGGCAGCACCCTCGACCTACAGGCCGGTGGTTGAGATGGGTGAGAACCTGACGCGCGGACCGGACACGGCGGGGAGGCTGCCCGGCGCCGAGCCGCGCCCGGCCGGCACACCGAAGATCGTCGGGATCGTCTGGGGGCTGCTGGTCCTCAACACGCTCGGCTCCGCCGGGGCGAAGACCATCGTCCCGCTGCCCCGCTCCCTCATCCAGATGGTCACCATGGGCTCGCTGGTCGCCGCGTTCGCGCTGGCACTCGTGGTCAACCAGCGGGTGCGCATCAGGGCCAGCGCCTACGTGCTGCTGCTCACCCTGCTGCTGGTGTCCAGCGTGATCTCCAGCGCGAGCCTGGAGTCAGGGATGGGCGCGCTGTTCCGCTGCTTCCGCCTGACCCTCTTCGTCGGCACCCTGTGGCTGCTCAGCCGCTGGTGGGACGGCAGCCTCACGTTCGTCCGCTACCACATCCGGGCGTACTTCGCGGTCCTCGGCTCGGTGGCCGTCGGCCTGGTCGTCTCACCGGGCAAGGCCCTGCCCGACCTCTACGGCGGACGCCTGGTCGGCGCGCTGTGGCCGCTCACCCCGCCGCAGATCGGGCAGTACGCGGCGGTCATCATCGGGCTCACCGTGCTGCTCGTCATCGGCAGGCGGACCGACCGGACCAGCGCCGTGCTGGTCATCGTGCCGTCGCTGGTGCTGCTCGCGCTGACCCACACCCGGACGGCCACGCTCGGCCTGCTGCTCGGGCTGGTGCTGGCGATCGGCTCGCTCGTTCTGACCAGCGCCGCGGCCCGCCGGTTCTTCACCTGGGCGGTGCTGTGCTCCGTGGTGGCCGCGGTCGGCTTCGCCTCCGCGCTGCAGACCTGGTTCCTGCGCGGACAGAGCCAGGAGAACTTCTCGAGTCTCACCGGCCGGGCCAAGGTCTGGAACGCCCTGCTGGGCGCGCCCCGGTCGACCTCGGAGAAGCTGTTCGGCGTGGGCCTGGGCGACAAGTCGTTCGGCGGGCTGCCGATCGACAACAGCTGGCTGGCCGTCTACAACGAGCAGGGTCTGATCGGCGTCACCCTCGTCGCGGCGATCATCATCGTGTTGGGCGGCGTCGCGTTGCTGCGGCCACCGTCGCTGCAGAGGGCCTGCGCGATCTTCCTGATCAGCTACTGCGCGATCGCGTCGTACACCGAGGCCGGCCTCGGCGACGCCTCGCCCTATCTGCTCCATCTGGCCCTGGCCGCCTCGCTGTTGGCGGCACCCGCCCAGGCCGCTCCGCTCGCGCTGCCCGAAGCCCCTCGACGGCACGTCCCGCGCTGGGCCCGTAGATCGGAGGTGAACTGAGCATGCACGTTCTCGTGGTGCACAACCGCTACGCCTCGGCGCAGCCGAGCGGGGAGAACAAGGTCGTCGACCAGGAGGTGGAGCTGCTGCGCGCGGCCGGCCACCGGGTCGAGGTGTTCGAGCGGCGCAGCGACGACATCGGCGCCCGCTCCCTCCTCGGCAAGGTCGCGGTGCCGCTCCTGGTGCCGTGGAATCCGGCGGTCCGCACGGAACTCGCCGACAGGCTGCGCGCCGAGCGGCCGGACGTGGTGCACGTCCACAACGTGTTCCCGCTCCTGTCGCCCGCGGTCCTCGCCGCCTGCGCCGACGCCGGTGTGCCCGCCGTCGCCACGCTGCACAACTACACCCAGGTGTGCCCGCCCGGCACACTCCAGCGGGACGGCCGACCGTGCACCGAGTGCGTCGGCTCGACGCCGCTGCCCGCAGTCCGGCACGGCTGCTACCGCAACTCCCGCCTCGCGACCGTGCCGCTCGCGGTCAGCCTGTCGGTCAACCGGCGGCGCTGGTGGACCGGCGTCGAGCGCTTCCTCTGCATCTCCGCCGCGCAGCGAGACGTCCTGGTGCGCTCCGGCATGCCGGCCGAACGCCTGGCGGTGAAGCACAACTTCGTCCCCGAACCCGACATCCGCCGGGAAGGCGGGGGAGAGCAGTTGCTCTATCTCGGCCGGCTCGCGGAGGCCAAGGGCGTACGGCTGCTCATGGCCGCGTGGGACGAGGTCGCGGCGAGCGGCGGTGTGGGTGTGCCGCTCGTGATCGCCGGCACGGGGCCGCTGGAGCGAGAGGTCACCGCCTGGGCGGCGGGCCGGGACGACGTGCGCTACGTCGGCCTGCTGGACCCGGCGGAGTGCCGGAAGGCCATCGCGCGGTCGGTCGCCGTGGTGGCTCCCTCGACGTGGCTGGAGGCGTTCGGCCTGGTGGTCGTGGAGGCGATGGCGGCCGGGGTCCCGACCGTCGCCGCCGGTCACGGCGCCTTCGTCGAACTCGTCGAGGACGGCGTCACCGGGCTGCTGCACCAGCCGGGCGAGCCCGCCTCGCTCGCGTCCTGCATACGCGGGATCGCGGCCGAGCCGGCCCGCAACCAGGAGATGGGCCAGGCGGCCCGGCGCCGTTACGAGCAGGGATTCAGCCCGGCCGTCGGCCTTGAGCGCCTGGTGGAGGAGTACCGCACCGCGATCGCGGGTCGGTCAGCACTGGCTCGCGGTGGGGACACCCGCGCGAGCAGGGGGGATGGGGACAGCAGATGACACGATGCCGACTGTGCGGCTCGGAAGCGATGGCGAGCGTCGTCGATCTTGGGGCGACGCCGCCGTGTGAGAGCTTTCTCGCCGCGGACCAACTGGACCGGCCGGAGCCGGCGTACCCGCTGCACCTGCGGGTCTGCACCGACTGCTGGCTGGCGCAGATTCCGCCGCTGATCACGCCGGAGGAGACGTTCAAGGAGTACGCGTACTTCTCGTCCTACTCGACCTCCTGGGTGGAGCACGCGCGCACGTTCGTCGACGGCGCCGTTCAGCGGCTGGATCTCGGCGCCGACGCCTTCGTGGTCGAGGTCGCGAGCAACGACGGGTACCTGCTGAGGCACGTGGTGGACCGGGGGATCCGCTGCCTGGGCATCGAGCCGTCGGTGAACGTCGGTGCCGCGGCGCGGGAGGCGGGTGTGCCCACGCTCACGGAGTTCCTGAGCCCCGACACCGGCTCGGCCGTCCGAGCCGAGCACGGCCCGGCGGACCTGGTCGTGGCCAACAACGTGTACGCGCACATCCCCGACGTGGTCGGGTTCACCCAGGGGCTGCGCGCCCTGGTCGCCGACGACGGCTGGGTCTCCATCGAGGTGCAGCACCTGCTGACCCTGATCGAGGAGAACCAGTACGACACGATCTACCACGAGCACTTCCAGTACTACACGGTCGCGTCCGCGATCCGGGCCCTCGCGAGCGGCGGACTCGCGCTCGTGGATGTCGAGTTGCTGCCCACGCACGGTGGCTCCATCCGGCTGTGGGCCCGGCCGGCCGAGGTGGCGGGCGAGCCGACTCAGCGGGTGGCCGACGTACTGGCCCGCGAGAAGGCCGCCGGACTGCAGGAGCTGGCCGGATACACCGAGTTCTCCGCCCGGGTGGCCAAGGTGCGCCGGGACCTGCTGCGGTTCCTCATCGAGGCGGCCGAGCGCGGCGAGACGGTCGTCGGTTACGGCGCCCCGGGCAAGGGCAACACCCTCCTCAACCACTGCGGCATCCGACCGGACCTGCTCGCGTACACGGTCGACCGTAATCCGTACAAGCACGGCAGGTTCACCCCGGGCACCCGCATCCCGATCCTGCCGCCCGAGCAGATAGCCGCCGACAAGCCGGACTACGTCCTCGTCCTCCCGTGGAACCTGCGAGCCGAGCTGGTCGAGCAGCTGTCCTTCGTGCACGACTGGGGCGGCCGGCTGGTCTTTCCGATCCCGGAACTGAGCATTGTCGAGGTCAAGTCATGAAGGTCGTTCTGTTCTGCGGCGGTTACGGGATGCGCATGCGCAACGGAACCTCCGACGACGTGCCCAAGCCGATGGCGATGGTCGGGCCGCGACCGCTGATCTGGCACGTCATGCGCTACTACGCGCACTTCGGGCACACGGAGTTCATCCTGTGCCTCGGCTACGGGGCCCACCACATCAAGGAGTTCTTCCTCAACTACGAGGAGACGGCGTCCAACGACTTCGTGCTGCGGGGCGGGCGGACCGAGCTGCTGTCCACCGACATCGCGGACTGGACGATCACGTTCGCGCAGACCGGCATCGAGTCACCGATCGGGGAGCGGCTGCGCAGGGTGCGGCACCACCTGGACGGCGACGAGATGTTCCTCGCCAACTACGCCGACGTGCTCACCGACGCCCCGCTGCCGGCGATGATCGAGAACTTCGCCCAGCGCGACGCCGGTGCCTCGATGATGGTCGTACCGCCGCAGTCCTCGTTCCACTGCGTGGACCTGGGCGAGGACGGCCTGGTGGGCGGCATCACCGCGGTGAGCGACATGCCGCTGTGGGAGAACGGCGGCTACTTCGTGCTCCGCCAGGAGGTCTTCGACCACATACCGGAGAACGGGGACCTGGTCGCCGACGGATGCGCCCAACTGGCCAAGCGCGGGCGGCTGGTGGCCCATCAGCACCGCGGCTTCTGGAAGCCGACCGACACCGTGAAGGAGCGGGCCGCGCTCGACGACGCCTACACCCGGGGCGACCGTCCGTGGGCCGTGTGGGAGCGGGACAGTGCCGGAGTCAGAGCGTGATCCGGCTCGGGGCGGGGCCCCTGGACCGGATCGTCGCAGTGGGCGCGCACTGCGACGACATCGCCATCGGCGCCGGCGGCACGCTGCTGACGCTCTGCCTCGCGCGACCGGGTATCCGCGTCGACGCGCTGGTGCTCTCCGGCGGTGGCAGCGAGCGGGAGCAGGAGGAGCAGGCCGCGCTCGCCGCCTTCTGCCCGGGCGCCGACCTGCGGCTGACCGTGCACAAGCTGCCGGACGGCCGGCTGCCCGCGCACTGGGAGGAGGCCAAGGCCGCGGTCGAGGAACTGCGCGCGCAGACCGAGCCGGAACTGGTCCTCGCGCCGCGCACCGACGACGCTCATCAGGACCACCGCGGCCTGGCGAAGCTGATGACCACCGCGTTCCGCGACCACCTCGTGCTCGGCTACGAGATCGTCAAGTGGGACGGCGACCTCGGCCGACCGGCGGCATACCAGCCGCTGGAGACGGAGACCGCCGAACAGAAGGTCCGACTGCTGCAGGAGCACTACCCCTCGCAGCGGCACCGGCCCTGGTACGACCGGGAGGCATTCCTCGGCCTCGCCCGGATCCGCGGTATCGAATGCCACGCGCGCTACGCCGAGGCGTTCGCTGTCACCAAACTCACGCTCAACCTGGGGGGTTGAACACCTTGCGCGTACTACTGACCGGACACCAGGGCTATCTGGGCACCGTGATGGCACCCGTCCTCACCGCCGCCGGACACGAGGTCGTCGGCCTCGACTCCGGCCTGTTCGCCGACTCCGTCCTCGGCCCCGCGCCCGCCGACCCGCCCGGGGTGCGGGTGGACCTGCGCGACATCACCGCCGACCACGTGGCCGGAGTGGACGCCGTCATCCACCTGGCCGCCCTGTCCAACGACCCGCTGGGCTCGCTGGCGCCGGAACTCACCTACGACATCAACCACCACGCGTCCGTACGGCTGGCCCAACTGGCCCGCGACGCCGGAGTGCGGCGCTTCCTGTACGCGTCGACCTGCTCCGTCTACGGCGCCTCCGGCGGCGACGACCTGGTGACCGAGGACGCCCCGCTGCGCCCGGTGACGCCGTACGCGGAGTCGAAGGTGCGGGTGGAGGACGACCTGCACGCGCTGGCCGACGGCGACTTCACCCCGGTGTTCATGCGCAACGCCACCGCCTTCGGCTACTCGCCCCGGCTGCGTGCCGACATTGTGCTCAACAATCTTGTCGGCCACGCGCTCCTTTCCGGCGAGGTGTTGGTCCTCTCCGACGGCACCCCCTGGCGCCCGCTGGTGCACGCCGCCGACATCGCGCGCGCCTTCACGGCCGCGCTGACCGCGCCGCGCGAGGCGGTGCACGACCGGGCGTTCAACATCGGCAGCGAGACCAACAACGTCACCGTCGCCGAGATCGCCGAGCAGGTCGCCGAGGCGGTCTCCGGCGCGAAGGTGGTGATCACCGGGGAGAACGGTGCCGACCCGCGGTCGTACCGGGTGGACTTCTCCCGCTTCCGCAACGCGATCCCCGACTTCGACTGCGAATGGACGGTGAAGCAGGGCGCACTCGAACTCGCCGACGCCTACCGGAAGTTCGGGCTGACCCGGGAGGACTTCGAGCAGCGCTTCACCCGCCTCGCCGTGCTGCGCGCGGCCTCCGACGCCGGCACCGTCGACGACACCCTGCGGTGGCGCCGATGACCGCAGTCGGCGAGGAGATGCACGCGCTGGTGGAGCGGCTGTACCCGCTCTGCCGGAGCATCACCGGCGACGGTGTGCGCGCCACCCTGGACATCGTCGGCGAGTACGTCCCGCTCCAGGTGCACGAGGTGCCGACCGGGACGCAGGTGCTCGACTGGACGATTCCGCAGGAGTGGAACATCCGGGACGCGTACATCGCCGACACCACCGGCCGGCGGATCGTCGACTTCGCCGCGTCCAGCCTGCACGTGCTCGGCTACAGCGTGCCGGTGTCGGCGAGCATGCCGCTCGCCGAGCTGCGGGCACACCTGCACACGCTGCCGGACCACCCGTCCTGGGTGCCGTACCGCACGAGTTACTACAAGCCGGAGTGGGGTTTCTGCCTTGCGCAGGAGACCCTGGACGCGCTGCCCGAGGGCGAGTACGAGGTGCGCATCGACTCCACGCTCGCCGACGGCCACCTCACCTACGCCGAGCACGTGGTCCCCGGACAGGTGGCCGACGAGGTGATCGTCTCCTGCCACGTCTGCCATCCGTCGCTGGCCAACGACAACCTGGCCGGCATCGCCGTGGCGACGTTCCTGGCCCGCGCGCTGGCGCGGGAGACGCCGTACTACACCTACCGGTTCATCTACGCGCCCGGCACCATCGGGGCGATCACCTGGCTGGCCCGCAACGCGGAGCGGATGGAACGGGTCAAGCACGGCCTCGTCCTGGCCTGCGCCGGGGACCCAGGACAGTTGACGTACAAACAGAGCAGGCGCGGCGACGCGGAGATCGACCGGGTGCTGCGGCACGTGCTGGCCGCGTCCGAACGCCCGCACCGCGTCGACGAGTTCACCCCGTACGGCTACGACGAGCGGCAGTACTGCTCGCCCGGGTTCAATCTGGGCGTGGGATCGCTCAGCCGGACCCCGTACGCCGGGTACCCCGAGTACCACACCTCGGCGGACAACCCGGACTTCGTCTCCCCGGAGGCGATGGCGGACACCCTCGCGGTCTGCCGCGAGGCGTTCGCCGTCCTGGACCGCAACCGGCGGTATCTCAACCTCAGCCCCTACGGCGAACCCCAGCTGGGCCGGCGCGGGTTGTACGACGCGCTCGGCGGACGCAGCGACACCAAGCAGGCCCAGATGGCCATGCTCTGGGTGCTCAACCTCTCCGACGGCGAGCACAGTCTGCTGGACGTCGCCGAGCGGTCCGGGCTCCCGTTCGACACCGTCGCGGGCGCGGCCGGCGCTCTGCACGAGGCCGGGCTGATCAAGACATGACGCCGATGACCACCGACGGGGAGAAGGCGACGGCGCCGGCCCGATCCGCCAAGCGGGCCCTCGTCGGCCGACTGTCCTGGGGACTGGCCGACCAGGCGGCCTCCAGCATCAGCAACTTCGCGGTGGGCATCTACGTGGCCCGCTCGCTGGGGGTCACCGCGTTCGGCGTGTTCAGCCTCGCCTGGGTGACCTACGGCGTGGTGCTCAACGTCTCCCGCGGCCTGGCCACCGACCCGCTCGTGGTGCGCTTCAGTGGGGTGCCGGAGGCGTCCTGGCGCGGGGCGGTGGCCCGCTCGACGGGCACCGCGCTCGGCGTCGGCACGGCCCTCGGAGTGCTGTGCCTCGCGGCCGGGCTCGGTCTCGGCGGCCGGGTCGGGCCGGCCTTCGCCGCCCTCGGTCTCATGATGCCGGGGCTGCTGCTCCAGGACGCCTGGCGGTTCTCGTTCTTCGCCGCCGGCGACGGGCGGAAGGCGTTCGTCAACGACGTCGTGTGGGGCGTCGCGCTCGTCCCGGCCATGGTGGTGGCGGCCCATGTGGGCAGCGTGGCCGCCTTCGTGCTCGCCTGGGGCGCGTCGGCCACGGTGGCGGCGGGATACGGCTGCGTCCAGTCCGGCATCCGGCCCCGGACGGCACGGGCCCGCGGGTGGCTGCGCGAACAGCGTGATCTCGGCTACCGGTATCTGGTCGAGAACGTCAGCCTCAGCGGCGCGAGCCAGCTACGGGCGTACGGGCTCGGCGTGATCGTCGGAGTGAGCGCGGTGGGCGCGGTGCGGGGCGCCGAGCTCCTGCTCGGCCCGTTCCTGGCGGTGCTCATGGGGCTTTCGCTGGTCACTGTCCCGGAGGCGGCACGCGTGCTGCGGCAGGCCCCGCATCAACTGGGCAGGTTCTGCCTCCTCCTGGGCGGGGGACAGGCCGCCGGGGCGCTGCTCTGGGGCTCGGCGCTGCTGCTGATGCCCGGGCGGCTCGGCGAGCTGGCGCTCGGCGACGTCTGGCACTCCTCATCGCACCTCATCGTGCAGATCACCCTCAGCGTCGCGGGAGCGGGCCTCGGCACCGGCGCCGCGGCCGGGCTGCGCGCGCTCGGCGCCGCCCGGCGCAGCCTGCGCTGCCAACTGTTCGCCTCCGCCTGCTACGTCGGCGGCGGGCTCGGCGGCGCGGCCCTCGGCGGCACGGCCGGCTCGGCCTGGGGCGTCGCCGCCGCGACCATCAGTGGCTCGGCCGTGTGGTGGCTGCAACTGCGCTCCGCCCTGCGCGAGCGCCACCGCGATCCCATCCCCGAAGTGAGGACCTCATGACCGACCGACCGAGGCTGAGCATCGGCCTGCCCGTGTACAACGGCGAGGAGTACCTGGCCGAGTCGTTCGACGCCCTGCTCGGCCAGACCTACGAGGACTTCGAACTGGTCGTCTCCGACAACGCCTCGACCGACGGGACCGAGGACATCTGCCGCAAGTACGCCGCGCAGGACTCCCGCATCCGGTACCTCCGGCTGCCCCGGAACATCGGCGCCACGCCGAACCACAACCATGTCTTCGCCGAGTCCCGAGGCGAACTGTTCAAGTGGGCCTCGCACGACGACCTCTACGGCCGCGACCTGTTGCGGCGCTGCGTCGAAGCGCTGGACGAGCGGCCGGACGTGATCCTCGCCCACACCGACCAGGCGGTCATCGACGGCGACGGCCAGGTGACGGTGCCCTACGAGTACACGCTCGCCACCGACTCCCCGCACGCGCCGGAGCGCTTCCGCAGTCTGCTGTTCGAGCCGGGCGGCGACGACTTCTACGGGGTGATGCGGGCCGACATGCTGCGCCGGGTGAAACCGATGGACAGCTACCACCACGCGGACCGCACGTTCGTCGCCGAGATCACCCTGCACGGACGCTTCCACCAGGTGCCGGAACTGCTGTACTTCCGCCGCGACCACCCCACCCGCGCCGAGCGGGCGAACCCCTCCAAGCGCGCCCGGTGCGTCAACCTGGACCCGCGCCGGGCAGGCCCGCTGCACCCGACGCCCCGGCTGCTCGCCGAGTACGTCTGGGGCTTCGCCTCGGCGATCCGGCGGGCGCCCCTGTCCCCGGCCGACCGGCGCGCGTGCTACCGCCACCTGGCCGCGTGGATGACCAGCCGGGTCAGGCCGGGCGCCGGCGAGCGGGTCGAGGACCGCGCCCCGGTCGACCCGGCCCAGCTCACGGTCTCCGTCGACGCCCTCGTCGCCGGCCGCGAGGGGAGGCACGCATGACGTCCGCGGACGGAACGCCGGTGCGCGTCGGGGTGTTCGGCCTGCTCGGCTCCGGCAACCTCGGCAACGACGGATCGCTCGAAGCCGTCCTCGGCTACCTCCGCGCCGACCACCCGGAGGCGGTCGTGGACGCGCTGTGCGGCGGGCCCGAGGCCGTGACGGCCCGGTTCGGGATCCCCGCCACACGGATGCACTGGAACCGCGCCGAGTACCGGACCGCCTCACGCGCGGGCGCGATCGCGGCGAAGGGGCTCGGCAAACTCGTCGACGTCTTCCGCACCGCCGCCTGGGTACGCCGACACGACGTGGTGATCGTGCCGGGCATGGGCGTCCTGGAAGCCACCCTCCCGCTACGGCCGTGGGGCTTCCCGTACTCGCTGTTCCTGCTCTGCGCGAGCGGCCGGCTGCTCGGCACCCGGGTCGCGCTGGTCAGCGTCGGCGCCGCCGAGATCCGCAACCGGCCGACCCGGGCCCTGGTCCGCTGGTCGGGGCGCCTGGCCGCCTACCGGTCCTACCGGGACGCCCAGTCCCGGGACGCGATGCGGGCGATGGGCGTGGACACCGCGCGCGACGAGGTCTACCCGGACCTCGCGTTCGCCCTGCCGACACCGCCGGCCAGTGTGCCCTCGGGCCCGCCGGGCCCGGTCTGCGTCGGCGTCATGGACTTCCACGGCGGCAACGACGACCGCGCCCGCGCCGAGGAGATATACCGGCGCTATCTCGACGGGACGATCCGGTTCGTCCGCACGCTCGTCGAGGAGGGCAGGCCGGTCCGGTTGCTCACCGGCGACCAGTGCGATGCCTCGGTGGTCGCCGCGATCCTCGACGCGGTCGACTCACCGCTGGTCACCGCGGCCGAGCCGGCCTCCCTGGCCGACCTGATGAAGGAGATGGTGGCCGCCGACACCGTAGTGGCGGTCCGCTACCACAACCTCATCTGCGCGCTGAAGACCGGCACGCCGGTGCTCGCCCTCAGCTATGCGGCGAAGAGCGACGCGCTCATGGACCGGATGGGCCTCGGCGCGTACTGTCACCCGGCGCGCGAGGTCGACGCCGACCGGCTGCTCGAACAGTTCCGGGCGCTGGAGAAGCGTTCGGCCGAGCTGCGGCAGACCCTCACCGAGCGGAACCTGGCCGCCGCGCGGCAACTGGAGGACCAGTTCACCTCCTTGACCGCGGCCGTGTTCCCCGCGACCGCCCACACCCACGCTCACGCTCGGCAGGAGTCTCCATGAAGGCGACCGAAGTCCCGGAGATCACCGGCGCGTACCTCTTCGAGCCGACGCCGTACGCCGACGAACGCGGCTTCTTCTGCCGCACCTTCGACGCCGACGTGGTCCGCTCGGTGGGCCTCGACCCGGACGCCTTCGTCCAGGACAGCCTGTCCCGTTCGGCCGGGGGCGTGCTGCGCGGCCTGCACCTGCGCTCCGGCGCAGGCGAGGCCAAGCTGGTGAGGTGCTCGTACGGGAGGATCTTCGACGTCGTCGTGGACCTGCGGCCGGACTCGCCGACGTACCGGAACCGGGCCTTCTTCGAGCTGTCCGGCGAGACGCAGGTGACCTTGTACATCCCGGCGGGGTGCGCGCACGGCTTCCAGGCGCTGACCGAGACCGCCGACACCTCGTACCGGATCGACCGCCCGCACGATCCGGCCGAGGACGTGACGATCGCCTTCGACGACCCCGAGCTCGCCATACCCTGGCCGCTGCCGGTCGTATCGATGTCCCAGCGGGACCGGGAGGCGCCGAGCCTCGCCGAGGTCCTTAAGCACCAAGAAGGTTGAGGTCGGCGTGCATACCGAAGACACCGAAGAGTTCCTCCTGCCCCGCTCGCGGCTGGCCAACGAGCGGCTGCACGCCCTGATCCCCGGTGGCGCGCACACCTACGCCAAGGGCGACGACCAGTACCCCGAGAACCTGGCCCCGGTCATCAGCCACGGCCACGGTGCCCACGTGTGGGACATCGACGGCAACCGCTACATCGAGTACGGCTCCGGCCTGCGGTCGGTCAGCCTCGGCCACGCCCACCCACGCGTGATCGAGGCGGTGCGGCGGGAACTCGACCGCGGCAGCAATTTCGTCCGGCCGTCCATCGTGGAGGTCGAGGCCGCGGAACGCTTCCTGGCCACGGTGCCGACCGCCGAGATGGTGAAGTTCGCGAAGAACGGCTCCGACGCCACCACCGCCGCGGTGCGCCTCGCTCGCGCCGCCACCGGGCGCCCGCGGGTGGCCCTCTGCGCCGACCATCCGTTCTTCTCCGTCGACGACTGGTTCATCGGCACCACGCCGATGGCCGCCGGTGTTCCGGCGGCGACCAACGAGCTGACCGTGGCGTTCCCTTACGGGGACCTGGCCGCCACGGAGGAGCTGCTCACCCGGTACGAGGACGAGGTCGCCTGCCTGATCGTCGAACCCGCCACCCACACCGAGCCGCCGCCCGGGTACCTCGCCGGCCTGCGCGAGCTGGCCGACCGGTACGGCTGCGTACTGATCTTCGATGAGATGATCACCGGCTTCCGCTGGTCCGAGGCGGGCGCCCAGGGCCTGTACGGCGTCGTCCCCGACCTCTCCACGTTCGGCAAGGCGCTGGGCAACGGATTCGCCGTCTCCGCGCTGGCCGGGCGCCGCGATCTGATGGAGCGGGGCGGGCTGCGTCACTCCGGCGACCGGGTGTTCCTGCTGTCCACCACGCACGGTGCGGAAACGCACTCCCTGGCAGCAGCGATGGCCGTGCTCACCACCTACGTCGAAGAGGGCGTCACCGCGCGGCTGCACACCCTCGGCGAGCGGTTGGCCGCCGGTGTCCGCGACGCCGCGGCCGGCATGGGCGTCGGCGACCACATCGTCGTCCGGGGCCGGGCCAGCAACCTGGTCTTCGCCACCCTCGACGAGAACCGGCAGCCGTCGCAGCAGTACCGCACCCTGTTCCTGCGCCGGCTCCTCGCGGGCGGGGTGCTGGCACCGTCGTTCGTGGTGAGCAGCGCGCTCGACGACGCCGACATCGATCACACCGTCGACGTGGTGGCCCAGGCATGTGCGGTGTACCGGAAGGCACTGGACGCCGCTGACCCCACCCCCTGGCTGGGCGGACGACCCGTGAAGCCCGTATTCCGCCGCTTGGCGTGACGCGACGTCAGCGACGCTCCCGCAGACCGGCGTCGGCCATCCGATCGACCAGCCGGTCAGCCATCCGGTCGACCAGCCACGCGGTCGCCGGTATCACCGCCAGCGCGGTGCACCAGCCGCCGAGGACGTCGGTCGGATAGTGCGCGCCCAGGCCGACCTGCGCCCATCCCATGGCGGCGCCGGCAACCAGCGCCGCGGCGAGCACGAGTGACGTGCCGGCCGTCCTGCCGAGACCGAGCCGGCCGGTCGCGAGCAGCGCCACGATGAGGGCGAGTGCGGTGAAGAAGGCGGTGTGCCCGCTCGGATAGGACAGGTTGCCGGCGCCGTGGATGGTGCGTCCCACCAGGTGCTTGAGCAGCGTGGTCGTCCCCACGGTCATGCCGACGCCGACAACGACGAGCACCGCCGCGCGGGGACGCCGAAGCAGCAGGCAGCCCGCCACGCCGGCCACGATCAGCATCGCCGATCCCGCGGGTTCCCCCAAGAAGTCCAGGGCCAGGGCGACGTGCCGCCACGGCGGCCGCAAACTGTCCGCCGTCGGCTGGATGATCCACCTGTCCACCACGCCGGGCTCGCTGTGGCCGGCGTAGAGGACCCCGAGCGCGACGACCACCAGCGCGGCGAGGGCCGCGATCAGCCCGAGCCACGGGCGCAGTGACGGGGGCAGCACCGTGGGCGCCGGTCGGCCGGTCACACGTTCACCGCGTCCGGTCGACCTGCGGTAGTGACTTTGTTCCGCTGCCGCGCGCCGTGATCCAACGCGAGCCCCCCGTCGTGTCCGATTCACTCTCCAGCGACCATGACCGCCCCGCGGACACCCGCTCCTGGCATGTACGCCTCCGCGGGAGCCGTCAGCACCCTAACCGCAATCCGGTCGCGGCAAACGGCCGTCTCAAGTCGGTTGTCTGGAGGGGAACGTTGCCCCGGCTCTGGAAGAACCCGAGCTTCTGCCAGGTCCGCGGGCAAGTGCGGGGCGGCGAGGGCCGGTAGCGCGAGCGCCACCGGCCGGCGCAGGGCCCGCTGCCAGGCTGGGACCGCCCACGACACGGCGGGGTTCCCGGCCGCCCCGCGCGGCGCGGAGGCGACGTCCTCCATGGGTCGCTTCACGGCCGCCGCACGCAGCAGGATGTCGGCCTCGGCCTGCCCCTGCGGGGACTTGCACAGCAGGTCGATCAGCTGACCCACCTCGTCGACGGGGCGGGCGACGGCGGTCGTGCGCAGGGCCTCCCGTACCAGCTCCGGGTGCCGACCGCTCTCCTTGAGCGGTGCCGGCAGCGTGGTGACCTGGTCGAGCGGGCGGCAGGTGGCCACCGTGTCCAGCAAGGTGTGCAAGGGGTCCCGCACTCAGCTCGCTCGAGGCAGGGGCCTCGGGTGGCGCGCAGCCGTCTGCCGGTATGGCCGCGGGCATGGTGGTCTCGTTCATCCAAAGCTCCTCGCCGACGCAAGGGGTCTACTCGTTCACGGCCACGACGATCACGAAGGTCCATACCGGAGACGTCAAGTGATGGAGGAACAGGCCGGGTCGAGGTGAGGCCCGTGATCGGATTCTGAACGGATCGCCGGGGCGGCGCGCGGCGTTGCCCAAGCCGTCCGCCTCTTGCTGCCCCCGTATCGACGAACTGCCGTGGATTCGACTTCAGTTGTTGACGCCAGGCACAGGTGGGGCTACAACCCGGTGAGAGCGCTCTCGCACCCGCTGTTGCTCCTGCCCCCGCACGCCGAACCGGCTTGAGGAGACCCCCCCATGCAGACTTCCGCCGGCGTATCCGGCACACTCGGCAGACCTTCGGCCGGTGCCGTAGGCTCCCGCACGGCTCTCGGTCTGGTCGTCATCCTGATAGTCGCCTGCTTCGCCGCCCTGACTCCCTCGCCCGCCCGCGCTGCCGACCAGTTGCTGTCCCAAGGACGGCCCGCCACCGCGTCCTCGACCGAGAGCGGGTCCTTCCCCGCGAGCGCGGCCGTCGACGGCGACACCGGCACCCGATGGTCCTCGGCCTTCGCCGATCCGCAGTGGCTGCGGGTGGACCTCGGTTCCACGCAGCAGCTCACCCGCGTCTCGCTGAACTGGGAGGCCGCCTACGCCACCGGATACCAGATCCAGACCTCGACCGACGCGAACAGTTGGACCACCGTCTACTCCACCACGACCTCCACCGGCGGCACCCAGAACATCAACATCACAGGCAGCGGGCGCTACGTCCGGGTGTACGGCACCGCACGGGCCACCCCGTACGGCTACTCGCTGTGGGAGTTCCAGGTCTACGGCCCCGGGAGCACCACACCGCCGGACGACTTCTGGGGCAGCACCAGTGACATACCCCCGGCGAGCAACGCCGTCGAGGTGAAGATCCTCAACCGCACCAACGGCAAGTACCCCGACAGCCAGGTGTACTGGAGCTTCAACGGGCAGGCGCACTCCATCGCCGAGCAGCCCTACCTGGACATGCCTGCCAACTCCGCGGGCCGTATGTACTTCTACCTGGGCTCGCCCAACGGCCCCTACTACGACTTCATCGAGTTCACGGTCGGCAACAACGTCTTCAACGGCAACACCACACGGGTCGACGCCTTCGGCCTCAAACTCGCCATGCGCCTGCACACCAAGGACGGTTACGACGTCGAGGTCGGCGAGAACCGGCAGACCTTCGCCGAGGACCGGGCCACCACCTTCCAGCGCTTCACCGACGCGGTTCCGTCCCAGTTCAAGGTCCTGGCCCAGACCCAGGCTCCGTACCGGATCATCGCACCCGGCAGCGATCCGAGCTTCCGCGCGGGTGGCGCCAACGCCGGCTACTTCACGTCCTACGCCCAGTCGGTCGGCGTGAACGCGGCCACCTCCGACATCTTCGGCTGCGCCGCCTCGCTGGCCGCCAACCCCGACATGTGCGCCGCCCTCAACCGCCACGTGGCCACCCTGCCGGCGTCGCAGCAGTCCGACCCGGCGCAGTTCTACAAGGCGGCCCCCGCGAACTACTACGCCAAGTTCTGGCACGACAACGCCATCAACCAGCTCGCCTACGGCTTCCCCTACGACGATGTGGCGGGCCAGTCCTCCTTCATCTCCCACGCCAACCCGCAGTGGCTCCTGGTCGCCGTCGGCTGGTAGGTACAGGCACATGCCGGAACGGGGCCGCCCTTGTCAGGAAGGGCGGCCCCGCTTCAAGCCGTGCTGCCGGGAGTTACTGGACGTTGATCGTGAAGGTGGACGTGGTGTTGCGGATGTCCTGGGCGTTGCCGCTCATCCGAAGGTTGACGAAGGTGGCCGAACCGACGGCCGGTCCCTGACCGGGCTCGGGCAGCTCGTTGGCCCAGATGCCGAAACCGGACTTCGCGTCGAACGCGTCTCCGCTCTTCTTGGAGTTGGTGATGGAGATGTCGGTGAAGATCGTGTCCTTCACCGGGAACTGTGGCTGGCCGCCGACGTAGTTGGTCTGGAACATCACTCCTCCGTAGGTGGAGTCGTCGATGTCGACGTCGTTGACCCGGATGCCCTGGAAGACCTTGGAGGCCGAGAACGCCCAGATGGCCGGGAAGACCTGCGAGCCCCAGAAGTGGCCGCCGGTTCTGTCCAGGGAGACGTTCTCGATCGTCGTCGGATCGGTCCCGAAGCCGTTCATCGGGTAGCCGAAGTCCAGCGAGGAGATGGTGATGCCGGAGTAGACCAGGGTGTCGGCGACCCGGATGTTGCGGAAGGTGTTGTTGTAGCCGCCGTAGACGGCGATACCGGCCGCGCGCCAGGTGAGCGTCGACGTCAGGTTCTCGTAGAGGTTGTTCTTCTCGTCGGCGCCGCCCGCGTCGATCGCCGAGAAGAGCGCGAAGCTGTCGTCGCCTGTGGCCCGGGCGTCGTTGTTGACCACGTGGTTGTCCGTGGAGCCGTTCGTCATGTTGATGCCGTCGGCGAACGTGTCACGGATGCGGGAGTTCTTGATGGTCATGTTGTCGGTGTTGGCGCCCCAGTAGAGGCACACCATGTGCTCGACCCAGATGTCGTCGATGGTGATGCCCGAGACGTTGGAGAAGTCGAACACCTTGCCCGGACCGTCGATCCGGGACGTGTAGTTGCCGAAGTAGGAGAAGCCGGTGAACGACGAGCCGTTGGCGGTGGCCTCGGCCCGGAAGCCCACGTCGGTGTTCTCCTGCGAGGCGGGTGCGTGGAAGCGGGTGAACCACGGCCCGGCTCCGACGACCTTGACCGCCTTGCCGTAGACCTGGAACTTGCTGGAGGTCTCGTAGTCTCCGGCGGGCAGGTAGACGCCGACGAGCTTGCCCGTGGTGTCCATGCGGACCTTGTCGAGCGCGTTCTGCACGTCCTGGTGGGAGAAGCCGGCCGGGACCGTGTAGGCGGCCGGGTCCGGGTTCGGGATCGCCGTCGCCTGTTCGGTGTTGATGAAGTCGATGGCGTAGGTGGAGGTGTTGGCCGCGTCCTTCTGGAGCCGGATCTTGGAGCCGGCCGGAACGGTCCTGCCGAGCTGCAGGTTCGCCTCGTCGTAGATGTGGCGCGGGGCACCGGAGCCGGGCGAGTTGCCCGGAGAGGTCTCGTTGCCGTAGAGCCAGGCGTACTTCGACGTGAGGTCGATCGGCTTGAGGAACTGGCCGTCCACGTAGACATTGAGCGTCGTGTCGGTGCCGTCCGGGATCTCGAAGCGGGTGACCAGGGTGTTGGTGGCCGCCCGGGTGGTCCACTCGACGTACTGGCCGGTCCCGGTGAGGGTCACGGCCTTGCGGCCGCTCGCCTCGCCCGCGATGTCGCCGATCGTGCGGTTCGGGCCGACGACCTTGGCGCCGCCGCCGACGGTGCCGTCCTCGGCCTCGTACATGTCGTACGGCATGTCCGCGCCGCGGCCGACGAACAGGGGTTGTGTGGTGGTGTTGTTGGTCCGCTTGACCGGCAGTTCGTTGGCGTCGTCGGCGATGACCGTCTTGACGGTGTACTTGCCGTTGGCGGCGGTCCATGAGCCGAGGCCGACCGGTGCGGTCGTCTGGCCGGACGCGATGGCGCCACTGTAGGAGCCGGTGAGCGTCTTGACGGTGGCGCCGTTGGAGTCCTGGACCGTCAGTGTGACGTTGTGGGCGCCGGAGGCCGAGGCCACCGTCCCCTGGTTCTTGATCGCGACGGTGAACGAGACGTTGTCGCCCGCCGAGGCGCTGGAGGGCGTCCAGGCGACCGGAGCGGCGACCAGGTCCGAGCTGGAGACGGGCTTGACGACGAGGGCGTCGGAGCGGGTGAAGACGTTGTTCGCCTCGTTCTGCTCGATGACCTTGTTCGACGGGTCCACCTCGGCGCCGAGCGGGTAACTGCCCGCGTCCCGGGTGCCGATGCTCGTCGTGACCGTCGTCGAATCGCCGGCCGCGAGGGCCGGGACGTCCGCGGTGGCTGCCTTGGTGCCGCCCAGCGTGAAGTTCAGGTCGGTGGCCTTGGACGGCTTGCTGCCGCTGTTGGTGACGGTCGCCGTCAGGCTGATGGCGTCCGACTCGACCGGGGCCGCGGGTGTGTTGGTGATGCCGGTGACCTTGAGGTCCGGGTTGGCGGCCGGGGTGCCGATCACCTGGAGCTCGGCGACCTGCGCGCCCGGAGCACCGGAGTTGGAGGCGAACTTGAGCTGGATGTCGGCGGCGGAGCCGGAGACCGGGATGGTCACCGTGTTGCCGCTCGCCGGGTTGAACGTATAGTCCTTCGCGGCCACGAGGCTCGTGAACGCCGTCGCGTCCTGGTCGCGGCCGAGCACCTGGATGTTCTGCGTGCGCGTGGACCAGGCGGCATCGGGGTTGAGCTTGACGACGACCTGGCTGAGGTCGGCGTTGGCACCCAGCTTGGTGGTGAGGGTGGCCGGGTAGGCGCCGCCCGCGCTCTCCCAATAGGTGCTGCTCTGACCGTCGTTGGCGTTCGTGGCGACGTAGGTGAAGGTGTACGAGGAGGCCTCGATGGGCTTGCCCTGGGCGAGATCGGAACCGGCGCCGGAACCGGTCCGGGTGACGCTGTTGCTCGCCACCGACACGTTCCCGGCGGCGTCCTTCGCCTTCACGTAGTAGGTGACCGTGGCCGCAGGCGACGGAGTGTCGGTGTACGTCGTGACGTCACCCGCCACGGTCTTGACGACCTGGTTGTTGGCGTAGACGTCGTAGCCGGTGACCTGGACGTTGTCGCTCGACGCCTGCCAGGTGAGCTTCACGTCGTTGCCGGACTGCGTGTAGGCGAGGTTTCCGGGCGCGGTGGGGGCCTGGGTGTCGCCGCTCGATCCCTTGCGGATGACGCTGTTGCTGTTGGCGGAGACGTTGCCCGCGGCGTCCTTGGCCCGCACGAAGTACGTGATGTCGCTGCCGGCCGGCTGGGTGTCGGTGTAGGTCAGGACGTTCCCGGCGACGCTCGCCCGCAACTGGCCGTTCGCGTAGATGTCGTAGCCGGTCACGGCCGTGTCGTCGGTGGCCGCGCTCCAGGTCAGTCTGATCTGCCCGGTGGCCGGCTCGGTGTAGCTCAGGTTGGACGGCGCCGTGGGCGCCTGGGTGTCGCCGGTCGCCGGTCCGTAGACCTCCAGCTCGGACGCCTGCCCGGCGGGCCAGCCGGTGTTGGCGGTGAACAGCACGCGCACGTACCGCGTGGTGGTCGTGTCGAAGGAGATGGACGTCGACTGGTCATTGGTGCTGTCGAAGGTGTATGCCTTCGAGGCCGTGAGGTCGGTGAAGTTCTGGTTGTCGGTCGAGCCCTGGACCTTGAAGGTCTGGCTGCGGCTCGGCCAGCCGCTGGGCAGCCGCAACGTCACCTGGTTGATCTTGACCGACGAGCCGAGGTCGACCTGGAGCCACTGCGGGAAGGCGTTGTTCGTGCTCTCCCAGTAGGTGTTGCGGTTGCCGTCACCAGCGTTGGCCGCGCCGTAGACGTCGGCGTGCCCGCTCTCGCTGAAGGGTTTGCCCTGGGCGAGGTTGGGGGTCGCGGCGGCGGTCGTGAGGACCTGCATCTCGGCGAGCTGAGCGGTGCCGGCGACCGAGTTGGCGCTGAAATCGGCCCGTACGTACCGGGCGAGAGTCGCGGGCAGGGAGACCTTCACCGTGTTGTCGTTGCCGGGGCTGAAGACGTACTGCGCCGACGACTTGAGCGTGGCGAAGCTCTTTCCGTCGGCGCTTGCCTGGAGCGCCAGTGTCTGTTTGCGGGTCTGCCAGTGCTCGGGCAGTCGCAGCACGACTTCGCGGACGCGCTTCGTCCGCCCGAGGTCGGTCTGCACCCACTGGGCCGACTTCTTTCCGGCCTGCCAGTAGGTGTCGGTGTCGCCGTCGGTGATGTTGGCGGCGGCGTGTGCCCCGCGGGTGCTGCCCGCCGTGGTCTTGGCGTCAGCAGCGGCGTTGGGGCCGCCGGCCGCGTGTGCGCCGATGGCGGGCAGGCCCAGAACCATGACGGCGGAGGCGAGTACGGCGGTCGCTGCGCGCCGCCTTGGGGATCTCTGCTTGTGTCGAGTCATGCGGGGTCGCTTCCTGCGGAGGCTCGCGCGCCGGTGGGGCGGCGAGGGCGGCTCATTCCTGGCGGAGTGGTGCAGAAAGGTGCAGGACGATCAGTGCGGAGCGGGGTGCAGTGCGTTCAGGCGGCAGGAGCCGACCTGACGGAGAAGATCTCCTCAAGGCACCGCGAGGCAGTATTTTGCGTTGTTTCATCGAAATATTGCAGAGCAGCATGAGCGGGTCTACAGCCGGAACGGCACAATATTCACCAGAAGCACCCATCACTCAGGAGTGATGGCGGCGCGGGCGCCACTTCCGAGCCACTGAAGCGGTCAAATGGCAGGCATCGGGGCCAGCTTTACGGGCTCGCATAGTCCGGTCCGCGACTCGGCGGCGGTTGCGGGCTTGCGCTCCGAGACCGCAAGTGAACGCAAGGAGCGCAAATTCTTGCGCGATCCATGCGTCATGGACGGTGGGTTACCGACGGGGCAAGGTCCTCGTCCCCAGCGTGCTCCAGGGCTCGCTTCCGCACGTTCCCCAGCTCTTCGTCACGCACTCTGCCGACCGGTTCCCGGTTCCTGGACCACGTCGGCCCGGCCGGTGTTGGACAGGCAGGCCGGCGCGACTTCGAGTCCGCCTTGACTCCGGCGGGGCGCACGCGCCGCATGGGCGCCACGAGGCTGTCTCCTCCACTGCCCCGCGGCATGGCACGAGTGGCTCCTCCTTGAAGCGGCGGTCCAGAGAGGCATACTGCGCCGCGGAGCCTCGCACGCGAGACACCCATCCCGTCGCGGCCGCGATCGGCATCCCGCTGCTGACCTTTGCCGATGTCCCCGGCTACCTCTCGGGCACCCACCAGCGCCTCCTGGAGCACCGCCCTCGTCCGGGTCCGGATCGGCACGTAGCCGGCTTCGGTGGCGGACGGTGGTAGCGGCTCAGCCTTCCAGGTAGGCGAGTACTGCCAGGATCCGGCGGTTGTCGTCCTCGGACGGTTCGAGTCCGAGTTTGGTGAAGATGTTGTAGCTGTGCTTGCTGACGGTCTTCTCGCTGACGAACATCCGGCCGGCGATGGCGGCGTTGGAGCGGCCCTGGGCCATCAGCGAGAGCACCTCGTGCTCACGCGGGGTCAGCTCCAGCAGGTGGGGGTCTGCCGAGCGGTGGGTGAGGAGGGCGCCGACCACGTCGGGATCCATGACCGTACTGCCGGCGGCGACCTGCCGGACGCCTGCGACGAACTGGCCGACGTCCAGCACCCGGTCCTTCAGCAGGTAGCCCACCGCCCCGGCGCGGTCCGACATCAGTTCCCTGGCGTACAGCTGCTCGACGTACTGCGAGAGCACCACGATGGGCAGGCCGGGGATCTGCCTGCGTACGTCGATCACGGCGCGCAGACCCTCGTCGGTGAAGGGTTCGGGGATGTGGTGGAGGCGGTGGCGGGCGGTCACGCTCGGCTTGGGCAGGCCGGCCGTCTCCCGCAGGCACAGGGCAGGCAGGCCTCCAGCAGACCGGCGTCGAGCGACAGCCCTGGCTCCAGGTTCTCTTCCGAGTCGCCCTGGATGCCGCGCATGAGGAAGGAGTTGCCGGTTGCCGCCTTCTGACGGTTGAGGTCTTGCTCCGCTTCGGCATGGTCCAGGAGGAGATGCTGAACGGTCGTGCCGAGCGTGGGATGGCCGACCAGTTCGGGCCAGCGTTCGGGGCAGGTGGCGAGGATGCGCCAAGGGGCGCCTTGCGATTTCTTCCCGGTCCCCGCGGCCTCGGTCCCAGCGCCAGTGCTTTGAGTGCGCGGTGGTGTCCGTGGAAGCGTCTGGGCCAACCGGCTCACCTCGCCCGCTCCGCTGGTGCGGATGGGCGACTGGGCTCGTACCTGGTCGGTGGAGGAAGTGCTCGGAGTCGAGCCGGGTCTGCTGTACGACGACCGCCTTGCCCGGGCGCTGGACGCGATCGCCCCGGAGACGGAGCCGGAGCCGGAGCCGGAGCCGGAGCCGGAGCGGATCGAGGGCACGGTCGGGGCGCGGGCGATCGCCGAGTTCGGCATCGACGTCGGTAGGTCGCACTGGGACGCAGGTCCAGGCCGGGCTCGCGGTGTCCGCCGACGGCGGCATCCCCGCGCACGCCCGGTCTTCGGCGGCGGTCCGGGCTCCCTCGCGCACCGGGCCGAGATGGCCGCCCACCCCGTCGAGCCGCCCGGTCGGCGCCGCCACCGCGCCTGGTGCGGCCGAAGGGCTTCCCGGACGGCTTCATGACCGTCGCCGCGTTCCCGCGCCACGGGCTGGCGGCGCGTGCCGTGACGCGGCACTGCGCCGTGGCTGCGGCCTCGTCGAGATCCACGCCGCCCTCCACGGGGCGACGAATCTCGACGGCCGCGCCGCGGGCGGCGACCGGCCAGGCCGTCACTCCTGCGGCGTCTGCTGGATCTTGGCAAGCGTCAGGACACCGCCGCCGATGCCCCATCCGGCGTCGGCGACCTCTTCGACCAGTACGAGGGTGGTGGCCCGGGCGCGGTCGCCGAAGATCTCGGCGTACAGGTCGGTGGTGCGCGTGATGATCTGCTCCTTCTGCTCTGCGGTGAGGGCGCCGGCGGGGACCTTGAAGTTGGCGAACGGCATGGTGCTCTCTCTCTTCGTGCGGGGGCGCCGAGGCTGCTCACAACGAGCAGGAGGTCGACCCCGATGGGGCAACCATCCGTCCGAGTCACCTGCTCTGGCCAGGGCTGAGCCCACCCTGGGGTCACCAGCCCCTGGCTCGGACCCCGCCGGAGAGGCGACGATGAGCGGGTGAACCTTCCCGAGCTTGCGGCGTTCCTCAGGTCCCGGCGTGATCGGATCCGGCCGGCCGACGTCGGCCTGCCCGCGGGGCCCCGGCGCCGGGTGCCCGGCCTGCGGCGCGAGGAGGTCGCGCAACTGGCGGGCCTGTCGGCCGACTACTACACCGAGCTGGAGCGCGGACGCGGCGCCCAGCCCTCGTCCCAGACACTGGCCGCCCTCGCCCGGGCGCTGCGGCTGGGGGGTGACCAGCGCGACCACCTGTTCCATCTCGCCGACCGGCCGCTGCCCGCATCGGCGCACGGCGCGAGCGCGCGGCACGTCCAGCCCGCCCTGCTCGGGCTGTTGGACCGGCTGGCCACCACCCCGGCCCAGGTCATCACCGACCTGCACGAGACCCTCGTCCAGAACGAGCCGGCCGCGGCACTGCTCGGCCGGGCTCCGGAGCCGCGCGGCCCCGCCACCGGCTTCGCGTACCGCTGGTTCACCGATCCGGCCGCCCGCGCGGTCTATCCGCCCGAGGACCATCCGCACCACTCACGGGTCTTCGTCGCTGACCTGCAGGCGGTCGCCGCCCGCCGGGGCCGCGACGCCGAGGTCGCCGGGATGACGGCCGCACTGCGGCGGCGCAGCGCGGAGTTCGCTGCCCTGTGGGACACCCACGACGTCGGCCTGCGCCGCACCGATCACAAGCGCATCGTGCACCCCGCGCTGGGCGTCATCGAGTTGGACTGCCACAGTCTCTTCAGTGAGGACGGCCGCCAGCGCCTCCTGTGGTTCACGGCGCCGCCCGGTACCGAGGGCGCCGCTCAGCTTGAGCTGCTCGGCGTCATCGGCACGCAGGACATGGCGTCGACCGAGGGCGCCTCCCGCACCGAAGGCGGCGTCCACGCGGACTGAGGTGGATGGCCAGGCCCGGACCGCCCGTGCGGCAGGCCTCCGCCTCTCGCGGCCATCGTCAACGACGCACAGCCGAGCACTAGGACCAGCGACAGCCCGGGGGAACAGGCGGGAGGGGAGATCGTGATTCTCTCGGCTCGCCTCAGCGCCAGGAACTACTGTCGCGAGCCTGGTCGAACGCGATGCACCCAGCGCCACTCACGAGGCCACGACGCTGCTGCCCCCACCTGTGCGCAGCTGTTCCGCGACACGCTGCGTGACAGTCCCCTGGGCCGCGCGAACTTGGGTGCCTTTGCCGAGGTCGTCAGTGCGAGTGGGGACGGTCAGGTCGCGGACCTGGGGTGTGGACCCGGCCATATCACCGCTTATCTCTCACGTTGGTCCATCATCCACACTCCGCCGCAGGAACTCCCCATCATCCTGACGGAGTTCCATCGTGTGCTGGCACCTGGCGGCCACCTTCTGGTCGGCTTTTCGGGAAGCGATGATCCGTCTCACCCGACGCAGGTCTTCGATCACACAGTCGCGTCGGCGTATCGGTGGTGACCTGATCACCTCGCCGCGCTGTTGCGCAAGTCCGGGTTGGCCGACATGGCCCGGATGGTTCGCGAGCCTCAGCCCACCGACCGGCGGCAGTTCCAAGGCGTTCAACTGCTCGCCCACAAAGCCTAGGCAAGGACTGTTTGGTCGAACGCATGACCGCATCGAGCCGTCGTGCCGCTTCCGGTGGGGCGAGCTTCTCCTCTGCCCCGGCGAGGCTGACCTGGAGTCCCTCGACCTCGCCGAGCCGTCCTTCCCGCTCGGCCTCGGCGATGCGGGCGATCAGGGTGTGGCGGATCTCCTCCAATCGGGTCCTCAGGACCGGATCCGGTCGCAGGAGTGCACGGAGGTGCGTGAGCGCGCATTGTCTGCGGCGTGAGCGGATGTTCGCGCCGATCGTCGCCAGATTCGTGCTCGTGGACACCGTGGGGTGGTTCTGGCTCAGGACCGTTGGCGCGCCGCGGGACGGCGACCCTCGTGACGGCGAACGGCACCAGTCGACTCGCGAAGGTGCCACGTTCGCGGCCACTCAGTCGAGACAGAACTCGTTGCCCTCGATGTCCTGCATCAGGAGGCACGACTCGTTGTGGCCATCGGCACGCAGTAGTCGCACGCGTACCGCGCCGAGCGCGACCAGTCGTGCGCACTCGGCCTCGAGTGCGGCGAGGCGCTCTTCACCCACGAGCCCGGTGCCGACCCGCACGTCAAGATGCAGCCGATTCTTGACGACCTTGCCTTCGGGAACGCGCTGGAAGAACAGTCGCGGGCCCACACCTGAGGGATCCACGCATGCGAACGCTGAACCCTGACGCTCAGGCGGCAGTGCGCGATCGAAATCGTCCCAAGTAGCAAACCCCTCCGGTGGCGGCGGTACGACGTACCCCAACACCTCGCACCAGAAACGAGCGACGCGCTCAGGTTTTGCGCAGTCGAAGGTCACTTGGATCTGCTTGATCGACGCCATCGGTCCATCGTAGGGGCGGGGGTCTTTCGTCGTCTCCACGGGCCAGCCCCTGGCCAGGTTGTGGCGCGTGGGCCGCGTGCGGCCGACTCTCCGCGATGAGTGGGACCTTGAGCCGTGGGTCGACGATCCTGACAGTGCCGATGCCCACTGCGTTCGGGAGTCCAGTGAGCCCGAGATCGACGACGAGGGCCGGTCGAGAGATCTGGCTTTACGCATACAGTCCACGCCGTCCGCCCGTCCGCCCGTCCGCCGGCCGATCGACCTCGCGAGAGACGCGGCGGTGAAAGACCCGAGCAGCACAGACGTCGACTTTCGCACCCTCTTCTGCCGATGAGGCGTGCCGAGGAGAACAGGCGTCTCGCGGGCAGTGCGCATGGCTTCGAGCTTTTGGGCTGCGGCGGCCATGGTGGTTGCGATCACGGCGACGTCGCCGAGCCGGCCTTGCTCCTCGGCCTCCTGGAGACGGTCGGTGAGGATGGCGTGGATCTCCTCCAGCCGGGGCAGTTGGGTCTGGTCGCTCCGGAGGAAGGGTCATCTGACGCACGTATTTTCGTGCCGGCAAGGCGTTCCGTGGTCGTGGCCACAGGTTCCGAGAGCGACCTTTCGCAGCTCGAAGTGGGCGAGGAACTGGTCCCATTCGGCGGCGATGAGCTCACGGTATTCGTCGCTGGACCGCTCCGCGTGGCGGCGGGCGATGAAGGCTCGGTGATGCGCGATTACGTCTTCGGGACGGATCGCGATGTACCCCATCGTCGTGTCGACCGTGGAGTGGCCCCAGACCTCGGCCGCAATGTGCGAGGGCGACCCGGAGAGGATGGCGTCGGTGATGGAGATCCTCCGGAAGCCGTGGGGCGGCCACCGCGTGCCCCCTCCCTCCGGCCAGGTTCGGCTCCCGGACCACGGTGGTGGCCGCCGGACACGTGCCCGGCAGTCCGGCCCAGTAGTTCCAAGTCTCCGTACAGCGCGTAGTTCCAAGTCTCCGTACAGCGCGGTGGAGACAGCCCCGAACCGCCCGGATTCCCATGGGCAGCAGCCACTGGATGTTCTGCGTGACCAGCCTGAGGTCGGAGGTGCGGTTGCGGCTCAGTTCCTGCCGGGACTTGTTGGAGGCATGCGACAGTGCGTACGTCTCAGTCCGGCCGTCAGCTGCCGACGGGGCCGGTGTAGGTGCCGGGGTGCGTGGCGCCGTCCTGGAGCAGGACGCTGCCGCCGGGCCAGGCCAGGGTGGTCGAGGTGGTCTCGTTCGGCGGGGTGACGACGACCGAGGTGGCCTTGAACTCGGTGCCGCTGCCCTGGTTCCACGGCAGGAAGGTGATGGTGAACGTCGTGCTGCTGCCGGCGGCCAGGGTGACCTTCTTGGGCGTCGCACTGCTGCGGGTCAGCGACCAGCTGCCGCCGGAGGACTTCAGGTCGACCCCGGGGAAGCCCTGGATGGTGCACGCGGCGGACGTCTTGTTCTTCAGCACCACGGCCAGCTGCTGCTGGTCGTCCGAGCTGCTGACCTTGCCGTCGCCGGAGCCGAACGAGAAGCCCAGTCCGGCGGTGTGGCAGCGGCCCGCGCCGGTGCCGCCACCGCTGCCCCCGGTGCTGGTGCCCGTACCGCTGCCCGTGCTGGTGCCCGTACCGCCGCCGCCCGTGCTACTGCCCGCATCCTTGGTGGCACCCGCGTTCTCGGCCGGGGCGCCGCCAGTCGCAGTGGCCGAGGGCGAGGAAGCCGGTGCGGACGACTGGTCGCCCGACGCGTCGTTGCCGCTGCCGTTCCCGCAGGCCGTGAGCGTCAGGGCCAGCGCGGACGTGGCGGCGAGTGCGGTGGCGGCGTGGAACAGGCGCATGGTGGTTCTTCTCCGTTGCATGAGGGGCGCTGGGAGGGCGCCGTGTTGATCACCACAGTACGAGGAGATCATCAACAGCCCTGTAACAGAGGTGTCCTGACCTCGCGTCAGCCGTCCAGAAGGCTTTCAGGACACAGGTCAGGTTCCGCGACCCGCGTGCGACCGCAGTCGACCGCCGCCTGATGAAGCCCGGCACCGTGACCTTCACCAGCGCCATCCTCAAGCGGGCCCTCGTCGACGGCTCCACTGGACGGTGACGTGGGCCAGAGCCGTCAAGTTGGCTCTGGCCGGCGGTCCGAGACGGGCATCGTGGTGTTCACGGCCGCTTGGCCCGCCGGAGGCCGGCTTCGTCGACGAGCCGGTGATACTCAGCCTCAGCGGCTGTGTCCAGAAAGGTCACCCGGTGCCACCGGGCTCGGTCGTAGCCGTCGCACTCGCGCCAGGGGTGAAGGATGCCGCAGAGCTGGTTCCAGCACTCCGTGATCACGGTGAGTCGCTGCTTCTCCGCGGCGAGCCGCTCGTCCGTGGTCAGCGTTGTGCTGGCAGCCGGTGGTGCCGCCGGGCGGTTGCGGAAACGACCCCTCGGGGGGCCGAGGATCTGCGCGTCGAGTGCCATCACGAGCGCGGACACGGCCTCGGCGAGAGCTGCGGCCGTTCGGTGCTCCTCCGTGTCGTCATGGTGAGTGCGTTCCAGCGCTTCCAGACGTGGCGTCAGAAAGTCTGCGATCGCCCACGCGTCGTCCGCCGTGACGTCCACAGCGTGGTGCAGCGTTCGCTCCGGATCGGTACTCATCAGCGGGTCTCCCTTGCCAATGTGGCGTCTGCTCCGAATGGGCGGGACGCGGATGAGAACGATCATTCGTAAGAGCGGGACTCTAGGCGGCGCACCGGACGACCGTCCATTCTCCTTTGGGCCACCTCACGGAAGCCCGGTCAGAGCCGCGTGAATCCCCAGGTCGTCGCGCGCCAGTGAGGGTGCGGATTTCTTCCAACTGCGCTCGTTTTAACGGGACTTGAATGTACGGTCGGCTGCGGCCGCTCACCAGGAGGGGCCAACGCAGGGGGAGAACTGTGTCAGAGATTTCCCGGCGGACCGTGCTGGGCGCCGCCGCCGGCACGGCCGCAGCGGCAGCGCTTCTCACCACGGCAGGGACAGCGCAGGCAGCCGCCACCGTGGACGACAAGAGCGACGACACCCGGCAGGCCACGAACCAGGAGACCGATACACCCATGGCCGTCACCACCGAAGAGCAGAAGTACGAAGCCTACGTGGCCAACGATGAGGGCGAATGGCTGACCCACGCCATCTTCGACGCCCACGCCGATATCGGCGACATGTGGGCCTTCGTCGACGCGGCCCTGGCCCGCCTGCGACCTAGGTACCCGAACTACACATTCACCGGGAACGTTCGGCGGTACGACCAGGTGATCACCGACATCGCACACCCGTAAGGACTCGCTTCCGGAACGGACACCACGCGAGCCGGGTCGAGCCCGGCAGTGCCGTACCGACTGTTGGGCGTGCCGCGAGATGGACCTTGGTGGTCGGAGTCACGCGAGAGACTGGCCCGAGCATCCGTCCCGCCGGGACCGGCGGCGGGCCGAAACGTCCCGGGTGACTTCCTGCAGGGCGCGGCGTACAACTCGGCAGCGTGCCGTGACCCTGATCATCCTGTGATGGGAGACCCGCCGCTGACATCGACGGTGGGCCCACTCCGGCGGCTCACCGGAGCGGCCCACCTGAGTCTTCGCCGTTCGCGAGCTCGTGGACGGGGGATTCGCACCGGAAGCCGCCAGGCCCCCTATCCAGCCTCGGGCTTCACTGCTTGGCGTTGTTCAGCCGGAAGCCACGGATCGGGCTTCTCGGTGTGCTCGGTCAAGGCAGGATCTCGACATACCCGTCGGTTCCGTGCACGCGGATCCGCTGCCCGTCCCGGATCAGCCGGGTGGCTTGCTCCACGCCCACGACGGCCGGCAAGCCGTACTCCCGGGCGATCACCGCGCCATGGGTCATCAGGCCGCCCACCTCCGTCACCAGGCCCGCGATTCCGACGAACAGCGGCGACCAACTCGGGTCCGTGAAGGTCGTGACCAGGATGTCGCCCGCTTCGAGATCGGCCTCCGCGATGTCAAGGATGACGCGGGCCCTCCCCTCGATGGTCCCGGCGGAAACCGGGAGGCCGATCAGGGCGCCGGCCGGCACGTCGTCGCGCCGGTACGCCCCGGTGACGGCCTCACCATCCGAGGTGAGCACCCGGGGCGGTGTGAGCGCGTGGTACGACCGGAAGGCGTCCTTGCGCTGCTGGATGAGCGGGCCATCCAGCTGGTTCGAGCGCACGACGTCGTGGAGTTCCTGGAACGTGAGGTAGAAGATGTCCTCCTTCTCAGGAAGCATGTTGGCCTGCACGAGGCGCTCGGCCTCCTCCAACAGGGCCTGCTTGTAGACGAAGTAGCGGCTGACGATGCCGTACTTCGGGTACTCCCGGTACCCGATGAAGGTTCTGACCCGGTCGATCATCCGCTTGGCCTCGTCGGCTTTCCGGTCCCCGTCCGGCAGGGCCCGCAAGCGTGACAGCACGTCCTGTTCCTTCTTCTGCGCCTTCTGCCGCCCTTGTTCGAAGCGCCGCTCGGCGGCGCCCGGCTCGAAGTTCCTGACGTTGTCGAGGATCACGGGCACGAGCGTGGTGGGGCGCTCGCGCCAACGTGGCCTCGTGATGTCGATCTCGCCGACGCAGCGCATGCCGTACCGGTCGAGGTAGGCCTCTATGGCGTCGCGCGCTTCGGCCCCGCCGGTGAGTTTCGCCAGCTCGTCCAGGAAGCCCTCGTCCTCGACTCCCTGCAGGAACGCCACCGCCTCCGAGTGCGGGCGGATCACGTCCGCGACGTCGAGCAGCGCCAGTCCCATCTCCGACGTGACGTTGTCGGGGGCGGACAGCGTCAGTGTGTCAGCCGCGTTCTTCTCGCCGAGCCACTCCTGCAGCGTGTCGTTGAGCCACCACGTGGCCTCCATCCCCGCCATGATCGCCTGCATGCTCAGCGGATCACTGAGGACTCGCTTGTGCTCCTCGAAGGCCTCCAGCAGGAAGTCGAACAGCGCCGGTCCGGTCTTCGTCCGGATGTCGCGCTCCAGGGCGGCGATGGACTCCTGGCTGCGCTCGATCAGCTCGGTGACGATGGCCGGATCGGTCTCGATCGTGGCGGACGCACCGCCGGCCGGCGGCCCGCCGGGACCCGCGTCCGGGAGCGACGGGACGAAATCGTCGCGGTCGAGGACGGTCTCCAGAGCGTCCCTGATCAGCGGATCGCCTCTCCCCACGACGTCCAGGAGGCCGGCGCGGCTCGCGGGCGAGGCCAGGCGCCGGGTGACGTCGACGAACAGCCTCCCGCCGGCCGTGTGCATCGGCACCATGGCCGTCAGCTGCCACATGGAGAGCCCCAGGGGCTTCATGGGGTCGGTCATCATCTGCCCGTGACCAACGGAGACGTAGACGTGATGCTCCTGGTCGCCGGTCTCGGGGATGGGGAACAGGGTCGTGATCGGCCGGCTCTGCACTATCTGGAAGTCATCGTCGACCAGGCACCATTCGATGTCCTGCGGGCGGCCGAAGTGCGCTTCGATCCGCCGCCCGAGCTGCACGAGCCGCACGACCTGCGCATCCGTCAGCGCCGGCTGCTCCTGCCGCCGCGAGTCGATCGCCACTTCCTGCGTACCGCCGGTCGGCAGGGCGTGAACGGCACGCTGTTTGGCGGCGATCGCCTTGGCGACGACTTCGCCGTGTCGCACCTTGAAGACGTCCGGGTTCACCAGGCCGGAGACCAGGGCCTCGCCGAGGCCGAAGCCGGCGTCCACGGTGGCGACCTTCCGGTTGCCCGTGACGGGGTCGGCCGTGAACAGGATGCCGGACGCATGCGGGAAGACCATCCGCTGCACGACCACGGCCATGTGGACCGTACGGTGGTCGATGCCGTTCCGCTGGCGGTAGGTCACGGCCCGCTCGGTGAACAGCGAGGCCCAGCACCGGCTGACGTGCTGGAGGATCGCCGTCGGCCCCACGACGTTCAGGTACGTGTCCTGCTGGCCGGCGAAGGAGGCCGTCGGCAGGTCCTCTGCCGTCGCGCTGGATCGGACGGCGCAGGCGGCCTGCCCGCCGAGCTGGGCGAGCGCGCGGGTGATCACTGCCGCGAGATCGCCCGGGATGGCGATCCCTTCGACGGTCCGGCGGATCTGCGCGCTGAGCGTGCGGATCGCTTCCCGGTCGTCCGGGTTCAGGCGCGACAGCTGATCGAGCCGATCGTCGAGCGACGGCGCTTCTGCCATGATCCGCCGGAAGGCGTCCGTCGTCACGCAAAAGCCGGCCGGCACGCGGATGCCTTCGATCCGCGACAGCCCGCCCAGGTGCGCGCCCTTGCCGCCGACGACCGCGACCTGCGTCTCGTCAACCTCTTGAAGATCCAACACGTACCGCTCAGTCATTGCGATACCTCCGAGGCAACCGTGCTCCGTGTCCCTGGTTGCCGTCCCTCTGATGAGCCGACCGACCGCTCCGCCCGGTCGGGCCAATGCGTCGACAACAACACACGCACGTCGTGTCCCCATTTCCGCAGGTTGTGGCATCGGCCGACGATTCTGCGGCATGACCCGGGTCTTGCGGCAAGCCCCCCAGCGCGCTATACGTTGAGAGTGGCAAGGAGAGAGCTCTCCTTGCCTTTGCCGTTTGCCGTCCAATGCAACTGAAAAGCTTCTCGCGAAGCGCGGCCTACGGGTCTCCGGAGGTTGTCGCGCCACGCGAGTGCTGGGCCGAGCTCGGCAAACGGACGCTTGACGGTCGCCGTAGCTCGAATCGGTCGACACCCAAGCGAACGGCCCCACGCCACCCCACCCAGATCGTGGCCCGGCTGCGGGGGGTACGGCGCGAGCCGAGGCGGCTGGCCGAGATGGGACGGGGTATCGGCGACCGGCTCGAAGCCGGACGCCGACACCGCCGTCAGGTCAGGTCAGGTCAGGTCAGGTCAGGCCGGTGACGTGCCGGACCGGCCGAGATGCCGGAGGAAGAACCGGGCCGAGTTGTCGACCTCGAATCCGGGCACCTGGTTGTGCCTGCCCGGGTAGGCGTGCAAGGCCTTTTCCTTCGAGGCGCAGGCGTCGAACAACGCGAGACCGGCCTGGCGGTTGATTTCCTCGTCGTCCCACGGGAGCAGGAACTCGATCGGGATGGTGATCTGTCTGGCCGCCTCGGTCAGCGCCTCGTACACGAAGACCCCGCCGAACGCCGCGGCGGTGATCCGGGGTTCGATGGCCGCCAGCAGCAGTCCGGTCGCGGTGCCCAATGTCATGCCGCCATAGCCGACCGGCGCTTCGGGGCCGATCTCGGGCAGAGCCTGGAGGGCGTCCAGGGTTGCCTGCCATTCCGGCACGGCGCGCTCCGCCAGTGAGCCGTTGAAGTCGACGATGATCGGGCCGATCGGCTCTCCTGCCGCCCGGGCCTGCAGGAGAGCGGCGACCCACTGCTTGTCCTCCGCGTTTCGCGGCCGGTCGCCGTGTCCAGGCGCGTCGATGGCGGCCACGGTGAAACCGCAGGTGGTCACGTAGTGGTGTGCACGGGCCAGGATTCCCGGTGCCTTCTTGTGCAGGCCGCCACTGTGACCCATCAGGACCAGGGGTGCACCATCGGAGCCGGATGCGGGTGACCAGAGCACGCCGGTGACCTCATCCAGAGTGAAGTTGCGTTCGACGACACCGTTCGACGATGTCTCCGCGGTGAAATGCATGGGTTGTTGCCCTTCGGGAGTGCCTTGTTGAGGCGCTCCCGGCGACACCTACGTCAATCGCCCAACCGTGAAGAAGAGGGGGAGCACCCATTGGATACGGCCTTCATGGGTCTCACCTCCTCGCGCGATGTCACGGTGTCCCGGACGCTAGCAGCCCTGGCATCGTCCCGCCCAACCCTTTTCCGTCGAACTGGGAGCGCCCCGGGCGCCACGCTGAAGGCGGCTCGGCGTTGCTCGTGCCGTCCCGCGCCGAGACCCCGGTTTGCCGTGGGCCGGGCAACCCCAACGGGTCAGCACCGATCGCGGACGCGGAGCCCGGCACGGAGCATGAGGGAGGCCCGCAGACCGGGTTTTCGGACCGGCAGGAAGAGGACGAGCTCCATGAGCAGACGCACCCACGGTGGCCCGGCACGGACCCGCCGCAGCCGCGCGACCGCGGCCCTCCTGGCCACCCTGACCTGCGGCGCCGCGCTCGTCTCGTGCAGCACGAACAGCGGCGGCGACAGCGGCGCCGCCGCTGTCGCCCCGCGCGCCACCCCGCCGGACACCTCGTCGTTCAGTGGCACACCGCCGTCCGCCCTGGCCTCGGCCGCCTCCTCGATCATCGGCTCCGCCCGGGCCTCGGCCTCGGCGGCGGCCTCCTCGCTGTCCGCCGCGGCCTCGGAGTTCGAGGCGTCCGTCTCGGCCGACACGGCCCGCGCGAGCGCGCAGGCACAGGCGGAGCTGAACAAGGTGCAGGGCCCCGGGAACGCGCGGTCCGACGTCGCCATGACCGGCCTGCCCAGGGCGAAGACGGGCGGCCTGCTCGCCGTGCTCGTCAACATCACCAACAACACCGATCGCACGGCCTCGTACGCCGTCCAGGTCGACTTCAAGAACGCCGACGGCAAGGTCGTCGAGACCAGGTTCGTGGGCGCGGAGAACCTCAAGCCGGGCCAGCGCGCTCAGCCCGTCGCCATCAGCAGACAGCCCACCCAACCCCAGCTCACCCCGGTCCTGGCGAAGGCCCAGCGGTACTGACGGGCCCCCGACTGGCGAGAGCGAGAGCGACATCGGGCGGCCCACCAGCACATTGACGGGGTGTCAGTCCTCCCGGACGAGGTGCACCGCCGTGCTGGACCAGTCGCCCGCCGGCAGCTCGAGGTCGATACCGTACTCGCCGAGCACCGTGGAGTGGTGCACGGCGCCGGTGCGGGCGTCGCGATAGCGGCCCCCGGGAGTCAGACCGCGCGGCCGGACCGGCAGCCTCGGCGCGCCGTGGCGGGAGACACGCCGGTAGGCGAGCAGCAGGGTCTCGGAGGCGTCCGCGGCGGTGTACTGCACCACGCAGACCGAGTCCTCGGCGGGCGGCGACAGCCGGTCAAGCCTGCCGTGCTGGACGAGATGGCGGACCCTCTTGTACGTGGCGACCAGGTCGGCCCCCTCCCGCAGTTCCTCCTCGGACCAGCGGGTGAGATCGCCCCCGATGCCGAGCGCCCCGGCCATCGCGACGTGGAAGCGGAAGCGCAGCGGGACCGTACGGCCGGTGAGCTGGTTGGGTACGTCGGTCACCCAGGCGCCCATCGTGCGGGCGGGGTAGATCTGGCCGTAGCCCTGCTGGATCCCCATCCGGTCGGCGGCGTCGGTGTTGTCCGACGCCCACGCCTGGTCCGTACGGGAGAGAATGCCCAGGTCGACCCGGCCGCCGCCACCGCTGCACGTCTCGATCCGCAGCGCCGGATGGTCCGCGCGCAGCCGGTCGAGGACGCCGTAGAGATTGCGCACGTACGCGGGGCCGAGGCGGTCGGCGCCGTCCTCCCGGTCGGGCCAGCCGGCCTCGCTGAACGCGCGGTTCATGTCCCACTTGAGGAAGTCGATGCCGTGGTCGCCGACCAGCCGAGTCAGCCAGCCGTGGGCCCAGTCGGCGACCTCGCGGCGGGCGAAGTTGAGGACCAGCTGATTGCGCAGCTCGGAGCGGGGGCGGCCGGGGAAGTGCAGTACCCAGTCGGGGTGTTCGCGGTACAGGTCGCTGTCCGGGTTCACCATCTCGGGCTCCACCCAGAGGCCGAAGCGCATCCCGAGCCCGTGCACCGCGCGGACCAGCGGGGCCAGCCCGTCCGGGAAGCGGTCGGGCGCCGGTGTCCAGTCGCCGAGGCCCGCCCGGTCGCTGCGGCGCGCCCCGAACCAGCCGTCGTCGACGACGTAGAGCTCCACCCCGAGTGCCGCCGCCCGCTCGGCGAGCGCCTTCTGCCCGACCTCGTCGACGTCGAAGCCGGTCGCCTCCCAGGAGTTGTAGAGCACCGGGGCGAACTCGTCCGCATGGGGCAGGACATGGGCCAGGACGTACGCGTGCCAGGCGCGGCTGGCCGCGCCGAAGCCGCCGTCGGTGCACAGTCCCGCGAACGGGGGAGTGGCGAACTCCTCGCCCGGCGCGAGCGGCACGGTCGTGCCGTCCTGGCCGGGGCCGCCGGTGAATCCGGCCCGCCCGTCGGGGGTGCGCTGCACGGTGACGCGCCAACTCCCGCTCCACGCGAGGGCGGCGCTCCACACCCGCCCGTGCTCCTCCGTCGCCTCACCCGCGTCGAGCATCAGCCACGGGTTCGCGTGGTGGCTGGTGATCCCGCGACGGCTGGTCAACACGGTTTCGCCGTACGGCAGTCGGTCGCGTCGCAACTGGCTCTCGGCGGACCACTGGCCCGTGACATGGCTGAGCCGGTAGTCCCGCTGCGGCGGCAGGGTCCAGGCGGCGGAGTCGGCACGCAGCAGGGTGACGGGCTCGTCGCCGTCGTTGCGGACGACGGTCCAGCGCTCGATGACGTCCGTGTCCTCGCGCACCCGGTAGTGGAGCGCCACCCGCAACGGGTAGCGGCGGTCGCGGAACGACAGGGTCAGCTCGCCCTCGTCGACCTGGTGGCCGGTCGGCTGCCATTCGAAGGCGCGGGAGCCGTCCGCGAACCGGACCTGCAGTGACGGCGGTCCGTAGCGTGTGCCGCCGTCGACGGGCAGCTCCTCCCCGACGGGCGGCCTGCCCTCGAAGCTGCTGGCCTCGGGCGCGGGTGGCACGGCGAGCTCCTCGGCCTCCGCGGGCGTCAGTCGTGGACCCCACGCGACATGGCAGGGCGCTCCGGTCTCGTCGATCCGCAGCGCGTACGAGGTGCGCGGTGTGGACAGCAGCCAGACCCCGGTGTCCGGGGCGAAGGAGATCGGCGACATGGATCCTCGCGTTCGGGTGGTGCTCACGTACGAGACAAGGAAAAGCCAACCCTGACCTTGGATCACGTGTCAATGGCTGCTCGCATTCTGGAATTCACAGGTCACAGGTACCTCATGGAGCATCCTCAAGAGAATCCTGTTTCTTTCATTGACAGCAGAAAATAAGGGCCTTAGGTTCCGGCCATGCGTTCGACCTCTCTCACCGAGGCGTTCCCGGCCCACACGCCGGCCGCTTCCCAGATCTTCACCACCGTGCTGTCCCACGGCCCGCTCACGCGGTCGGAGATAGCGGGGCGGACCCAGTTGTCGGCGGCGGCGGTCACCAAGGCGGTCCGGCCGCTGATCGAGGCCGGCTACCTCGTGGAGGACATCGCCGAGGACGCACGGCAGCCCGTCCTCGGGCGGCCCGCCAACCCGGTGCGGGTCGACGGAGGGAGGGCCCTGTTCCTGGGAATCAAGGTGACGGGCGACGAGCTCATCGCCGTACTCACCGACCTGTGCTGCCGCATCCGGGTCGCCCGGCGCGTTCCGCTCACCTCCCGCGAACCCAAGGCGGTACTGACCTCCGTCGCGGGACTCGTACAGGAACTGCTGACGGAGGCGGACGGCTTCGGGGTACAGGTCCGGGGGCTCGGCATCGCCGTCTCGGGTGACGTGGACCGGGCGGCCGGGGTGGTGCGCTACTCGCCGTTCCTGGAGTGGCGCGACGTTCCCCTCGCCGAACTGGCCGCGACCACGACCGGACTGCCGGTCACCCTCGACAACGACGTTCGGGCGCTGACGGTGGCCGAGCAGTGGTTCGGGGCCGGGGTGGGGCTGTCCGACTTCGCGCTGGTGACCGTCGGCGCGGGCATCGGCTGCGGCCTGGTGGTGCACGGACAGGTGGTGGCGGGAGCGCACGGCGTGGCCGGTGAGATCGGGCACGTGGCGATCGACCCGGCCGGTCCTCGCTGCCACTGCGGCAACCGGGGCTGCGTCGAGGCGATCGCCTCGGACCCCGCGATCGTCGGCCGGATCCGGGAGGTGACCGGCGCGAGTGTCGCCGACGCCACCGCGGCCCTGGCCCTCGCCCACGACGGCGACCCCGGCGCCCGGGAGGTGTACGCCCGGGCGGGAGCGGCGATCGGCCGGGGCATCGCGACCGTGGCCAACCTCCTCGGCCCCGAGCGCGTGATCATCTCCGGCGAAGGACTGGCCGCCTACGACCTGTTCGCCGAACAGATCCGTGACGCGTTCGCCGCGGCCGCGTTCGGTTCGGCCGCGGACTGCGACGTACAGACCAGGCCGCTGCCCTTCGAGGAGTGGGCGCGTGGCGCGGCGGCCACCGCCATCCAGTCCTTCACCACCTCGGACGCGCGCTGAGGAGCACGACGCCCTGAGGGGCGAGCACGCGCCGACGAGCACACCACGCACCGACCAGCACGTACTGAAGCACAGCCACGCACTGAAGATCAGACATGTACGGACACGCGTGAGGAGCAACAATGACGCAGCAGAGCCGCAACCCCCTGGCTGCGCGTGACCCGGGCCGCCGCAGAGTCGTCGGCGGACTGTTCGGACTCGGCGCCGCCGCACTGGCCGCGCCCGTTCTGACCGCTTGCGGCGGGGGAGCGGGGGCCGACCCGAAGACGGTCACCTTCGGATCCAACGGCGGCGACGCCACGCCCAAGAAGGCCTACGCCGCCGTCACGGAGGCGTTCGTCAAGGACAGCGGGCTGAAGGTGAAGACGAACACCGTCGACCACGACACCTTCCAGAAGAGCATCTCCACCTATCTGCAGGGCACCCCCGACGACGTCTTCACCTGGTTCGCCGGCTACCGCATGGACTACTTCGCCAAGAAGAAGCTCTGCAGCCCCCTCGACGACGTGTGGGACAAGATAGGCGCCGACTTCAGCGACGCCACCAAGCAGCTCGCGCGCGGCGAGGACGGCAAGTACTACTTCGTGCCGCTGTACAACTACCCGTGGGCCGTCTTCTACCGCAAGAGCCTGTTCAAGGAGCGCGGCTACCAAGTCCCGCAGAAGTGGAGCGAGTTCATCGCGCTCACGAAGCGGATGAAGAAGGACGGGCTGTCGCCGATCGCCTCCGGCTACGGCGGTGGCGACGCCTGGAGCATCCTCGGCGCCTTCGACTACGTGAACCTGCGGACCAACGGCTACGACTTCCACATGTCGCTGATGCGCGGCAAGGTCTCCTGGACCGACAAGCGCGCCCTCGCCATCCTCGACCACTGGCGCGAACTCGCCCCCTACTACCAGCAGGGTGCCGCCGGCCGTTCCTGGCAGGACGCCGCCCAGTCGCTGCTCGACAAGAAGTCCGGGATGGCCGTCATCGGCCTCTTCCTCGGACAGCAGATCACGGACGAGAAGATACGCGCCGACATCGACTTCTTCCCCTTCCCCGAGATCGACGCCGCGCACGGTCAGGACGCCGTCGAGGCACCCACCGACGGCTTCATGCTCAGCCGCCGGCCCAAGAACGAGGCCGGTGCCAAGAAGTTCCTGGAGTTCCTCGGCGGCGCCCACACCGAGGAGCTGTACATGGGCGTCGACCCGAGCAACCTCGCCGTCAACGACAAGGCGAGCACCGGCTCGTACAACGCGCTCCAGAAGAAGTCCGCCGACCTCATCGCCTCCGCCAAGCAGATCAGCCAGTTCGCGGACCGCGACAGCGACCCCGGCTTCATCTCCACCGTCGTACTTCCCGGCCTGACCGAGTGGCTCAGCCACCCCGACGACGGCTCGGGAACGCTGAAGAAGATCGAGTCCCAGCGTTCGCGCTTCTTCACGGCCTGACCAGGACCGGAAAGGTCTCACGCACCGTGTCCTCCGCGCCCACCACGCCCCCCGCCTCGCGACGCGCCCGCCCCCGCCGGCTCGGCACCGGCGACCGGATCTTCCTCACCGTCATCATCGGCATCCCGCTGGCGGCCCTGCTCTTCTTCGTCTGGCTGCCCGCGCTGGCCTCCCTGGGGCTGTCCTTCACCACCTGGGACGGCATCGACCTGGCCGACATCCACTGGATCGGCCTGGACAACTACAAGGAGATCTTCACCAACTACCCGCCGTTCTGGCCCGCGGTGCGGCACAACGTGATCTGGCTGCTGTTCACGGCCCTGCTGCCGACCCCGTTCGGCATCTTCCTCGCCTACCAGCTCGACCGGAAGATCCGCTTCACGAGGATCTACCAGACCGCCATCTTCCTGCCGATGGTGCTCTCCCTGGCCGTCGTCGGCTTCATCTGGGAGATCATCTACAACCCCGACACCGGGCTCCTCAACGGCATCCTGGGCGCCGCCGGATCCAGCCACCACATCGACTGGCTGGGCAACTCCGACCTCAACCTGTGGGCCGTCCTGGTCGCCTCCAGCTGGCGGCACACCGGATACATCATGATCCTCTACCTGGCCGGCCTGAAGGGCTTCGACCCGGCGCTCAAGGAGGCCGCCGCGCTCGACGGCGCCAACGGACGCCAGACCTTCCTGCGGGTGGTCTTTCCGGCCCTGAAACCGGTCAACGTCATCATCCTGGTCATCACGGTCATGGAGTCCCTGCGGTCCTTCGACGTCGTCTACGTCCTCGGCGGCGGCGTCGGAAGCAAGCCGGGCATGGAACTCCTGTCCCTCCTCATCACCGACAACATCATCGGCGAGTCCAGTCACATCGGTTACGGGTCCGCCCTCGCGGTCGTCCTGCTCGTGGTCTCCCTTGCCGCCATCGGGACGTTCCTCGTCCAGAACTTCCGCAAGGAGGACCAGTGACCACGACCGTGCCGCGCCCGGCCTCCCGACCGCGGACCCGGCGCGCGCAGCAGACGCCGAAGACCCCCTCCGGGCCGCGGCGCCAGACCGGCCGTCATCTGATGCTGGGCGGCATCGCCCTGCTGTGGCTCGTCCCGCTGCTGTGGGCCATGTACACCTCGCTGCGGCCCTACTCGGACACCGCGAAGCACGGCTATCTCTCCTGGCCCCACAGCCTCAGTCTCGGCAACTTCAGCGACGCCTGGAGCCAGTCCGGGATGCCGCACTTCTTCTGGAACTCCGTCCTCATCACGGTGCCGTCCGTCCTGTGCACCCTGCTGTTCTCGGCGGCGGTCGCCTTCTTCGTCTCCCGCTTCGACTTCCGCTGGAACATCGTCCTGCTGATGCTGTTCACCGCGGGCAACCTGCTCCCGGCACAGGTCCTCATCACCCCCCTGTACCGCCTCTACCTCCTCATCCCGCTGCCGCAGTGGATGAGCGACTCCCTCCTCCTCTACAACTCGGCCTGGGGCATCATCGCGATCCACATCGCCTACCAGTCGGGGTTCTGCACCTTCGTCCTCAGCAACTACATGAAGACGATCCCGAAGGAGATCTCCGAGGCGGCGCTCGTGGACGGTGCCCCCGTCTGGCGCCAGTTCTTCCAGATCATCCTGCCGCTGTGCCGCCCCGCGTTCGCGGCCCTCGCGACCCTCGAATCGATCTGGATCTACAACGACTTCTTCTGGCCGCTCGCGCTGATCGAGAGCGGCGACAAGCGCCCGATCACCTCCGCCCTGGCCAACCTCCAGGGTGCGTACTTCACCAATCCCAACCTCATCGCGGCCGGTGCACTGATGACCGCGATCCCCACACTCCTGGTGTACTTCGCGCTCCAGCGCCAGTTCATCAGCGGACTCACCATCGGCTCGGGCAAGGGCTGAGCCGCCCCAACCCTGACCCCACAGGAGGCACGACCCATGCGGTCATCCTCGTATTCCGTCCTGCCCGCACGCACCCTGAGAGCCGTGGTGGTGTTCGCCCTCACGGCAGGACTCGCGACGACCGTCCCGGCCGCACAGGCCAAGACCCCGGTGCCGCGCGAGACCACCGCCACCACTCCCGTCGCCGCCAAGCCGTACATGGGCTGGTCGAGTTGGAGCATGCAGTCGTCGAAGTACCCGGGCCTCAACCCGGACGGCGACTACAGCTACCTCACCGAGGCGAACGTCCTGAAGCAGACGGACGCCCTCGCCGCCAGGCTGAAGAACTACGGCTACGACCATGTCAACATCGACGCCGGCTGGTGGATGGACAAGACCTGGAAGACGGGCTTCGACCAGTACGGTCGCCAGACGCCCGACCCGGTCCGCTTCCCCCACGGCATGAAGTCGGTCGCCGACCACATCCACTCCAAGGGCCTCAAGGCCGGCATCTACCTGCCCGTCGGCCTGGAGAAGGGCGCGTACGGCGACGGCAGTACGCCGATCTGGAACGCCCCCGGCTGCACCACCGCCGACATCGTCTACCCGGACCTGCGCACCACCAACGGCTGGGACAACGCCTACAAGATCGACTTCGACAAGCCCTGCGCGCAGAAGTACATCGACTCGCAGGCGCAGCAGTTCGCGGACTGGGGCTACGACTTCCTCAAGCTGGACGGCGTGGGCCCGGGCTCCTTCAAGTCCGGTGACAACTACAACAACGTCCCCGACGTCGCAGCCTGGCAGAAGGCCATCGCCACCGCCGGGCGCCCGATCCACCTCGAACTCTCCTGGTCGCTCGACATCGGCCACGCCGCCGACTGGAAGAAGTACTCCAACGGCTGGCGCATCGACACCGACGTCGAGTGCTACTGCAACACCCTCGTCACCTGGGAGAACTCGGTCAACGACCGGTGGGACGACGCCCCCGCGTGGAGCCGCAAGGCGGGCCCGGGCGGCTGGAACGACCTGGACGGCATCGACGTCGGCAACGGCGAGATGGACGGCCTCACCAAGGCCGAGCGGCAGAGCTACATGACCCTGTGGGCCATCAACAAGTCGCCGCTGTTCACCGGTGACGACCTCACCAAGCTGGACAGCTACGGGGTCTCCCTGCTGACCAACAAGGAAGTCATCGCCGTCGACCAGAACGACTCGCCCGTCGCGCGTCCGGTCACGCCCGTCGGCGACCAGCAGGTCTGGGGCACCAAGAACCCCGACGGCAGCTACACCGTCGCCCTGTTCAACCTCGCCGACTCGCCGGCCTCCGTCACCGCCCAGTGGGCCTCCCTCGGATTCACCGGGAACGCCTCCGTGCGCGACCTGTGGAACAAGGCGAACCTCGGGACCTACAAGAACAAGATCACCGAGGCGCTGCCCGCCCACGGCTCACGGCTGTTCACCGTCAAGCCAGGCAGCGGCACGCTGACCACCACGAGCTACGAGGCCGAGTCCGACGCCAACACCCTGTCGGGCAACGCCTCGGTCGCCGGCTGTGACGCCTGCTCCGGCGGCAAGAAGGTCGGCAACCTCTACACCGGCGGCAAGCTGCGGTTCAACGACGTCACGGTGAAGAAGGACGGCATCTACACCGTCCAGGTCGCCTACGTCAGCGGCGACCCCCGCTCGGTGACCGTCTTCTCCAACAGCGGCAACGGCACCAGCGAGAAGTTCCCCTCCACGGGCGACTGGAGCACGGCCGAGACGGTCAGCGTCCAACTGGCGCTGAAGGCGGGCTCCAACACGATCACCTTCGACAGCGGCAGCGGATACGCCCCCGACATCGACAGGATCGTCGTTCCGCAGTCGGTCTGAGTCCCGCAGTCGGTTCTTGGTCCAGCAGGCGGTTCTTGGTTCAGCGGTCGGTTCTCAGTTCAGCAGTCCGTCCGACCCGCTTCCCGCGGGGCCCGGTGACACGACCCGGGCCCCGCGGGGACCCGCAGCACGCCGACGGTCCGCAGCCGTCGTTCCCGCATGAGCAGCTCCCGGATATGGAGTGCAACACCGTGGACGTTCAGCACACCGCATCACGCGACAACACCTCCAGCCGCAGAGGCTTCCTCGCCCTCGCCGCCGCGGCCGGCGCGGCCACCGCACTGGGTGGTCTGCCCGCCTTCACCGCCTCGGCAGCCCCCATGCGCCCCACCGCATCGCCCATGCTGTCCGCGGCCGAAGCCGCGAAGAACCAGCTGTGGTGGGCGGCTCCCGGTTCCGCCAAGTCGATGATCGAGCAGGGGCTGCCGGTCGGGAACGGGCGCCTCGGGGTGCTCGCGAGCAACGACCCCGCCGACGAACTCCTGATGATCACCGACGCCACCCTGTGGACCGGAGGTCTCAACGACAAGCTGCAGAGCGACGGTCAGTTCCCGTACGGCCGAGACGACTTCGGCTCCCTGACGATGCTGGCCGAACTCACCGTGGCCCTTCCCGACCACGACCTGGGCAACGTCAACAACTACCGGCGCACCCTCGACCTGGCCCAGGGCCTGATCAGCACCTCGTACGACATCTCCGGCGTCACCTACCGGCGGCAGATCTTCGCCAGCCGCCCCGACGACGCCATCGTCCTGTACTTCTCCCAGCAGGGCGGCGGCTCCTACACCGGTACCGTCTCCCTCGCGGGCACCCACGGCGAGTCCACCACCGCCAACAGCGCGGGCCGCTACGCGTCGTTCGGCGCCTCCTTGGCCAACGGCCTGAAGTACGGCGCCGCCGTCACCGCGTACAGCGGCACGGGCAGGGTCCGCGTCGACGGTACGTCGATCGCGTTCAGCGGCTGCAAGGACCTCACCGTCGTCGTCAGCGGTGGTACCAACTACGTGCCCGACGCGGCGACGAAGTTCCGCGACCCGTCCCTGGCCCCGGAGCGCCTCGCCAGGACCAAGGTCCTGAACGCGGCCGGCCACTCGGCGAGCACCCTGCTGCACACGCATGTCGCCGACTTCCGGGCCGTGTTCGGACAACTGGACATCGACCTCGGTACGTCCTCCGTCGCGCAGCGCGAACTGGACACCTGGGAGCGGCTGCGGGCGCGCCACCGGGACGACATCCCCGACCCGGAACTCGAGGCCGCCTACCTGCAGTTCGGCCGTTACCTCATGATCTCCGGATCCCGGGGCAGCCTGCCGATGGGCCTCCAGGGCCCCTGGCTGGACGGCAACGACCCGGACTGGATGGCCGACTACCACACCGACGTCAACCTCCAGATGAACTACTGGATGGCCGACCGGGCGGGCCTGTCCGAATGCTTCGACGCCTTCACCGACTACTGCCTCGTACAGCTGCCCGACTGGACGGAGGTCACCCAGCGGCTGTTCAACGACTCCACCAACCGGTACCGCAACTCCAGCGGAAAGATCGCCGGCTGGACCGTGGCGATCTCCACCAACCCCTATGGCGGAGGCGGCTGGTGGTGGCACCCGGCCGGTAACGCCTGGATCTGCCAGAGCCTGTTCGAGCACTACGAGTACACGCAGGACCGCGCCTACCTCAAGAAGATCTACCCCCTCCTCAAGGGCGCCGTGCAGTTCTGGGAGGCCCGCCTCATCACCACGACCGTCACCGACACGTCCGGGACCGAGCGCGAGGTCCTCATCGCCGACAGCGACTGGTCGCCCGAGCAGGGTCCGCTCGACGCCAAGGGCATCACGTACGCCCAGGAACTGGTGTGGAACCTCTTCGGCAACTACCACACCGCGACCGAGGCGCTCGCCAAGGACGCCGCCTACCGCAAGACCATCGACGGTCTGCGGGCGCGCCTCTACCTGCCCGTGGTCAGCCCCAAGACCGGCTGGCTCGAGGAGTGGATGTCGCCCGACAACCTCGGCGAGACCACCCACCGGCACCTCTCCCCGCTCATCGGCCTCTTCCCCGGCGACCGGATCCGTCCGGACGGCTCCACGCCGAAGGACATCCTCGACGGCGCGACCGCCCTGCTCACCGCGCGCGGGATGAACAGCTTCGGCTGGGCCAACGCCTGGCGCAGCCTGTGCTGGGCGCGGCTGAAGAACGCCGAGAAGGCCTACCAGCTGGTCGTCAACAACCTGAAGCCGTCGGTCAACGGCAGCAACGGCAGCGCGATGAACCTCTTCGACATCTACGAGGTGGAGACGGGCCGGGGCATCTTCCAGATCGAGGCGAACTTCGGCACCCCCGCGGCGATCGTCGAGATGCTGGTCTACTCGCGGCCCGGACACATCGAGCTGCTGCCCGCCCTGCCCGCCGCCTGGGCGGCATCCGGCTCGGTGTCCGGCGTGGGCGTCCGCGGCGGCTTCGTCGCCGACCTCAGCTGGAAGAACGGCAAGGTGACCCGGGCCACGCTGAAGAGCGTCGGCGGCCGCGAGACGACCGTCGTCGCGGGCGGAGCCTCCCGCAAGGTCAGCCTCAAGCCCGGCGAGTCCGTCACCCTGAGGGGCCTCGGGTGAGCGGCGCCCGGTTCCGACGCCGCGCCGTGGGCGTCGTATCGGCGCTGCTCCTCGCGGTCTGCGGACCCCTGACCGCCTCGGCGGCGGCGCAGCCGGGGGCCTCGTCGGGCACGCCGGTGACGCCCGCGGCCGAGGCGCGGGCGAAGCACTCCGTGGTCACCTGGGGTGCCAGCGCCGACCGGCAGGGGGCGGGACCCGCCGACCGCAGCTACCGACTGATCGTGCGCACCAGCGTCGGCGGCACGAACCTGCGGATCCGGCTGTCCAACGCTTTCGGCGAGCACCCGGTGACCTTCGCGAGCGCGTACGCCGGGCTGCGGAAACAAGGTGCGGAGCTGGTCCACGGCTCCAACCGGCGGCTGTCCTTCGGCGGAGCCGCGTCCGTCACCGTCCCGGCCGGCGAGACCGTGCTCAGCGATCCGCTGCCCGGAACACTGGCCGCCCAGAGCGACCTGGTCATCAGCCTGTACGTGACCGGCGCCCAGGGACCGACGACCGGCCACGGCATGGCCATGCAGACCAACTACGCGACCGCGGGCGACCACGCGGCCGAAGAAGGCGCGGCCAACTGGACCGATCCGATGGGCTCCTGGTACTGGCTGGACGCCGTCGACGTGGAGACGTCCGCCTCGGTCGGCTCGGTGGTGACCCTCGGCGACTCCATCACCGACGGATGGGCCTCGACCACCGACCAGAACCGCCGCTGGCCCGACTATCTGTCCCGGCGGCTCCAGGCCGCGTCCGGGCTCACCGTGAAGGGAGTGGCGAACGAGGGGATCTCGGGCAACAAGGTGCTCGCGGACGGCGCCGGGCAGGCCGCCCTGAACAGACTCCAGCGTGACGTCCTCTCCCAGCCCGGGGTCCGCACGGTCTTCCTCTTCGAAGGCATCAACGACATCAAGGCCCACTCCGGTGTCACGGTGGACGACATGATCGCCGGCTATCGGCAGATCATCGACCGGGCCCACGCGGCGGGCAAATGTGTCGTCGGTGCGACCGTCATGCCGTTCAAGGGCTGGTCCGAGTACGACGCCGCCTCCGAGGCCGTGCGCCAGGGCGTCAACGACTGGATCAGGAACAGCGGCGCGCTCGACGCCGTGACGGATTTCGACAGGATCACGCGCAATCCGTACGACCCGCAGTTGATCCTGCCGTTCTTCGACGGCGGCGATCACCTGCACCCCAACGACAAGGGGATGCAGGCGATGGCCGACGCGGTGGACCTCGGGAGCCTGACGTCCTGCTGAACTCAGGCTCCGCGCGGGGCGGTCAGGGGTACGAGACCACGGTGGACGGCACCGTCGAGGTGCCCGACGTGGGTGCGCCGGTCTCGTTGACGACGTGCTCGTACTGACCCTGGCCGCCCAGCGAGACGACCAGCAGGTCGTGGAACTTCACGCCCGGTGTGTTCGGCGCGGCGAAGCCGTTGTGCTGGACGATCGTCGGGTCGACGTTGTAGTAGCAGTAGCTGCCCAGGCCCCATCCCTCGTGCGTGGTCACGGAGTCGGCGACCTTGTAGGCCGCGTACCCCTTGACGCTTCCGTTCTGGATGGCGGCCTGGTTCGGCGCGTCGTACGCCTTCTCGTTCTGGAAGAAGATGGTGCGCCCGCGCTGTCCGTACCACTGGACGTCGTACTTGTTGAAGTGCTCGACGAACAGACCGGTGGCCAGGACGTCGTCACCGTTGACGCGGATGCCGTAGTCGGCCCGGTTGGTCTCCCAGCCGACGCCGGTGCCGTGGTCGGCGCGCCAGACCCAGGTGTGGTCGATGATCGTGTGGCGGCTGTTGATCACCATGCTGGTGGTGGCCTTGCCGGCGCCCGCGCCGCCGATCCGGATGAAGACGTCCTGGACCGTGGTCGGGTTGGCGGAGTGGTTCGCGGAAGCCCCCGTGGGGCCCACCTCGAGGAGCGTCGACGAGTTCACGGGACCGGCGTCGATGAGGAATCCCGCCAGCCGCACCCCGTCGACGTCGGCCGTCCTGAGCGCGGTCACACCGTTGTCCGGGATCAGGGTGGCGTAACCGAGCCCGAGGACCACGGTGCCCGCGCGGTTGACCTGGATCGGCTGGTCGAGGTGGTAGATCCCCGGGGTCAACAGCAGATGGAGGCCCTGGGTGAGCGCGGCGTTCAGGGTGGCGGCGGTGACGCCGGGCTTGGCGACGTAGAACTGGGTGAGCGGCAGCGACGTGCCGCGCGGGGTGCCGCTGCCCCAGGTGGTGCCGCGGGCGTTGGTGCGCCGCTCCGGAAGGAAGACGCGGTACTCGCTGCCGTTGAGGTACAGGAACGGCTTCTCCCGGGACACCGGTGTGGTGTCGAGGGTGGTGTACGGCGGGTTCGGGAAGGACTGCGCGGGTGCGCCCTGGACACCGGAGAAGACCATGTTCCAGACGGCGTTGGCCCAGCCGCCCACCGAACTGTCGCGGGTGTACCACTGCTGCTGCGAGTACGGTCCGACCGAGCCGTCGATACGGCTGTCGGCGATGTAGCCGCCGCTGGCCCAGCCGTAGCCGGTGGGGGCGAGGTTGAGACCGCCCTTGACGTGCATCCGCCGGAAGGGCGCGGCCTGGGCGACCGCCCACCGGTTGGTCCCGCTGACCGGGGTGAGGGCGAGATTCTCCGCCGAACGCCAGAAGTTCTGGGTGGCGTTGCCGTTGAACCAGCCCGCGTCGACGGTCACATCGCCGTTGATCGCCGTGTCGTCGGGGGACAGGCCGAGGCCCGCGATCGAGGTGTAGAAGCCGAGTTGGGCGTTGAGCCCGTTGTAGGTGCCCGGCTTGAACAGCAGCGCGTAGCGGCCTGTGCCGAACTGGGCCGACTCCTGCTGTCGGAACACCTCGTCCAGCTTGGCCTGGATGCCGGAGGTCGACGGGTCGAACACGATGACGTTCGGGCCGAGATCGCCGCCGCCGGGCAGGGCTCGCGGCTGCGCGACGGGTGCCGCGGACGCGGCGGACGCCGGCGAGGACAGACCGAGCAGCGTGGGCGCGGCCGCGGTGGCGGCCATCGCTCCGAGGACGGACCGTCTGGCGGGAAGGGACCGGACGGAGTCCGGGGAATCCATGGGGAAGTGAGGCATGGGGGGCGACTCTCCTGGTTCAGAAAGTGAACGGTTGGAGGTGCGGGGAGCGCTCTCTTGCCGATGCATGCTTCATCCGCGTGAACACAGCGTCAAGAGTTGTCACACGAGTGCCGTGGATTATTTCCCGATGAGACGTCAACAGGCGGATGTTTTGCGGTAGTTCGGTGATGTCTGTGCTCCGCCGAGGTCGCCGGGCCGTGGGTGATTGCGTTCAAGAGGTGCGATCAAGAGGGTGGGTGCGTCCTCGGTGCCGTGGTGCGAGAGAGCGCTCTATGCCCTCGCGGCGCCGGGCCGATAGGCTGCTGAAATGAGCAGACGGGCCGCCCCCACGCTTGAGGACGTCGCACGGGAGGCGGGCGTGTCGCGCGCCACCGTCTCCCGCGTCGTCAACGGCGTCCAGAGCGTCGATCCCGCCCTTCAGGACGCGGTCCGCCAGGCCGTCGAACGGACCGGATACGCTCCCAACCGGGCCGCCAGGTCGCTGGTGACACGACGGACCGAGACGGTCGCGCTCATCGTCTCCGGCGCGGGCGACGTGTCCGGCGAGGAGCGGAACGCCTTCACGGCGCGGGTGCTGGCGGACCCGTTCTTCGGCCGGGTCGTCACCGGCGTGGTGGACTACCTGCGTCCCCGGTCGATGCATCCGCTGCTGATGTTCGCCGACTCCGCGCAGACGCGACAGCAGGCGCTGAACGATCTGCGGCAGGGCAGCGCGGACGGCGCGCTCGTCGTCTCCACCCACGCCGACGACCCGCTGCCGGCGCTGCTCGCCGACGCCGGCCTGCCCGCGGTGCTCTTCGCCCGGCCGTCGCGCCCGGTGCCGCTCAGCTATGTCGACCTGGCCCACCGGGACGGCGCCCGGATGGCCGCCCACCATCTGCTGGACCGGGGCTGCCGACGGATCGTCACCGTCACGGGGCCACTGGGCGTCTACGCCAGCCAGGACCGGCTCGCCGGGTTCCGCGACACGATGGCGCGCAGGGGACATCCGTACGTACCCGTCGCCGAGGGCGGTTTCACGCTCGACAGCGGCATGGCCGCGATGTCCGGACTGCTGGCCGAACACCCCGACGTGGACGGGGTGTTCGCGGCCAACGACCTGATGGCCCAGGGGGTGTGCCAGGTGCTGCGGGAACGGGGCAGACGGGTGCCGGACGACGTCGCCGTCATCGGCTTCGACGACTCCAGCGCGGCGACGGCGTGCCGTCCACCGCTGACCACCGTGCGCCAGCCCGTCGAGGAGATGGCCTCGGTGATGGCCCGACTCCTCGACGAGCACCTCCGGGGCGCGCGCACCGAGCCCACCTCGGTGATCTTCGATCCGGAGCTCGTGGTGCGCGAGTCGGCGTAGGCGGCACTCCGGGCCCTGCGCGACCCTGCGGTGGCGGTGACGGACACTGGACCGGTCAGCAGGATCGAGGGACCGGCAGCGCGGGCGAGCCGGCGGCGGAGAGGCAGGCGCATGACCGACAGGATCACCGTGGGCGTGGACGGATCCCCCGAGAGCCGGGCCGCGCTGGCCTGGGCGGGCAGGGAAGCCGTCCGCCGCGGGCTGCCCCTGCGCGCGGTGTACGCCTGGCAGTGGTCCCACCACGAACTGCTCGGCGGCGCAGACCGGGACGAGCAGGCGCGCTGGGCACGGGACATGGCCGAGGACGCGGCCCGCACCGTCACCGACCGGCACCCGGACCTGCCGGTGACGACCGAGGTACTGGACGGCGGCGCCGTCGACTCGCTGCTGGCCGAGGCCGCGGCGGCCCGGACGCTGGTCCTCGGATCCCGTGGGCACGGCACGATCGTCGGCTTCCTGCTCGGTTCCGTCGGCCAACAGGTGATCGCCGAGGCCCCGTGCCCGGTCGTCCTGGTGCGGGCCGGTGACCGCGCCGCGTCCGAAGCGGGCGGCCGGGAGATCGTCGTGGGCCAGCAGGGCGGTCCGGACGACAGCGCGGCCGGCCTTCGGTTCGCCTTCGAGACCGCGGCGGCGCGTGGTGCCGGGGTGCGCGCCGTACGGGCGTGGAGCCTGCCGCCGGTGTTCGCCTACAGCCCCGGCTCGCTGAAGCTGCTGGACGAGGCCGGCGGCCTGGAGCCGTACGAGAAGAAGGCGCTCGCCGAGGCGCTCCAGCCGTGGCGGGCGCGCTTCCCCGACGTGCCCGTCACACAGCACGTCGAGATGGGCAGCGCCGGGCAGGTCCTGCTGTCGCTGGCCGACCGGGCCCAGCTCATGGTCGTCGGTCGCCGCGCACACCACTCGGCGGTCGGGGCACGGATCGGTTCGGTGACCCACGCGGTGATGCACCACGCGCCCTGCCCGGTGGCGGTGGTTCCGCACTCCTGACCCGGGGGTACGGGCTGACCCCGCGCCGGCACGGGCGGGGCCTTCGGGCGCGTTCAAGTTCCGAAGGCAAGGCCGGGCTCCAGGTTCGTCCCGGGCGATCTCGGCGTGAAGTATTGACGGCACCATGACAGTCCGGTTGACTCCCCGCCCAGCGCCGGAACCGGTTCCGGTACCGCTTCCGGTACCGGTTCCACCCATGGCGCGGGAAGCCGCGATCCCCGTGTGCCGGGAGGCAGTTGTGGCCGTGACCATCGCCGATGTGGCCCAGGCGGCCGGCGTGAGCAAGACGACCGTGTCGCGGGTGCTGAACACCCGTGGCGAGGTCGACGCGTCGACTGCCGCCCGCGTCCGCGAGGTCATCGACCGCATGGGCTATGTACCCAGTTCGGGTGCCGTCGGGCTGGCCCGCGGCAGCAGCCGGACGGTGGGCATGCTGGTGCCCTCACTGACCTGGCCGTGGATGGGCGAGGTGCTGCAGGGCGTCGTCGACACGGTGGAGGCCGCCGACTTCGGGCTGCTGCTGTTCACCTGCAACCGGGGCGCCGAGTCCGTCGCCCGCTTCACCAGCCAGGTGTCGGCGCGCGCCTTCGACGGGCTGCTCGTGGTGGAGCCGGAGAACACCCTCGAGATGTTGACGGCGCTGCACCGCGACGGTCTGCCCGTCGTCCTCGTCGACGACCGGGGCCACCACCCGGAGTTCCCGTCCGTCACGGCCGCCAACACCGAGGGCGGGGCGGCGGCCGCGCGTCACCTGCTGGCAGGGGGCCGGCGCAGGCCGCTGGTCCTCACCGGGCCCGTGCGGTTCGGCTGTGTACGCGACCGGCTCGCAGGGTTCCGAGCCGCCTGCGCCGAGCACGGCGTGGGGCTCGAACTCGTCGTCGAGGGCGACTTCACCGAGGCCGACGCGTGTGCGACGGTGCGGCGACTGCTCGCCGAGGGGCGGGAGTTCGACGCGGTCTTCGCGCACAACGACCTGGCCGCGGTGGGCGCACTGGGCGCCCTGCGGGACGCCGGGATCCGGGTGCCCGAGGACATCGCGGTGATCGGCTTCGACGACATCCCGGTGGCCCGCCACACCGAGCCCTCACTGAGCACCGTCCGCCAACCCATGCGGGAGATGGGAGAGACGGCCGCCCGCCTGCTCCTGGCCCGCCTCGCCGGTCAGGAGCCGCCGACCACCCCCGTCGTCCTGCCCACGCACATGATCGCGCGCCGGTCGACGCCGGCGCTCTAGAGCCTGAGTTCGGCAGGCTCCGGAGCCTGCCTTCGGGATCGGATCGCTTCAGGAAACGGCGCTCGATCGGCGCCGGAGCACCTCGACGTCACCGCGTGACCAACCCGCACATCAGCACGGAACCGGCACCCCCAACCTCCCTCAGGAGAGCCGCATGCCATCCCGCACCCACCGCACGCTGATGATCGCCCTCGCCACCCTGTCACTGCTCTCGCCGGCACCGGCCTTCGCCGTCCCGGCGCCCGAGCACGTCGCCGCGGCCGCCGACGCCACCTGGGACACCGACCGGGCCGCGGCCGCCTACTCCGCGAACCCCGGCGCCGTGACCGCCTCGGGCAGCGAGAACCCCGGCACCACGCCGGGCCTCGCCTTCGACGGCGACGCCTCGACCCGCTGGTCGAGCCAGTTCGCGGACGACGCCTGGATCCGTATCGACCTGGGTGCCACGCTCCGCATCGACCGGGTCGTCCTGGACTGGGAGGCCGCCTACGGCAAGCGATACGTCCTGGAGGCGTCCAGGAACGGCACCGACTGGACGCCGTTCTTCACCGAGACCAGCGGCTCCGGAGGCTCGGTCACCGCCCACACCTATCCGCAGGAGGTCACCGGCCGCTACGTACGGCTGCGCGGCGTCGAACGGGCCACCGCGTACGGCTACTCGTTGTACGCGTTCAAGGTCTACGGCGGCGAACCGGCCCCGGCCTCGACCACCCGCACCAACCTCGCGCTGAACCACCCGGCCTACTCCAACCTCTACCAGCACGCGGGCAATTCACCCGCGTTCGTGACCGACGGAGGCTGGCCGGCCGACCTCAAGGCCGACTCGACCCGCTGGTCCAGTGACTGGAACGCCGACCGGTGGATCTCCGTCGACCTGGGCGCGACCTCGACCATCAACACCGTCGACCTGTACTGGGAGGCGGCCTACGCGGTCGACTACCAAATCCAGGTCTCCGACGACAACAGAACCTGGCGCACCGTCTACCAGCCGTCGGCCGCCGAGGTCGCCGCCCGCCGCGCCGACGTGAAGTCCCCCGCGGACGCGGTGGGCCGCCACGACTCCGTCACCCTCCCGCAGCCCGCGACCGGCCGCTATGTACGGATGCTCGGCAAGGAACGCCGGTCCTTCTACAACCCCGCGCCCGCGACCGCCCAGTTCGGCTACTCCCTCTACGAGTTCCAGGTCTGGGGTACGGGAGGCAGCGCCGCCGCCGCGTATCCCGCACTGCCCGGGGAACAGTCGGGCACGTACCGGACGACGTTCTTCGACGACTTCACGGGCGCGAGTCTCGACCGCTCCAAGTGGCGCGTCGTCAGAACCGGACAGGAGATGGGGCCGGTCAACGGGGAGTCGCAGGCGTACGTCGACAACACCGACAACATCAGCACCGAGAACGGGAGCCTTCTCCTGAAGGCCAAGTACTGCAAGGGCTGCACCCAGGCCGGGGGCGGGACCTACGACCTCACCTCCGGGCGGATCGACACCCACACCAAGTTCGACTTCACCTACGGCCGGGTCAGCGCCCGGATGAAGCTGCCGGTCGGCGACGGCTTCTGGCCCGCGTTCTGGCTGCTGGGCAGCAACGTCGACGACCCGTCCGTGTCGTGGCCGGCATCCGGCGAGACGGACATCATGGAGAACATCGGCTACGGGGACTGGACCAGCACGGCCCTGCACGGCCCCGGCTACTCGGCCGACGGCAACATCGGTGCCCGCCAGACCTACCCCGCGGGGGGCCGTGCCGACCAGTGGCACACGTACGCCGTGGAGTGGACACCGACTGCCATGCGCTTCTACGTCGACGACGCCCTGGTCCAGGAGACGACGCGCAACAAGCTGGAATCGACCCGCGGCCAATGGGTCTTCGACCACAGCCAGTACGTCATCCTCAACCTCGCCCTGGGCGGCGCCTACCCCGCGGGATGGAACAAGGTCACCACTCCGTACTGGGGGCTGCCGCAGTCAAGTGTCGACCGGGTCGCGGCCGGGGGAGTGCGGGCCGAGGTCGACTGGGTGCGCGTGGAGCAGAAGAGTTGACCGGCGCCCGGGCGTTCCGCACCGAGGAACGCCCGGGCCCGCAAACCCTCGCGCCGGCCTCAGCCCCGGGATGGGGACAGCCCTGGCAGGTCCTAGGTGTTGTCGGCCCTCGACATGCGCAGGGCGAGGTCCTGGAGCAGGTCGGCCGTCTTGACGTCGGTGCGTCCGGAGTCGTGGAGGTCGGCGAGTTCGGAGAAGAGGAACGCGAAGGCGCCCACGAGCGAGATGGTGGCGGGGAGGTAGGCGTCCGCGACGGCCTGCCCGGCCTCCGCGGGACCGGCGTCCCCTGGCACCTCCACCCTGGGGAACACCTCCGTGACGAGCGCGCCCAGTTGGGTCTCGGCCGAGTCGACCTCGGCGTTCTCGTCCTGGGCGATCCTGCGCACCATCGCGTTGGTCTCGGTGAGCACGCCGATGGCGCGCAGGATGATCTCCGTCTGTTCCATGCCGTGAGCCTAGACGGGCGAAGCCCCGCTGTGGCCTCGATGTTCGGGCCGGGATGGTAGACAGTGGTCATGAACCACTTCTCCCGCCTCCGCCCGGCCCGCACACGATGACCGCAGGAATCGACACCCCGGACCGCCGGGGCCGTACCGGACTCGACCGCGTCGGCCGCGATCTGACCGGCAACCCCCGGGTCAAGGTCCGCGAAGTCACCCTCCTGTCCAGCCACTGGTACGTGGAGCGCACCACCACCTTCGACTTCCGGCACGCCGACGGCACCTGGAGCACCCAGGAACGCGAGACGCACGACCGCGGCAACGGAGCCACCCTCCTGCTGTACGACGCCGAGCGCGAAACCGTGCTGCTGACCAGGCAGTTCCGCTACCCCGTGTACACCAACGGCCACCCCGACGGCATGCTGGTCGAGACCCCGGGCGGCCTGCTCGACGAGGACGACGAGCATCCCGAAGTCGCCGTACGGCGCGAGGTCATCGAGGAGACCGGGCACACCGTCGGCGACGTGCAGCACGTCTTCGACGTCTACATGAGCCCGGGTTCGGTCACCGAGCGGGTCAGCTTCTACGCCGCCACCTACGGCCCGTCCACCCGCACCCACGAAGGCGGCGGCCTCGACGAGGAGGGCGAGGACATCGAGATCGTCGAACTGCCCTTCCGTACCGCACTGGCCATGATCCGCTCCGGGGAGATCGCCGACGCCAAGACGATCATGCTGTTGCAGTGGGCGGCTCTGGAAGGACCGTTCAAGGCCTTGCGTTGAAGCGGGCGAGCTGTCACTTCAGGACCCCGACTTCCGACGGTGGTGGGGCGCCCATCACGTCGCCGTTCAGGGCACGGGCACGAAGGTCCTGAACCATTGCTGTCGAGGGAGCAGGCTGGTGAGTTCGGCGGGTCAGTGGCGGACCTTGCGGGTGGAGCGGCGGGTGGTGAGCAGGAGTGCGATGTCGTCGGGGCGCTCGGTGGCCTGCCGGGCCTCCTCGGTCAGCAGGTCCGCGGTGCCGGACAGGGAGGAGGCGCCGGGCCGGGCGTGCGGGGTGCCCGCGCGGGACAGCGTCGCGCGGATCTTCTCGATCCCGTCGTCGATGTCGGCCCCGGGGCGCTCGACCAGACCGTCCGTGTAGAGGGCCAGCACGGCGTCGGGTTCCAGCAGCAGGTCCGTCACCGGGTAGCGGGCCCGCGGGGCCACGCCGAGCACCACGCCACCGGGCAGGTCGAGGAGCTCGGTGCGGCCGTCGGGGCGGCGCAGCAGGGGCTGCGGGTGCCCGGCGCGGGCGGCCCGGGCGACTCCGGTCACCGGGTCCAGCCTGACGTAGCAGCAACTGGCGAACTGGCCCGGGTCGAGGTCGATGAGCAGCCGGTTGGTATGGCTCATCACCACGTCCGGAGGGTGGTCGCTGAGCGCGAACGCCCGTACCGCGCTGCGTAGTTGGCCCATGGTGGCCGCCGCCTGGACGCCATGGCCCTGGACGTCGCCGATGACCAGGGCCAGCGCGTCACCGGCCTCCACGACGTCGTACCAGTCGCCGCCCACGTCCATCCCCTTGGTGCCGGACAGATAGCGCCCGGCCGTCTCCACCTGCGGGTGCGACGACAGCCGGTGCGGGAGCAGCGCCTCCTGGAGGCCACGGGCGAGGGCGGCCTCGGAGTCGTAGCGCCGTGCCCTCTCCAGGGCCTGCGCGATGAGTCCGGTGAGCGCCGTCAGTACGGAACGTTCCTCCGTGCTGAAGTCGCGCGGCCGGTCGAAGCCGAGGATGCAGGAACCGACCGGCCGCCCCGAGGCGATCAGCGGCAGGAAGGCCCGGGCACCCTCCTTCGCGTCCAGCGGGATGCCGGGGTAGGCGGCGGCCAGTTGGGGCATCGACTCGAAGAACAGCGGGCGGCCGGTGGTGAGCGTCTCCACCCCGGGCAGCTTGGCGTCCAGTCCCACCCCGTCGAACGGCGCGAGGAACCCCTGCGGGAAGCCGGTCTCCCAGGCCAGGTACAGGCGCCGGTCCTGCAACAGGTAGATGGCCAGGCGCCGTCCGCCGAACGCGGGCAGCAGCTCCCGCATCACGGTCTCGGACACCTGCCGGGCCGTCACGGCCTCGGTCAGGGCCATGGCCAGGACGACGGGCCGGTACAGCGCCGTCGTGGTGATGGCGGTAGCGGGCTCGGCGATGCCGGACCCGTCCGCCACGGGCCGGCCGTGGAGCGGTGCGGCCTCGGGGGCCTCCGTGGTGTCGGCGACCCGCCCCATGGGGATCAGCTTGCAGGTCAGACTGCCGGGGCCGGGATACACGGACATCGTCAGCCAGGTGTCGCCGTGGGCCGCCGCGGGTGTCCGGCGGTCCCCGCTCGGGCGGGCGACCTGGAAGTGCACCGGCTCCGGTGACAGCAGCGCGCCGCGCAGATGATCCTCGTAGGACGGCTGGTTCAGCCAGGGCACGGCCTGCCACAGCGGTCGCCCCAGGAGTTCCGGCCGCGGCCGGCCGAGGAGCTCGGCGGCGCGCGGATTGACGTAGGTGATCAGCCCGAGCCGGTCCAGTGCGAACACGCCCTCGGGGAGCAGGTCCGCGGCGCCGTCCGCCGCCGAGCCCGGGCCCGGATCGACCACCGCTCCGCCGACCGCGTACGGCGGCACGAGCGCGTTGCCCGAGGTCCACAACTCCAGCAGCCGCAGCCCGCCGTTGACCGTGTGCACGGGCAGCGGGTGGGCCGGGGGACGCCCCGCCGCGGTCTCGTGCAGCGCGGCCAGCAGCATGTGCGGATCGTCGAGGGCCAGCATGTGGGTGAGCGCCTGCGGCGTCCAGGGAAAGACACCGGCGCCGGTGCCGAGCAGGGCCCACAGCGCGTCGTCCCCGGTGACCTCGCCCGTGACCGGGTCCCAGGTGAACCGGCCGACATAGCGACGCGGCAGCCCCTCGACGGGCGGCCGTACGCACATCGGCTCCCCGTCCCAGACGACCTCGGCGCCGTCCTTCTCCAGGACCGACAGAGCCGTCCCCAGGTTCTCCGCCACCGCCGTCATCCGGTCACGGTCCGGCAGTACGTCCGTGGCGTCCGAGGCCGAGGGACGCAGCACCGTCAGGACCCCGAAGGACGAGGAGGCGCCCACGACGGGGACGTACAACGAACCGAACTGGAACGGCAGCCCCGCCGCGAGCTGCGGGTAGCGGCGCATCGTCTCGGTGGCGTCGGTGAGCAGCACCTCCACGCCCAGCCGATGCGCGTCGGCGGCCGGGAACGGCCGGCCCAGTGGCATGCGCCACCAGGGACGGAACAACTGTCCCGGCAACCCGGCCAGCACGGCCAGCCGCAGCAGTTCGGGGGTGCTGGAGCGCAGATACACACCCCCCGCGAAGCCGCGGGCCGCCCGGATCGCGTCCGCAACGGACCCGCTGAGCAGGGCGGCCAGGCTATTCAGCGCCTGGTCCTCACGCTCGGCGCTCCCAGTCATCGGTCTGCCCTCGTCCGCCCGCCGTCAGGGGGTTTCCACAGCAAGAATGCGCCTTACGGGTACCCACCCGCACCTCGACGCCAGCCGTGATGGTCGCTTGGAGTTGCACTCGGCCGCATCCGGCCGTGTACGGCCGTACTCAGCGTCGCCCAGCGCGAAGATACCGCGCCCGCGCCCCGTTCAGGAGCCCCGCGCAGATGTTGCTCCACGGCGCCCTTGGGTCTCGGCGTGTGCGAGTCCGGGCATTTCGGTGCTCAGCGTCTCAAGGTCTCCGCGGCGACGGCCGTCACGGCCTCGGCCACCGCCGCGAGGGCCGGGAAGTCGAGTTTCCACTGCTGCCAGAAGAGCGGTACGTCGACGATCCGGTCCGGCGCGAGGTGGACCAGCCGTCCGGCCCGCAGCAGCGGTTCGGCCTGCACCTCGGGCACCATGCCCCAGCCCAGTCCGGCGACGACGGCGTCCACGAACCCCTCCGAGGTGGGCATGAAGTGCCGCAGCGCGCTCGCTCCGGGACCGCCCCCAAGGCCCCGGACGAACTCGTCCTGGAGATCGTCGTTCCGGTCGAAGGCCACCACCGGAGCGTCGGCGATCAGCTCGTCCGGCGCCGCGTCCGTTCCCGCGCCGAGCCACCGCCCGGCGAAGTCCGGCCCGGCCACCGCGAGGTAGCGCATGCGGCCCAGGGCGCGCACGGAACAGCCCGCCACCGGGTCCGGCCACGAGGTCACCGCCGCCATCACCACCCCCTCGCGCAGCAGGGCGGCCGTGTGGTCCTCGTCCTCACGGCGCAGTTCGAAACAGAGCCGCAGCTCGCGCGGTACGCGGGTGAGCGCGGGCAGGAACCAGGTCGCCAGCGAGTCGGCGTTCACCGCGATCGACAGCCGCGTCGGCTCCCCGGCCTCGCTCATGCCGAGCTCGGTACGGGCGTCGCGCTCCAGCCGGGCCAGCCGGCGCGCGAACCGCACGACGACCTCGCCGGACTCGGTCGCACGCACCGGCTTCGTCCGCATCAGCAGGACCCGGCCGGTGCGCTGTTCGAGTGCCTTGACACGCTGGCTGACCGCCGAGGGCGTCACATGCAGAGCGGCGGCCGCCGCGTCGAAGGTGCCCTCGTCGACCACCGCGAGCAAGGTGCGTACCTGGTCGAGAGGGAGATCCGTCATCACAGGCGCTAATGATACGTAAGAATCTTTAGCTGTACTCTTGACGGCCGTGTTCCTAGCGTCTCTGGCATGAACAACGCTCTGACCGCCGCAGCCGCCGGGTTCGGCACCGGCCTCACCCTCATCGTCGCCATCGGCGCCCAGAACGCCTTCGTACTGCGCCAGGGGATCCGCCGCGAAGCGGTCCTGGCGGTGGTGGGCATCTGCGCGGTGTCCGACGCGCTGCTCATCGCGCTGGGCGTCGGCGGGGTCGGCGCGGTGGTCGTGGCCCGGCCCGAGGCGCTCACGGCGGTCGGAGTGATCGGGGGCGGATTCCTCCTCAGCTACGGAATCCTGGCCGCACGGCGGGTGCTGCGGCCCTCGGCGCTGGAGGCTGCGGCCGGTACGGCGGGCTCCCGGCGGCAGATCGTCCTCGCCTGTCTGGCGATGACCTGGCTCAACCCGCACGTCTATCTCGACACCGTGTTCCTGCTCGGCTCCCTCGCGGCCGACCGCGGCCCGCTGCGCTGGACCTTCGGGCTCGGGGCCGCCCTGGCCAGCCTGTGCTGGTTCGCCGCGCTGGGTTTCGGCGCCCGGCTGCTCGGCCGCTTCCTCGCCCGGCCGTCGTCGTGGCGGGTCCTGGACGGTGTGGTCGCCGCGACGATGATCACCATGGGCACCCTGCTGATCGCCGACGCCTGAGACGGCGTACGCGATAGTGAACCCTGACAACTGAAAGATGTATCGAGCAGCCAGGACGGTCGTGGACACGAGCAGGAGCAGTACGGACGGGGCGGACGGCGGGACGGACGGTGGGATCGACCGAGGGACGGACGGCGGGGCCGGGAGCGGTTCGGCGGCCGGATCCGCCGAACACGACGAGGCGGCGGGAGCGGACCGCACCGGCTGGCGCCGCTGGGCGATGGACACCCGCCCGCTGCGCCGCCCCGCGTACCGCAGGCTCTGGTCCTCCACCATCGTCACGGCGGTGGGCAGCCAGCTCACCGCCGTCGCCGTGCCCAAGCAGATCTACGACATCACCGGCTCCTCGGCCTGGGTCGGCTACGCGAGCCTGGCCGGACTGCTGCCGCTCGTGGTCTTCGCGCTGTGGGGCGGCGCGGTCGCCGACAGCATGGACCGGCGCAAGCTGCTCCTCATCACCAACACCGGCATAGCCGTCACCTCGGTGCTGTTCTGGATACAGGCCGTCGTCGGACTCGATTCGGTGTTCGTCCTGATGGCGCTGCTCGCCCTCCAGCAGGCCTTCTTCGGACTGAACTCCCCGGCCCGCAACGCCTCCATCGCCCGGCTCGTCCCCGAGGACGAACTGCCCGCGGCGAACGCGCTCGGTTCGACCGTCATGCAGACGGGCCTGGTGGCGGGGCCACTGCTCGCGGGTGCATTGATCCCCGTTATCGGCCTGGACGAGCTCTATCTGATCGACGCCCTGGCGCTGTGCGTCACCGTGTGGGCCGTGATGCGGCTGCCCGCACTGCCGCCCCTGACGGGCTCCGCGGCCAAACGGGCGGGCTGGCGGGAGGTCGCCGCAGGCTTCCGGTACATCGCGCTGCACAAGGTGCTGCTGCTGTCCTTCCTCGCCGACATCATCGCCATGGTCCTCGGCATGCCCCGGGCCCTGTTCCCGCAGCTGGCCGCCGAAACCTACGCGCCCTATGGGGAAGGGCTCGCGCTCGGCCTGCTGTTCGCGGCGATCCCGATCGGCGCGGTGATCGGCGGACTGATGTCGGGCACGTTCTCCCGGGCCCGTCGGCACGGGCTCATGGTGATCGCCGCGGTGATGGCCTGGGGAGCGGCGATCACCGGCTTCGGCCTGAGCACCAGCCTTTGGGTGGCCGTGGCGTTCCTCGCCGCCGCCGGGGTCGCCGACATGGTCTCCATGGTCTTCCGCGGCGCGATCCTGCTGTCGGCCGCCACGGACGAGATGCGCGGCCGGATGCAGGGCGTGTTCACCGTGGTGGTCGCGGGCGGCCCGCGGCTGGCCGACGTCCTGCACGGAACGGCCGGCTCCGTCCTGGGCGCCCGCGCCGCCGTCGCGGGCGGCGGACTGCTGGTGGTCGTCGCCATGGCGATCCTGGCCGTCGCGGCGCCGGCGCTGCGACGCTACACGTGACCTTCCGTGCCGGGCGTCAGCTCTCCGAGGCCTGCGCCATCAGCGTCTGGAGGTGAAGTCCCCGATGGGCGTCGAGCTCGCCGGACACCCCGGTGCGTACGGCCGTGGCGAAGTCCCGGCGCAGCACCGGCCAGGTCTCCTCGTGGTCGAGTTCGGTGGCGTCGTACACCAGCGGGGCCTGCGGACCGAAGAGTTCGATACGCGTGTTGCCGTGCTCGACGTGGACCGATCCGGACAGTGAGGCCTGACTGACGACACCATTGGCGTGCTCGCAGGTCAGCTCGATCCAGCGGCGGGGGTCACCGGTGCCGCGGACCCGGACGATCTGTCCGACGGCGGCGTCCAGGAGATCCAGAAGATGGGGACCCAGGTCGAGCAGGGCGCCGTGCTCGAGCCGCCAGGTGGTCGCGAACTCGCCGCCCAGGAACGCCCCGTGCAGGAGACACGAACGGGCCCCCGTGATCTCCAGCTCCCGCGCTCTGCTCAGGAACTCCCGGGTGGCCGGGTGGTAGCGGTTGGTCAGAACGAGCTGGGAGACGACCCCGGCCTCGTCGACGGCGTCGGCGAGGCGCCGCGCCGACGCCAGATCCACACCGAGCGGCTTCTCCAGGAGCAGTGCCTTGCCCGCCTTCGCGGCCAGCGGAGCGAGTTCCGCCTGCACCGCGGGCGGAACGGCGAACGCGACCGCCTCGCAGCCGTCGAGCAGCTCCTCGAAACGCGTGACCGCCGCGGCCCCGTGGGGCTCGGCCGTCTCCCGGGCCGCCTCGGCGCGTCGCGCCCACACCGCGGTCAGCCGTGTCTCGGGCCCGGCGGCGAGCACGCGCGCGTGCACGGCCCGTGCCCAGGGCCCGGCACCGACCAGTCCGACCTTCACCGGGGGATGGGGCCACGGCAGCGTGGCATCGGTCTCGATCGCGGTCACGGAGGTCTCCTTGTCCTGGCGCCCGGAGTGGGCTGGGGAGACTCCATCACGCGGGCTGGGCTCTCCACCAGGGGGTGCGGTGCGCCGCGGCCCGGCAGGCGGGCCTGCCGGTGAGCGGTTCTTGACCCTCCCTTTCCCTCGTTACCTCTGATACAGAGCTATTCTCGGAAGGTGGAGTCCGAGAGCTTTCCCGAGGCACTGGCAGACGCCCTGGCCGGAGTGCAGCGACTGATCCGGCGCCGACTGCGCAGTGGCACGACCGCGCCGCGGCTGCGCGGCGCGGAGGTCGAGCTGCTGCGGCTGGTCGTGGCCCGCCCCGGCATCGGTGTGTCGGAGGCCGCCAAGGAGCTCTACCTGGCGGGCAATTCGGTCTCGACGCTGGTCAACCAACTGGCCCGGGACGGCTATCTGAACCGCCAGACGGACCCGGCCGACCGGCGGGCGGCACGCCTGCTGCCCACACCGGCGGCGGACGCACGACTGCGCGACTGGCGCGAGCGGCGCACGGCTCTCGTACGCCGCCAGGTGGCCCGTCTCGACGAGGCCGAACGCGCGGCCCTGGAGGCGGCCCTTCCGGCCCTCCGCAAGCTGGCGGTGAACCTGCACGAGGAGGCCGAGGAGACATGACGCGGAACCCGACGGGCGGGGGAGACCCCACCGGGAAGACGGAGACGGAGAGGGAAACGGCGACGGACACGGAGACCGTGGCGGTGGCGGATGCCGGCACGGAGGCCGTCAGCTGCGCCGGGCTCGTCTACGCCTTCGGTGAGACCACCGCGGTCGACGGCCTCGACCTCTCCGTCCACGACGGAGAGGTCTTCGGACTGCTCGGGCCCAACGGCGCGGGCAAGACCACCGCGATCCGCTGCATCACCACACTCCTGCCGGTCCCCACCGGCATGGTCCGCGTCTTCGGGCACGACGCCACCCGCGAACGCATGGCGGTACGCCGCCTGCTGGGCTACGTACCGCAGCAGTTGTCCGCCGACGCGGGGCTCACCGGCCGGGAGAACGTGGTTTTGTTCGCCCGCGTCTTCGACGTCGCCCGCAAGGAGCGCGCGGCACGCGTCGAGCAGGCGCTCGCGGCGGTCGACCTCACCGACGCGGCCGACCGGCTCGCCAAGACGTACTCCGGCGGCATGGTCCGCCGCCTCGAACTCGCCCAGGCACTGGTGAGCGCACCCCGGCTGCTGATCCTCGACGAACCGACCATCGGCCTCGACCCGATCGCCCGCACCAGCGTGTGGGAGCACATCAACGCCGTACGCGCCGCCACCGGAATGACCGTCCTCGTGACGACCCACTACATGGACGAGGCCGACCAGTACTGCGACCGGGTCGCGCTGATGCACCGCGGCCGCGTCCGTGCCCTGGGCACCCCCGACGAGCTGCGCAGGGGCCTCGGTGAGCGGCGCGGCGCGGGGAAGAACGGTGAACTGCCCACGCTGGAGGACGTCTTCCGCGACATCGCCGACAGCGGCCTTGACGAACAGTCAGGAGACTTCAGCGATGTCCGAAGCACCCGTCGTACAGCGTCCCGTGTCGGCTGAGCGCATCCACCCGGGCGGCCTCGACCTGCTCGTCGTCCCACCACGGGCCCGTACCGGCTGGCGGGTGCTGCCCGCCCGGGTCGGCGCGATGTGCGCGGTCGAACTGCAGAAGCTGCGCCACGACCGCACCGAGCTGTACACCAGGGCGGTCCAGCCGGCGCTCTGGCTGCTGATCTTCGGCGAGACCTTCACCCGGATCAGGGCGATACCCACCGGCGGCATCCCCTATCTCGACTATCTGGCGCCCGGCATCATCGCCCAGTCCGCGATGTTCATCGCCATCTTCTACGGCATCATGATCATCTGGGAGCGGGACGCCGGGATCCTCACCAAACTGCTCGTCACCCCGACCCCGCGCTCGGCACTCATCACCGGCAAGGCCTTCGCCGCCGGGGTCAAGGCGCTGATCCAGGCGGTGGTGGTCGTCGTCATCGCGGCGCTGCTCGGGGTCGCGATGACCTGGAACCCGCTCCGTCTGCTGGGCGTGGCGGTGGCCGTCGTCCTGGGCTCCGCCTTCTTCTCCTGTCTCTCGATGACCATCGCGGGCATCGTGCTCACCCGGGACCGGCTGATGGGCATCGGCCAGGCCATCACGATGCCGCTGTTCTTCGGCTCCAACGCCCTCTATCCGGTGGCGGTCATGCCCGGCTGGCTCCAGGCCATCAGCAAGGTCAACCCGTTGAGCTACCAGGTGGACGCGCTGCGCGGCCTGCTGCTCGGCACACACGCCCACCTGGCCCTCGATTACGGGGTGCTCGCCCTGGCCGCGGTCCTCGGCATCCTGTCCGCCTCGTCCCTGCTGGGCCGCCTGGCCCGCTGATCCGGGCGTGGCCTCGAACTTCCTGCCGGGTCCCTCCTGTACGACGGTGCGTGTGCACCGCCCCCGGCCGTGACTTGACCAGATGATGAGGGTCACCGGCCCGCGGGGCTCATAGGCTGTGCGTCATTGATCACTTGATCCCCTGATCACCTGATTGCCGTCGCACCGGAGGAGCCAACGTGACGCCACGTCCGCATCAGACCACCAGACGCACAACTGTCCTTCGAAGGGAGGCAGTTGTGGCCGCGGTTCCCGTCGCCGTCGCGGCCCTGCTCGTCGCGGCGGGCCCGGCGGCGGCCGGTACGGTGGGCTCGTCCGGTGCGGGGGACGCGTACTTCCCGCTCTCGGGCAACGGCGGCTACGACGTCCGGCACTACGACCTGACCCTCGGCTACGACCCCCAGAGCCGCCACCTCGACGGCAAAGCGGTCATCACCGCCCGGGCCACCCAGCGACTGACCCGCTTCGACCTCGACCTCAAAGGGCTGAAGGTCACCGGCGTCACCGTCGACCACGCCAAGGCGTCCTACCGGCGTGACGGCCAGGAACTGGTGGTCACCCCCCGCCACTCCCTCCGGCGGAACCAGGAATTCCGAGTCACCGTCACCTACTCGGGCACGCCCAAGCCGGCCACCGACCCGGACGGTTCCTCGGATGGGTGGATCCCCACCGACGACGGCGCGTTCGTGGCCGGCGAACCGCAGGGCGCCATGACGTGGTTCCCCGCCAACAGCCACCCCAAGGACAAGGCCTCCTACGACTTCACCATCACCGTCCCCAAGGGACACACCGCCGTGGCCAACGGAATCCTCCGCGGACAGTCGACCAGCCACGGCCGTACGACGTTCCGCTGGCGGCAGTCCGAGCCGATGGCGGCCTACCTCGCCACGGCGACGGTCGGCAAGTTCAAGGTCGAGCAGTACACCACCCGCGACGGACTCAAGGTCTACAACGCCGTCGACCCCCGTGAGGCGACCGCCGCGGCGCCCGTACTGAAGAAGCTGCCGTCCGTGCTGGCGTGGGAGAGCGGTGTCTTCGGGCCCTACCCCTTCCGGGCCGCCGGGGCCATCGTCGACCGGGCTCCGCAGGTCGGATACGCGCTGGAGACCCAGACGCGTCCCGTCTATGACTCCGCGCCCGACCTGAGCACCCTCGTCCACGAAAGCGCGCACCAGTGGTTCGGGGACTCCGTCAGTCTCACCGCGTGGAAGGACATCTGGCTCAACGAGGGCTTCGCGACGTATGCCGAGTGGCTGTACGCCGAGCAGCACGGTGGGAAGACGGCGCAGCAGACGTTCGACTCCCTGTACGCCAGTCCTGCCGGCAGCGGTCTGTGGGCGTTTCCGCCGGCGGATCCCGGGAGTGGGGCGCACATCTTCGACACGCCCGTGTACGCGCGGGGTGCGATGGCTCTGCAGAAGCTGCGTACGGCTGTGGGGGACGGGGTGTTCTTCCGCATCCTGCGGACCTGGGCCACTGAGCACCGTGGCGGCCATGGCACCACCGCCCAGTTCATTCGCCTCTCCGAGCGGTTGTCCGGGAAGGATCTCGGCGCGCTGTTCCACACCTGGATCGGCACGGCGGGCAAGCCGACCGCTCCCTGACCGGTTTCTTCGCCCCCGCCGCCCCTGGCGCGGGGGCGAGAGCGCGTCAGGAGGGGCGGAGCCAGATGGTGGCCAGGGGCGGGAGCGTCAGGCGCAGGCCGCCGTCGTGGGCCCGGGGGTGGGGGTTGTGGATGTCGCTGCCGCCGTAGCGGGCGGCGTCGGTGTTGAGGACTTCGTGCCAGGCGGGGATGT
>NZ_JAGXJM010000050.1:0-71560 GCF_019091445.1 Streptomyces sp. GbtcB7
GACGGCAGCACCGAGGACGAGGTGACCAGATTGCTCGGCCTCGGCGCCACCACGACGGATGTGGGCCAGGGCTCAGAGCGAAACTGGGTGGTCATGGCAGACCCCGAGGGCAACGAGTTCTGCGTCCTGCGCACCCTGGCACCGCAGAGCTAAACCGCGAGCGGGCACCCGCACCCCGTCACACACCGCAACTATCACGTTGCCGAGAAGACCTCAGTGATCGTCGACCGCTCGTCGAAAGGCGACTTCTGTCGACAGCCTACTTTCCTGCTTTTCTCTGGGAGTTGCGCAGTGACGAGAATGCGGCCCGGAGTTCGTCTGTGAAGATGCCCGGGACCTCCCAGGCCGCGAAGTGGCCGCCGCTACGGGCCTTGTGGTAATAGAAGAGGTCGTGGTAAGCGCGTGACGCCCAGCTGCGCGGGGCCTGGTAGATCTCGCCGGGGAACACCGTGATGGCGGCCGGGATGGACACGGACACGGCGTTGAAGTTGTTGGCGTTGTTCTCCCAGTAAAGACGCGACGAGGAGACCGCGGTGTTCGTCACCCAGTACAGGGTGATGTCGTTGAGCATCTCGTCCTTGGTGAGTACGCGCTCGGGGTGGCCGCCGCTGTAGGTCCAGGCCGCGAACTTGTCGTACATCCAGGCGGCCAATCCGGCGGGCGAGTCCGTCAGTCCGTATCCCTCGGTCTGCGGACGGGTGACCATCATGGCCGAGTAGCCGGATCCAGTTTTGTAGAAGGCGGCCAGCTGGTTGTAGGCGGCCTTCTCGTCGGGGCTGAGACCGGCGGGTACGGGGTCACCGCAGGCGAGCTTCTTCGCGATGTCCGGCGGCACGGTGGCCGGGAAGTTGACGTGGATTCCGAGCAGCCCGGGGGGTTTCTGTACGGCCATCTTGTCCGAAATCACAGCACCCCAGTCCCCGCCCTGGGAAACGTAGTGCTCGTACCCCAGACGCTCCATCAGCACGGCCCAGGCGCGAGCGATGCGGTCGGGGTTCCACCCGGTGGTCGTCGGCCGTTCCGAGAAGCCGTAGCCAGGCATCGACGGTATGACGAGGTGAAAGGCGTCCTCGGCGCGGCCCCCGTGGGCCGTGGGGTTGCTGAGCGGCCCGATGACCTTCAAGAACTCCAGAATGGAGCCGGGCCAGCCATGGGTCAAGATGATCGGCAAGGCATCCGCGTGGCGGGAGCGGACGTGGATGAACTGTATGTCGAGTCCGTCGATCTCTGTTATGTACATCGGCAGAGAGTTGAGTGTCTCCTCGATGTTCCGCCAGTTGTACGTCGTTCCCCAGTAGTGGGTGAGTTCCTTCATCGTGGCCAGCTGGACACCCTGGGACTGATCGCGGACGGTTTCCCGGTCGGGCCATCGTGTCGCCTTGATGCGTCGACGAAGATCAGTCAGATCCTGCTCCGGAATATGCACGCGGAACGGGCGGATGCTTTGCCTCTCACTTGCCGACACCGGCTTTCCGGATTCCCCCCAGGCTCGCAGACCGAAAGCCCCTGTCGCCGCCACGGTCGCGACGGTCGCCGATGTGGAGATGAAATTCCGACGGGAATACGAACGGAGAAAATCGGGCATGACGGATCTCCCTGAATTCCTGCGTCCGGAGTCGCAGAGTGTGCAGAAGGAGCGCTTCCTCGATGAGACTTCCACTCGCCGGCGCGGACATGAATCGTGCGCACACCGAGGCTGCACCAAAGGTGTACCGAATCGAGCGTGGAGTCGCACGGCACCTAGGCGCTCATGCCACGCGACAGGCCTATTACTGCCCGTAACGTTATGTTTCGCGCTGTGAGCATGCAACTCGAACGAGTGACGATGCCGACGCCGACGATGCGCCCACCTGGGATCTTGGATGCCATCCCTTGTTCTTCGCAGGGAATCGGGGCCTTGAGGCCGGGCGGGAATGCGGTCCTCGGTCTGGAGGCGCGAAGCGCCGGAGTTCTCTGGGTCTGCGGGGTGGCGGTCAGGCTGGGCGCTTCTGGCTGTCGATGTAGTCCTTGACGATGCTCAGCGGTGCGCCGCCGCAGGAGCCCGCGAAGTAGGACGGGGACCAGAACACGGGCCCGGCGCCGATCCGGTTGATCCGGCCGCTGTACTCCGCGCGTAGGTAGCGGGAGCTGACGCCCTTGAGGGAGTTGACGAGTTTGGACAGGGCGATTTTCGGCGGGTAGTGGACGAGCAGGTGGACGTGATCGCCTTCGCCGTTGAACTCCCGCAGCTGTGCGCCGAACCTCTCGCATACGTCCCGCATGATCGTCTCGCAGCGTGTCAGCATGTCGCCGTTGAAGACTTCACGCCGGTACTTGGTGACGAACACCAAGTGTGCATGGAGGTTATAGATGACGTGGTTTCCCCGACGGATATCGGGATCCGGTTCCCAGCGTGATGACATACGCCAAATGTGCAAATGTAATAGGATTGGGTGAACTCGACCGGAGGGGGCGGGTGTTGGGGTGATCCGTGCGTACAAGTTCCTCATGCGGCCCACCGTTCCGTCAGGAGCAGGCGCTGTCTGAGATGCTGCGGGATCACTGCTCCCTCTACAACGGGGCGTTGCAGGAACGCCGCGACGCCTATCGCCACAGCTCGAAGACGAGCGTCAGGTACGGGGACCAGTCCGCGCAGCTCAAGGGGATCAGGGCGTTCGACCCGGAGCGTCAGGGCCGCTGGTCGTTCTCCTCGCAGCGGGCGACGCTGCGCCGTCTCGACAAGGCGATGCAGGCGTTTTTCCGCCGGGCCAAGTCCGGCGACAGTCCCGGGCTACCCGCGTTTCCGTGGGGTGACCTGGTTCGACACGGTGGACTTTCCCAAGGACGGGGACGGCTGCCCGTGGGACTCCGCCCCGCACGACCCCGTTACCCGCCTCCGCTTCCAGGGCGTCGGCCACGTCAGGGTCAACCGGCACCGCGCCGTGGCCGGCCGGGTCAAGACCGTGTCGGTCAAGCGTGAGGGCCGTAAGTGGTTCGTCGTGCTGAGTGCCGAGCAGGACCAGCCGGAGCCGCTGCCCGCGACCGGCTCCGTGGTCGGGATCGACCTGGGCAGCGCGAACTTCCTCGCCGACTCCAATGGCGGGTTCGTGCCCAACCCGCGCCACGGCCGACGGGCAACCCAGAAGCGCCAGGCAGCGCAGCGGGCACTGTCCCGGTTCCCGCGACGTACGGCGAAGGACCGTACCGCCAGCCATCAGCGCGCGGTGGAGAAGGTCGCTCAGTTCCACGGCACGGTGCGTCGCCGGCGGCTCGACCACGCACACAAGACCGCGCTCGGTCTGGTCCGCGCGCATGACTTCATCGCGCACGAAGACCTCAGGATCCGCAGCATGAGCAAGGCCCCCGCGCCGAAGCCCGGCCCCGGCCGGCCGGGCGCCTTCTTGTCCAACGGGGGCTGCCGTCAAGGCCGGGCTCAACATGTCGATCAGCGATGCCGGTTGGGGGTGTTCCTGACGATCCTGCACGCCAGGGCTGAAAGCGCCGGACGGGAAGTGATCGCCGTGGACCCCCGCAACACCTCCCGCACCTGCCCCGCATGCGGGCACATGGCGAAGGAGAACCGGCCCACACAGGAAAAGTTCCACTGCGTCGCCTGCGGCCACAACGCGCACGCCGACACAGTGGGAGCCACCAACGTTCTACGGGCCGGGCTGGTCCGTCGCAACGCCAACCCGGCATAGCGAGAAGCCCCCGGCTTCAGCCGGGGGGAGGAGTCACATAGGGGCATGGCTCCGTCGGTCACGGCAGGCTCGGCGCTGAGGCAGTCGAACAGGTGCACGCAAGGGGCCCGCCCGGCCGTGGCCGGCGCCTTCGGACACCGGGGGCACGGGCCCAACCGCCGTGCGGGAGCGGGCGGGTTGCCGGTCGGCGGCGGGTGCCGGGGACGGACGGCGGCAATTCGGCGGACACGCGTCCCGTTTCGCCGACGAGCCCGTCGTCCACCGGCTGATCCGATCGGGCCGTTCACGGCGGAAAGGTGTGGCGGCCCGCCATTTCATGGTCATTCGGTGTTCGCCTCTTCCGGAAACGATGCGCCGATTCGTCCGAGCCCGCCCCCCCGGACGAATCCATCTCACATGAAACGCATCGCGACGAGGGCGGCCTCACCCGCGCCGTGCGGAGTTCGGGCTGCAGGGGCGCTCGCGGCCGGCTGCGATGGAGAGGACCGAGCACACAGCGTCCGGGATCTCCGTCGTCGCGTGCCGGGCGGTCTGCTCGGCGGAGTTGCGAATGCCCGCCGTGGCGGTCACCGGGGCCGCGCCCGGTTCGGCGGCGGCACCGCGAAGAACCGACGTCAAAGCGCGTAGCACCGCCGCTGTCCCGGCCGCTCTCATTGACGCCGTGTCATCAACAGTGGTTCAGTGGCTGAGCCACTGAACCACTGAACCATTGGGGGCCGGAGTGGAGGCACTGCCACGCGAGACGATCGTCGACGTGCTGGAGAAGCGGCTGCGCGAGGACATCCTCGCCGGGCGTCATCCCGCCGGGAGCTATCTGCCTCCCGAACGTGAACTCGCCGACGGATTCGGGGTCACCCGCACCTCCCTCAAGCACGCCTTCGGCCGACTGGCGCACGCCGGGCTGCTGGAGACGCGCCACGGAGTGGGTACCCGGGTACGGGATTTCCTGCGCCTGGGCGGGGCGGACCTCCTGCCGATGCTCGTGCGCCACAGCCCCGACTGGATCGGTGAGATCTTCGAAGTCCGGCGCAGCATCGGTGAGTTGATCGTGGCACGCGCAGCGACCCGTGCCACGGCGGCCCAGGTCGCCGAACTGCGTCTGCTGCTGGCGGCCGTCGGGGATGCGGCGGGGGGCGAGCCCGTGCAGCTGGCGGACGTGGAGGTGCACCGTGCACTGGCCCGTGCCACGGGCAACCGGGTGTACGTCCTGCTGACCAACACCCTGTTCAACGCGTACCTGCCGGTGCGCGGGGCACTGGTCGGGCCCTTCGAGGATCCCCGGGCCGCTCATGACCGTCTGGCACCGGTCGTCGAGGCGGTGGCCGCCGGCGACCAGGAGGCGGCCCGCACCGCCGCGGGCGACTATCTGTCGGCCACGGAACGCATCATGCTCGAGGGGCTGGCACGCTCCCGCGGACGCCGGGAAGGTGCCCTGTGAGCTCACACGGGACGGTGTTCAAGGAGACCATGCTGGGCCGTGTGCGCCTGGCCGACGAGGACGGCGACCGCCCTGTGCGGCTGGACCTGCTGGCCCGTGCCGACGCTGTGCTGCTGCCCCACCGCATGACGCGGGCGCACGTGAGCGGACGGGTACGCATAGCGGGACGGGCCGACGACGCCGAAGCCGAGGGCGAGCTGGAGATTGCGCCCCTGTCGCGCCGCAGGATCCGCTACCGGATCACCTTCGCCATGGAAGGTCGGCGCCTCACTCTGGACGGCTGGAAGTCGGTGTCGCCCAAGCGTCCGCTCGCCTCGCTGACCGTACTGCCGTACACCCTGTACGAGGACGGTGACCGCGTGGGCGAGGGCACGCTGCGCTTCCCCCTCGCCACCGGCCTGCTGCCCTTCCTCGCGAGCTTCCGGTTCCCTCGTGCGGCCGCGTCCCCTGCCGACAGGCATCTGACGTCGCGCTGGGACGGCACACCGGGGCGGACCGAGGTCTGGTACACGACCCTGACCGATCCGGCCACCGACAGCGGGATCTGGCTGCACCACGAACTGGTGGCGCCCTCTGACGGTTCCGCTGCCTACGCGCACGGCTGGATCGCCGTCTTCCCCAAGGACGGCCCCGCCGAACACACACGATTCGGCCCCGTACCTTGGACGGCGCATCCGGAGGGCTTCACCGCCGAGGGCATCCGCGTCCGACCCGGCCGGCTCACCGGCTCCGCCGGGACGTTCACCTGGGCACTCACCGAGAGCCCCGAAGGTCCGCCGCTTCACACCTTCCCCCGCTGGTCCTGGCGACGTCCCTGGCTGCCGGCCTCACACATGCTCCCCGCCGCCCGCGCCCGCTACAGCGGAACCATCCGCTACGGCACCGGTGAGCTGCGGCTGGACGACGCTCCAGGAGCCGGCGCCCGCATCTACGGCCACGGCAACGCCCGCCGCTGGGCCTGGCTCCACGCCGACCTGGGTGGCGGCGACGTCCTGGAAATCATCGCCGCGGTATCCATGCGACGCGGACTCGACAGGCTGCCGCCCCTGGTCTTCCTGCGCCTGCACCGAAACGGCCGTACCTGGCCTCGGCGCGCGGAACGCTCTGCCGTGGGCTGGGCGGGCATCGGCCGGTTCCGCGCGGACATCCGCCTGCCCGAGTGGCGGGTCGAGGGCAGGGCGGGCCTGAGCCGCATACAGGTGACGGTTACCCAGCCGCCGCAACAGACACTGACGCTCGGCTACACCGACCCCGACGGCTCCACCGCGGTCTGCCGCAACAGCGAGAGGGCGGACGCGGTGGTCAGCCTGGAGCGCTGGTGGGGCACATGGCGGCGGGAGGCTGTATGGCGGCTGTCGGGCACCGCGCACGCGGAGGTCGGCGACCGATGAACTCCCGAGGTCCCACCGCCTTGGCGGGACTTGCCGCCGCCCTGCTCGCGGACGACGGCACCTCCGCGTGGACTCGGGCCGTGCCGCGCAGGGCCGAGATGCTGCTCGACGCCATGCCCGCTCCGGTACGGACGGCCGTGCGCGCCGCGGCCGCGGCGATCGACGCCTACACCGTGGCCCGAACGGGCAGGCGGCTGTCCGCGCTGAGCGCGGCGCAACGGGAGGAGGTCATGGGCTCGCTCGGTTCCCACCGGGCCCTGCTGCCGCTCCTGGACGCGGTCAAAGTACCGCTGCTGCTGGCGGCCGGTACCGAACGGACGCTGCATCAGCACCGCCCGGCGCCCCTGGCGTCCGGCCCCGACGACCCGCCGCTCGACTGTACGCCGTCCCGCGACTGGCCCACGCGTTCGAGCGCCGACGCCGTCGTTGTCGGCTCGGGCGCCGGCGGAGCCATGGCCGCCCGGACACTCGCCCGCGTCGGGATGCGTGTCGTCGTCCTCGAGGAGGGGGAGCACCACACCAGTGCGTCGTTCGGGCGCCGGGCCCCGCTCGACCGCTTCACCGACCTGTACCGGGACGGCGGCGCGACGATCGCCCTCGGCAGCCCCCCGCTGGTCGTGCCCGTGGGCCGCGCGGTCGGCGGTACCACTGTCGTCAACTCCGGAACGTGCTATCGCACACCGGACCACGTCCTCACCCGCTGGCTGGACCATCACGGCTTCGCGGCGGCCGAAGGCTTCGACGTCCACCTCGACGAGGTGGAACGCACCCTGCAGGTGGCACCCCAGCCGCTGCAGGTGCTGGGCAACAACGGGCTGCTCGCACTGGCCGGAGCGAAGGCGCTCGGCTGGGCCGCGGCACCCCTGCGTCGCAACGCCCCGGGTTGCAGGGGCTCTTGCCAGTGTGTCGTCGGCTGCCCCACCGGTGCCAAACAGAGCGTCCAGCTGTCCGTGCTTCCCGAGGCCTGCGCGTCCGGCGCTCGCATCGTGACCGGCGCTCGCGTCCGGCGGATCCTCGTCGACCGCGACCGGCCGGGCGGTCCACGAGCTGCCGGGGTGCTGGTTCGCCGCCCGGACGGCAGCGAACTGGAGATCCTCAGCCCCTTGGTCGTGGTCGCCGCGGGGGCCCTGCAGACCCCGCCGCTACTGCGCCGCTCCGGCCTCGGGGGACACCCGCGGCTCGGCCGCAACCTCAGCGTGCACCCGGCGATCAGCGTCGCGGGACGCTTCGGCCGCCCGGTCACCGGCTGGAAGGGCGTCCTGCAGAGCGTCGGCGTGGAGCACCTGCGCGACGACGGCATCCTGATCGAAGCCACCGCGGCGCCGGCAGGCATGAGTTCGTTCGTACTGCCCGGTATCGGACGCGAGCTGCGCCGCGAACTGGAAGGGACGGATCAGCTGGCGACACTCGGTGCCATGATCGCCGACCGGCCCTCGGGGCGTGTCCTCGGCAGGGACCGCACATTGCTGCGCTACGATCTGGCGCCGCGCGACGCCGGCCGCCTGCTCCGGGCCCAACGGGCCATGGGCCGCCTGCTGTTCGCGGCGGGCGCCGAGGAGGTGCTGACCGGTGTACCGCAGGTGCCGCGAGCCCGCACCCCGGCTCAGCTCGAGGCGCTGCTGGACACGGTGACCGCGCGGCATCTGCATGTGTCCGCGTTTCACCCCACGGGTACGGCGGCTGCCGGTGCCGACCCCGAGCGGTCACCCGCCGACCCGGACGGGCGCCTGCGCGGCGTCGACGGCGTGCTGATCTCAGACGGCTCCGTGCTGCCCAGTTGTCCGGAGGTGAATCCGCAACTGAGCATCATGGCGGCCGCCCTGGCCGTCGCCGAACGCTTCGTGACGAAGGCGTCGTGAACAGCTGTCGCCGTCCGCGGTGCGCCGCCGCTCCGGCCTGCGCTTGCCGTAAACCCCATCCACGCTGGTCACCCCGTATATGGGTACGCGTGCAGGATGCCGCCGAGCCGTTCGTGCCGACGTATGTCGAGGCGGGTGATCTTCGCCGGATCGGCGAGGGGTGCGGGCAGCGGGCGCAGTGCGGCGGCGTTCGCGATGCCCTGATGGGGCCGATGGCCGTTGTAGAACCTTCCGAACTGCCGCAGGGCGTGGAGCAGATGGCGCTGGTTCCAGATTCAGGGTCCGGTCCAGCAGCTCGCGGCGGCAGGCCCGTACCCACCTCTCCATGATCGAGTTCATCCGCGGCATCCGGACGCCGCTGAGCACGACCTCGGTCCCCGCATCTGCGAGGACGGTGTCGAACAGGTGAGGCAACTTCCGTCCCGATCCCGGATGAGGAACCGCGCCTGGCAGCCCGCGTCCTCGAGGTCCATGACCGGATTCCTTGCGGCCTGCACCACCCGGGAAGCGGTCGGGTGCGCGGTCGCACCCAAGACCCGGCTCCGTCGGTTGGCGTCAGTAGCTCGCGAGCCTTGAGAGGTCACCGTGTGGTGGCTCGCACCACCAACACCAGCGAGTGCTCAGGGCGATGGTTGTTGACGGTGGTGGCGGTCGAGAGGACCCCGGGCGCCGCGCGGTCTGAGACGAGGCGTTGCTCGCCTGTTGATCTGAAGGCGTCCGCCCGGGCCTGTGCGACCGCCACCACCACGAGCACGGGGCCACCCGCCGCTCTATGAACGGGCCTGTCAGCGGGTGACATGAGGCATCAGGCCCCGCGCTCGAACAAACCCAGCGAGTCCACCGGACAGCACCGGACCGTTGGAAAGGAATCAGCTGGTCTGGTCCGCCAGGTTGTCCGAGGGCAGGTGTCGTTGTTGCGGGTGGCGCCTCTGGCGTCGGGGTGCCGGTACTGCCTGACGTGTTCCACTCTCGTGAGTGCAGGGCTGGGGCAGCTGGCGGGAGTGCTCGTGAGCGAGGCTGAGCACCACCGCCCGCGCTGGTTTCGCTCGTTCGCCGCAGCTCGGAATCAACCCGCGTACTGGTGGGCCGAGTAGGTCAGGTAGCCCGCGTCACCGCCCTGGTAATACGTGGCCTCGTCGACGGGGGCGATCGGAAGTCCGCCCCGCAGCCGCTCGACCAGGTCGGGGTTGGCGAGGAATGCGCGGCCGAAGCTGATGAGATCGGCGCCCAGGCCGAGCCAGTGGTCGGCGTCGTCCCGGCTGGTCTGCTTCGGTCCCATCGGAAGGACGGGGTTCATGACGAGGGTGCCCGGCCACGCTCGCCGCAGGGCGACGAGCATTTCTTCGTCGGCGGTGGCTTCGAGGTGCACATAGGCCAGCCCGAGGGGGGCCAGTTCGGTCAGCAGCGCGGTGTAGAGCTCGCGGACGTCGCTCTCCTGAACTCCCCAGAAGGTCCCGCCCGGTGAGAAGCGGATGCCGGTCCTGTCCCCGCCGACGGCCTCGACGGTGGCGGCGACGGCCTCGACGGCGAACCTGATCCGGTTGGCGACCGGGCCTCCGTAGCGGTCGGTGCGCAGGTTGGCGTTGGACGAGAGGAACTGCGAGATCAGGTAGCCGTTGGCGCCGTGGAGTTCCACGCCGTCGAAGCCCGCGTCGACGGCGCGGTGCGCGGCTTCGGCGTACGACCGCGCATGTTCCGGCACTTCGGCGGTGTCCAGCGCGCGCGGCGTCGGGGCGGGCTGGAGTCCGGTCGGGGTGAACACGTCGCCGACGGCGGGGACGGCTGAGGGCCCGACCGGCTGCAGGCCGGTGGTGTCGGAATGTGAGACCCGGCCGCCGTGCATGAGCTGGGCGAAGATGCGGCCGCCGTTGGCGTGGACGGCGGCGGTCACGGGGCGCCATGCCTCGACCTGCTCGTCGGTGTGCAGTCCCGGTGTACCCGGGTTGGACTGCCCGATCGCGCTCGGCTGCACGCCCTCGCTCACGATCAGCCCGGCTGTGGCCCGCTGGGCGTAGTAGGTCGCCATCGACGACGTCGCCAGGCCACCGGCGGCGGCCCGGACCCGGGTCATCGGGGCCATGACCATCCGGTTGGGCAGCGTGAGGCCGCCGAGCCGGTAGCTGGTGAAGAGGGTCGTCATGTCGGGACTCCTTCGCGTTCCGCCGTGCCCGCACCTCGGGCACGGCGGCTACGCTAAAACCTCACACTGACGTCAGAGGCAAGGGTCTGTGACGCAGAACTCAGCCGGGAGGACTTTGTGCGGATCGGGGAGCTCGCATCACGTGCCGGAGTCAGTGTCCGGTCCGTGCGCTACTACGAGGAGCAGGGGCTGCTCACCAGTACCCGTAGTCCGAGCGGGCAGCGGCACTACACGGAGGGCGAGGTCGAGCGGGTCGCGTTCATCCAGCGGTTGTACGCCGCCGGCCTGTCCAGCCGCACCATCACCGAGCTGCTGCCCTGCGTCGACGCGCCCAGCGAGGAAAACTCCGACTCTGCGCTGGAGCGGATGGCACTGGAGCGCGAGCGGCTCTCCACGCACATCGCCGACCTCGTGCGGACCAGGGACACGCTCGACGGGCTGATGGCCAGGGCCCGGGCGCACCGGGAACAGCTGGGGAAGGCTGCGGTCGGCTGACTGGGGGAGGGGTTCGTAGGTCGGCACCGGCTCCTTCGGGAAGCGCGCGGCCCCCGGTGGTTGCCGGGACTGTCTGGGGTCGAGTCTGTATAGGGGCGGGGCTCGTTGGCGGTGTGTGGGTGTTGGCGTTTGTGGGTGCTTTCTGAGTCCGAGTTCGGGGTGGTGTTGGAGTCGGACCGGAGAGCGATGACACTCGTCCGTCGGCCGGGGCCGGTTCCCGTCTGGCGGGGTAGCGTTCGATCGAGCATCCGGCGCTTGAGCCAGCCGTGCTTTCGGAAGAAACTGCGCCTCGGTCGCGAGAAGGGGCAAACCGCCTTCAACACCTCTCAGGGCGCGGTAGCTTCAACACACCGCAAGTACGAGGGGGCGCTGGTGGATCGGGGATGAGGTTGCTCAGCAGGACAGTGCTCCGGCGTATCGCCCCATCTTTGTATGGGACCGCTGCTGTTCTTTTCGTGGCCTGATCGCCTGGGGTTACCACGGCCGTGACGGCTCAGCGGGCCGTGTCAACGCCTGCGCGAACGGTGTGGACTGCGCTGCGCCACCAGACACTTGGTACAGCCGACTCCCACCGGTGGCTCGGCCAGTGCAGGTAACCCCCCGCCATTGACGGCGCCGACTGTCGCCACGGCGCCGACCGTCGTCCAGTACGGGCCCGTGCAGACCGCGTCCACAACCGGCCCGACGGGGCGAAGTGCATCGAGGAAGCCGTCATCCCGCCCGGCCACACCGGACCCCTGATCGACCGCTGCCAGCCCGGCCGCTGCCCCAACAGCGTGATCACCCCCGAGCACCTGAAGATCTGGCGAAGCGAGGAGACCAGCCTGCTGACCCTGCTGGAGACACCGAAGCTCCCCCGATGCCGCCGAGATCAGCTCAACCACCACCTCGACGACGTCCGATCTGTGATCCGGAGGGCCGAGAAATGACCGGCACCCGCGTCTCCGGCCAAGCCGAGAAAGCCCTGCGAGCCGCCATGGAACGGCTCCTGGCAGGCAAGCCCACCCGCACCGACGGACGCCTGATCAAGGAAAACCTCTACAGAGAAGCCGGCGTCAGCAGGGCCACAATGAACCGGGCCCCCGACATCCTCACCGAGTGGAACGAGCGGACGGCCGCGACCGGCGCACGCACCCCATGAGAAGCCCGTCGAGACACCGAACTCGGCGAAGTCCGACGCCAGTTGAAAGAACTGAAACGTGAGCGGACCCAGCTCCAGGGCCGCCTTGACGCAGCAGCCACCGTGATCGCCGCCCTGCACCATGACAACGCGGGCCTCCGTGAGGAACTGGCCGGACGCGGCGCCGTCATCGCGCTCGACGAACGACGCGCCTCCCGAACCGAAACGATCGGCCCATGCTGATCCCGGACCCACCCAGAACTGTCAGTGCTGGGTGCAAGGATCTCCTGCATGAATAGTGGACCCCTCGACCTGCGACAGGTCACAGCCCCAGGTGACGTCACGCCGGAACTCAGGCAAGCACTCATTGGATGCTGGATTGAGGTCACCAACGCCGGCGGAGCAGCAGGATTCCCCTTCCCGCCCATCGACGCGAGCCAGGCCGCCCCTGCGGTCGACTCCCTCATCGAGGGTCTTGTCCCTGAGACGAGCCGCCTCGTGGTCGCATCGATCAACGGCAACCTCGCCGGGTGGCTGAATGTTCGGCGTGATCCCTTTGAGGTCATCTCCCACTGGGGGACGCTCCACCATGTCCAGACACGGACGGGCCTGCGGGGCCGCGGCATCGGGGCTGCTCTCATGAATCACGTTCGTGACATCGCCCGCGACGAGATGGGGCTGGAACAACTCCACTTGGCTGCACGCGGCGGCGTTGGGCTGGAGGACTTCTACGGCCGCTTGGGCTGGAAGGAGATCGGTCGTTGGCCGGGCGCTCTTCGCCTCGCCCCCGGCGATGATCGCGACGAAATCCTGATGATCCTGGCCCCGCTCTGACGCCAAGCATCTGTCTCAACACCATCGCGACAAAAGATCCCGTGTTCGCCCCGATGAACACGGGATCTTGCATGTCAGGCAGACCTCACGATGTCTCATGAGACACCGAAACGGTGGGGAACGTTTCCTCTCCGCAGACGGGAGGCACTCGCGACGAGAGGGACCCGCCAGGTCGGCTGTCGCCCGACCTGGCGCGAAGCGGATAACCGTGAGCTCATGGCGCAGCTCAACCGCGGACGCGACGCACCCATCAATCCAGATTGGAAGCGCCGGGGAGCGGGCGTCGGGTTGCGCTTTGTGAGAGCTACGGCCTGCCAAGCGCAGGGCTTGCGGTTCCTCTCTGTCGTGGCCAAGTAGCTCTGTATTCACGCTGAGACCGCGCACCGATCTGCAAGCACTGTCGGGGCCTGGTCGGTGGGACAGTGCAGACCGGAGCTGTCGGCGGACCATATGCGCACCCATCTGCCCCGGCAGCCGCCCGCTGTCCGCCTCGATAAAATGAGCGATCTGCGTTAAATCGAGGATAAATCCATGAGTGATTGAAGTAGGGTGGGGTGCGGAGGTGAGCGCTGTGCCCAATGAGGAAGACGCGCTTTTCGGCGCGGTCGACGCGCTGTTGGAACAGGTCGCCCAGGACCCCCTGCCGCCCCCGGCGGAGCGCAAGCGTCTACGGGAAGCCGCAGGCCTCAGCCAGGGGCAGATCGCCAAGGCGCTGGATGCCCGGCGTGAGTCCGTCGGTAACTGGGAGACCGGCCGCAGCGAACCCCGGCCTCCGAAGCGAGCCGCCTACGCCCGCCTCTTGGACGGCCTGGCCGCACGCTTCCCCGCCGCACCCAACGCCACCGCGCCCGTGCAGGACACGGCGGTGCGCGAGACGTCCACCGACGTCCCCGCCCCGGCGGAGGCGCGGACTGTGTCCGCAAATCCGGCGCCCGGGGCTGCGGCCCTGCCGGCTGAAGAGAACACCCGGCCCCGCCCCGCCAAGACCACGGCTGCGGCTGCCGCGTCCCCTCCGGTGCGCGCCGTCAGGCCGTCGGCGACATCGCGGCGCCCGGGCGCGAAGAAGGCGGCCCCGGCGAACACTCCGGCAGGCGCCGACCCGCGCTTCGAGAACGGGCCGCTGGCCGTCGTCGACGTCGAAGACGGCAACGTCGTCGCGTACTGCGTCGACGGTCTGGTCCTGGACGTGCCCGCCAAGTCCATCCCGGCACTGGTCGACTGGACGCTGAAGGAGGCGAAGCTGGGACAGCCGAAGCTGTCCGGGCCGGGCAAGGACGCCGACCCGCTGCTCGTGCTCACCGAGTCCGCGCTGGAGCGCTACGGCCTGCCGGTCGCCCTCACCGAGGAAGAGCGGCTCGCCGGGCGGATCCCGGAGGGCCACAAGGTCATCAAGCAGCTGGTCCGCGCGGAGTGGAAGCTGACGAAGCGCGGGTTCGGGCCGTGGGCGCGGATCTACCGCCCGGCGCAGGGCTCGGAGCGGGCCTGTGTGCAGCTGTGCATCCCGTCGTGGCACGCGCTTGACACCCGCCACTGGGGCGAGGCCGGGCAGCTCCCGCCGGCGGAACTCGCCCGGCTCCTGGGTGTGTTCGCGTCCCGCGTGATGACGCCGCGCGGTTCCACCGCCGTGACCGGCCTGGAGCTGATGACCGCGTTGCACCCGCCGACCCACGCCGTGCGCGATGAAGCCACCGGCGCGTTCCGGAAAGCGGACGCCAAGACGCCGGGCTCGCTGGGCGAGCATCCGGTGGACTGCGCGCCGTGCGAGGCCCCGGACGGGCACCCGCTGCTCAAGGACCTGGCTCGCTTCCACGTCCGCGGCCCCGGCGAGAAGCTGTTCGAGGAGGCGTACGACTGGGCGCGCCCTCTCACCGACGCCGAATGCACCAAGCGGCACCTGGTGGGCATCGACGTGAACATGGCCTTCGCCGCCGGAGCCAACGGCCTGGTCGTCGGCCTCGGTGAGCCGACGCAGGTCAAGAACCCGGTGTTCGACCCGAAGCTGCCCGGCTCGTGGCTGGTCGACCTGTCCCACGTCGACCTGTCCCGTGTGAAGGTCGGCAAGGAGTGGGTGGAGCTGGACGGCAGCCTGCTGCCGAGCCCGTTCACGCCGAAGGGCGAGCGCCCGACGGGGCCGGCCTGGTACGCGACGCCCACCGTGGCGTACGCGGTGGAGCTGGGCTACGAGGTGCGCCCGATCGAGGCGTGGGTGCGGTACGACAACGGCCGCTACCTGGACGCCTGGTACAATCGGCTGCGCGACGCCTACCTCGCCACGATGGCCGACCTCGGCGTGCACGCGGACCTGTCGCCGGCCGACTTCCTGGCGGCGATGGACGGTTACCGCAGCCGTGACCCGGAGCTGGCGATCGTGGTGTCCGCGGTCAAGGCGACGGTCAAGGGCGGCCTGGGCAAGCTGCGCGAGCGGCCCCGGGGTGAGGGCTGGCGACCGGGCGAGCCGTGGCGGGCGCTGTCTCGGCCCACGTGGCGGCCGGACATCCGCGCGGCGGTCATCTCCCGCACGCGGATCAACTTCCACCGGAAGATCGTCAAGCACGCTGCGTTCACCGGGCAGTACCCGGTGGCGGTCCTCTCCGATTGCGTCGTGTACGCGGCCGACGGCGAGAGCCCCCTGGACTTCCTGCCGTACCGGGACGGCAAGCCGCTGCCGGGCGGCTTCAGGCTCGGGGTGAACCCGGGCTTGGTCAAGTGGGAGGGCACCCAGAGCGTGCTGTGGGGCGAAGGCGTCCGCGAGCAGTTCAACGCCCCCGAGCTCAACCTCGCCCGGTACATCAAGGACGGCACCGTCACCGATGCCGACAACGGGGAGTAGGCAGAGATGAGCATGTTCGGGGACGGCCTGGACAAGGCGGTGCAGAAGGCGTTCACGCGCCCGATCCCGAAGTCGGCCGGCGCGCAGATGCGGTATCTGGTCAAGCAGCTCAAGGGGACGAAGGCCGTTGCTCAGATGCTGCGGGTGTCCCAGCGCACCGTCGAGCGGTACGTGAAGGACCAGATCAAGAAGCCCCGCCCTGGTCTCGCCGCCCGCCTGGAGCGCGAGGTGACGAAGCGGTGGCAGCCGCAGATCCGGGCCAAAGCCCGGGAGAAAGCGGCGACCACCGGCGGCATCGTCATCGACACCCGGGCCCGCCTCGGCTACACCGCGCCGATCGGGTCGACGGACCAGGACCGGATCCGCCACCTCACCGTGGCCTTCCCGCCGCAGTACGCCGCCCGCCTCTTCGAGGCCCAGGAGCAGGGAGCCGGCGACCAGCGCCTGCAGGAGATCGCCGCCGAGGCGCTCAAGGAGGTGTACTTCCAGGACGGCGGGCGCCGCGCCGGAAGCCTTGAAGAAGTGCGCTTCACCGACGTGGAACACATCGAATTTGACCTGTAGTTGTCGCCGTACAACCCGCGAGCCTCGGTGTGATGTGACTGAGCGCTTCGGTTGGCGAGTGAGCATCCGAGTTGGCGGGGCTGTGCGACTCAGTGACAGGTCCCGCTGCCGCTATAGCAGGGCGAGTACCCGACGCGCGGGGTAGGCGCAGGGCGTGGGTGGGTGCGGTCGTAGTCGTGCTGCGAGAGCACGAGCAGCAGAGCCAGCGTTCCGGCAGCGAGGAGCTGCGACAGCACTGTCCACGGTGCGCGGGTCAGCGTTGCGAGCCCGGCAAGGAGGAGCGTGGCGAAGAGGACCTGTTCCGTCCAGGCGATACTCGCGAGTCGCGACGCGTCCATCTCCGCTTGCGCCCCCTGCGCAGCCCATATCTGCATGCCATAGCCGAAACTCTTCCCCCCAAATACAACAGCCTCGACTATGAACAACACAAGCCCAGCGGCAACGTCCGAGGCGAGAGAGGTCCTGCTTGACCAGGGCCATCTGCGCCGAGGTGGAGGTTCGGGGAGTGCGTCCGTCATGGCCACACCTTGCCGGGCCGGTCGCAGGGTGCGCATGAGTACGCGCACTCAGCCCGTGTAGTCATCTCTGGAGTGGTGGCTGGCCGGTTCCGCTCGGGTCTGCTGCACGATCGGGTGACATCTTGATCTGCCCCACGGTTTGGGTTCCAGCTGCGGTGGCTAACTGGCGGCGGAGATGGTGTCTTGTTCGGAGAGTAGTTCGTACTCGATCGAGGTGCGGTAGCCCAGTGCTGAGTGGCGCCGCTGTCGGTTGTGGAAGACCTCGATGTACTCGAAGATCGCGTTCGCCAACTCGACCCGGGTCTTCCACCGTTTGCGGTTCAACAGCTCGATCTGCATCGAGGACCAGAACGACTCCATCATCGCGTTGTCCAGGCCGTCTCCGACCGTGCCGAACGATGGCAGGAGCCCGGCGGAGCGGATCCTTTCCCCGAAGACCCAGGAGGTGAACTGGGCGCCGTGATCGGCGTGCACTATCCCGCCTGGTTCGGGGCGCCGGTTACGGAGGGCCATGTCTAACGCGTTGACCACGAGGGTGGAGTCCTGTCTGGAGGCGATCGACCAGCCCACGATCTTGCGACTGAACGCGTCCAGGACCGCCGCGCAGTACACCCACCCTTCTGTGGTGCGGTGTTGCGTGATGTCGGTGACCCACAGCTCGTTGGGACGCAGCCGATGGAACTTCCGGTTGACCAGGTCATCGGCGGTGACGACACCCCGCAGGCGCTTGATCCGCACCGGTCCGGGCAGTCCGTAGATCCCGGCCTGTGTCATCAGCACCGACACGGTCCTCGAGCACACCTGGATGCCCATGCCCAGGGTGAGCTCGGCGTGGACGCGGCGGTAGCCGTAGGTGCCGCGTGAGGCGACGTGGACCTCCCGGATCAACCCGGTCAGCCACTCCCGTCGCAGCTGCCGCGGTGTGGTCGGGGTGCGCTTGTGTTTGTAGTAGTTCTGCCGGGCGACCTCGAGGATCCGGCAGCATCGGTCGACCGGTGCCCCGGCATCGACGAGACGGTCGATCACCGGGTAGAGCCTTTTGGGGCCGGCTTGTCCTCGCCGAGGAACTTGGCGGCCTTGCGGACGATCTCGAGCTCGGTTTCCAGCTCGCGGATTCGTCGCCGCGCTGCACGCAGCTCTGCGGACTCCTCCGAGCCCCTGCCAGGGCGCCGGCCGTTGTCGATGTCGTCCTGGCGCAACCACTTCGACAACGTGACCGGATGGATGCCGAGGTCAACGGCGGTCTGCTTCTGTTCTTTTCCTGCCCGCACCAACGCAATGGCGCGGGCGCGGAACTCAGCGGGGTAAGCGCGGGGCATGTCCGGCAGCCTTTCGTGAAGGCCGTCAGTTAGCCAGCAGAACTGGAACCTGAGAGGTGGAGCAGGTCAACCTGTCACCCAAACCTGCAGCAGACCCCGGCGCGTGTCCACCGCGCAGGACCTCACCGGCTCGGTGTACTTCACCTACAACCAGAGCACCGGCGCGGTCGGCATCAATGAGGACAAGAGCCAACTGCCCGACGCCCTCACCTGCCAGAGGTCCGACGCAATCGGTTCACCTCCACCTGGACCCCGTGAAACCCGAGGTAAGAACCGGACCGGTTAGCTGAGCGCCGTAGCTGGATCGGTCCGTCGCTGCATCTGAGCGCTCTACATGGCGAAACCCGCCAGGTAGCGCGCTCAGTCACACCCGGGCGGTGTGACTGAGCAACCGACGAGGCGGGTTTGCAATCGATGTGGTGAGTTAAGCACGCCGCTTCGTCGGGCCTACGGGACTGTGCAGCCCGCTTCGCAGTCGCCGCGCCCGGCATGCCCGCAGGGAAGTTCGACGGGCTGACCGAGGCCGTCTCGTCGCCAATCCTCGAGGAACTCGGTCAACGCCTCCGCCTCTGCCTCGGTCATCGGGTGCTCGGTCACGGCGGTGCGGAGTTGGCGTCGCCGGGCCCGCTCCGCCCGGACTGCTTCGGGGACGGGCTCGAACTGGCGCTGCACCTGCGGCGGCTGGCCTTCTAGCCACACCTGATGGGCTTCGTCGGTCATATCTGGAGGCTGGGCCGGAAATCCGAAGTAGCTTCGGACGTGGGGGCTGATTCCGCCCGAAACCAATACAGACAGTTGTACGGCCGAGATTGCTCAACTCGCCAAGTCGGGCGCTCAGTCACAGGCCGACTGGTCCGGGGGCTCGCTCGCACATCGGTGAGCAAGGGAGCGAAGGGGGCTCTTGTCCGCTCCTCACGTCAGGTGTGGGTACCAACGAATGAGAACGGCTGCGGATCTGCTCGTCGCTCTGGACGGCTTCGCTGGGGTCCGTCGGCGGCCGGGTGATGAACGGGGTGAATAACCTTGCGCAGACCCCTAGGCATACCGACTAGTCGGTACTAGCCTCTGGCCACGCTCTCGGAGCCGGCCGCAGCGCGCCCCCGTCGCCCCGACACAAACACCCGGTTTCCGTATCCCCAGGAGGAGCCGTATGTCCGCCACTCCGACGGCGTTCGACGCCGACAGACCCGCGCCCGATGTGCCCGCCGTGGACGCCCGCAGCCCGCTGGCCTGGCTGTACCGCCGTGACCTGCCGGACTACCCGCCCACAGGTCGCCGCATGGCCTATCTCGCGATTGTGGTCGTCACCACCGTCGTCCTGTACTACATGCTGTACATCCAGTACGCGGTGGCGACGTCGATCATCACGCACTTCGACATGACGTACCGCTACTTCGTCTGGGTCTCGGTGATCGGCAACGCGATCGGGGCCTTCGCCTCGCTCGTGGCCGGTCTTGCGGATCGCTGGGGCCGGGCGAATCTGGTGGTCTACGGGCTGCTGATCGCCGCGCTGCTGGTCTTCTTCGGGCTGCCGAACGCGGCGAACAAGACCACCTATCTGGTGCTCTTCGCGCTCGTCAGCTTCATCGAAGGCATCGTGCTGGTCGCCACCCCTGCGCTGATCAGGGACTTCTCCCCGCAGCTCGGCCGGGCCACCGCGATGGGGTACTGGACGATGGGCCCGGTCATCGGCTCTCTGGTGGTCACCACCGTCACCAGCAACACCCTCGACAGCGCCACCTGGCAGGACGAGCTGCGTTATTCGGCGATCGCCGGGTTCGTCGTCTTCGTCGTCGCGATCTTCGCGCTGCGCGAGCTGTCCCCGGCGCTGCGCGACCAGACCATGGTGTCGCTGCGGGACCGGGCACTGGTCGAGGCGCGCGCCAAGGGACTGGACACCGAGGCGGTGCGCCGCGGCGAGTGGCGGCAGATGATGCGCCTGGACGTTCTGGGCTCGGCCTTCGCCATCGCCGTGTTCCTGCTGCTGTACTACGCGGCGGTCGGCAACTTCGTCGTCTACTTCGCGACCACCTTCGGCTACAGCGAGCAGCGCACCAACGCGCTGGCCAACTGGTACTGGGGGGCGAACGCCATCGCCCTGGTCCTGGTTGGCCTGCTCTCGGACCGGCTGAAGGTGCGCAAGCCCTTCATGATCGTCGGCGCGGTCGGCTCCGTCGTGGTGACCGCGATCTTCGCCACCCGCGCCACCCACCTGACCACCGACTACTACACCTTCGCCTGGCTGTTCATCGGCATCGGCGTCTTCAGCGGCATCGCCTACGCGCCCTGGATGGCGAGCTTCACCGAGACCGTGGAGAAGCACAACCCGGCGGCAACCGCGGCGGGCCTGGCGGTGTGGGGCTGGACGGTGCGCATCGTGGTCGCCGTCTCCGCGGCCTTCATCCCGGTGCTGGTGACTTCCGTGACCCCGCTCGTGGAGCACGGCACCGAGGTCAAGGCCGCCTCGGTGCAGGCTGCGCCCGCGCTGGCCATCGTCAACGCGCACCCTCAGCTCTTCGCCGAGCTGAACAAGTACACCCCGACCACGGTGCCGCCCGCGCTGGGCGCCCGCGCCGTCAAGGAGGTCGGTGCGGAGAACCTGGGTGTCGTGCAGAAGGCGGCGCCGCAGCTGAAGCTGCTGCAGGAGTACGGCCCCGAGGTCCAGAAGGCGTCGAAGGACGGGCCCGGCGAGTGGCGCAACTGGTGGTGGATCTGCGTCGGCGGCCAGGTGCTCTTCCTGCCCTTCGTCTTCGTGATGGCAGGTCGCTGGAGCCCGAAGAAGGCGCGTGAGGACGCCGAGGCGCACCAGCTAGCGGTCGACCGCGAACTGGCCGCCCTCGCCGCCGCCGAGGAGTGACCGGACGCGGAGCCGGCCGTCAGTGGACGGGGCGGCCGTCTCCGCGGTCGCGTGTATCGGGGCAGCGAAGCCCCGCACCCCGGGTTGACTGCCCCTGTCGCCGTGATGAATCAGGCCTGAGCCCTTCTTGATGCCGCGCCGCCACAGCGCCATCTACGGGGCATCCAGCGGGAGTTCGGTGCGCATGTGGGTGGCAAGCTGCCATCCGACGATCATCCGCGAGTACACGGACGAAGGCGACACAGACCCAGCCGGGCCAGGTCCGTATATAGGTCGACGGGCAGGAACCCGGCGGGCTCGCGGCCTGTTCCGCCGGCGGCCCCACGTCGGCAGGCCCGGCCTCAGGCGCCCCGGAGCCCCCACCACAGTCAGCCCGGGCCGATAGGGTTGCCCAAGTCGCAGTCAGGCGTGGACGATTCGCGCGAGGTCGGGCAGCTACACCACCAAGCGGTGACAGAACCTGTGACGCGTAGCTGCCCTGGAGGAGATTCCCGGTGACCGAGATCCCCCGAGAGGAACGCACGCCGTACTTCGCGTGCACGGCGTGCGGGCTGATCGGGGAGCCGGATTCCGCGGACTACACCCTCACCGTCGACCGAGGACACGTCGACTGGACCCGGCCCATGAACGTGGGCTGCGGCTTCTGCCGCACACAGACCCGGATCACCAGTACGGACGTCCTGGACCGCGACACGGAGCACGCTTGCTCCCGCTGCGGGATCCGCACCGCCTGCCCTGCCCAGCAGATGCCGATCGAGTCGTCTGCTGGGGCTGCGGCCTCAACGAGCCCGGAGCCGCTTCTGTCGGGGACCGTGCCACCTGCAGGCAAGACGTTGAGCACGGTGCCAATCAGTGGGCCACCGCTCGTGTCCGCGTCGCCAAACAGGACGCATGTGCCCGTGGGGACTGCCCGGATGGGCCTCGTAGTCATCGCTTGCTGAAGCAAGTCCAAGCAGGCCAGCCCTGGCGCGAAAAATCTGCCTCAATGTCAATGGCGGCGGCCACACTTGATCCATGACGCTCGATCGTGCCGACGCGGCACCGCCGCTGCTGATCCCCTCAGGATCTGCGATCAACCCGATGGTGCTGGACCGGCCGATGCTGCTGCCCATCCTCAAGTGACGGCCCCGCGGCGCGGGAGCCGGTCGTGGAACCTGCGGACTTAGAACTCCCAACGAAATGATCTTCGAGGTGGTTGGATCACTCCGGGACTGTTGATCCGGGGGTGTGGGGTGGCTCGGTCGAAGCCGTGGAACGTCGATGACGAGCTGTGGGCGGTGATCGAACCGCTGCTGCCGAAGGTCGAGCGTCGGACTCACCATCCCGGGCGGAAGAGACATCCGGACCGGTTGGTGTTCCAGGGCATTCTGTTCGTGTTGCATACCGGGATCGCTCGGGAACACCTGCCGCAGGAGCTCGGCTTCGGATCGGGCATGACGTGCTGGCGCCGCTTGGCCGAGTGGACCGGGGCCGGTGTGTGGTCCCGGCTGCACAAGGTCCTCCTCGCCAAGCTCCGCCACGCGAACGCCCTGGACTTCTCCCGGGCGGCGGTCGACGGATCCCACATCCGCGCGTTAAAAGGGGCTCCAAGACGGGACGAAGCCCCGTTGACCGGGGCAGGACGGGCAGCAAGCATCACCTAATGGTGAGTTACGGGGCTGGTGAAGCCTGAAGCACCACCGGGTTCGGAGCCCTTTGATCAGACGGGTTCACCAGCCCCGTGTCGTGGCGGCGGCACGTATGCGATTGAGGCGAGGATGTTCGTGGTCTGAGCCCCTCGCGAGGAACACCTCCCAGCTCACCAGGAGTCTTCGAGCTCCTGAAAAGACTGAGGACCTCGGGGGTAGCTGGGGTCACGAACGGCTAATCGGATGCTGGGCCGGCGGAGCTCTTCCATTAGGGAGTCGCGTGCCTCCACCGCTGTGACCAGCAAGTGAGAGGTGCAACTGACGGGAAGGGCACGAGACAACCAATGAAAATCTTCTGCGGCATCGACTGGGCCAGCGACCATCACGACATCGCCCTTATCGATACCGAGGGCACGCTGGTGGCCCGAGCCAGGATCAGCGACGACGCCACCGGCCTCCAACAACTGCTCGACCTCCTGGCCGAACATGGGGACACTCCCGAGACCCGCATACCAGCGGCCATTGAAACCACCCGACGACTGCTGGTGGCCTGCCTGCGAGCCACCGGCCGCCCCGTCTACGCGATCAACCCGATGGCAGCGTCCCGATACCGCGAACGCCACACCATCGCCCGCAAGAAGTCGGACCACCTCGATGCAATGGTCCTCGCCAACATCTTGCGCACCGACGCCGCAGTACACCGGACAATGCCCGCGGACACCGAGCTCGCCCAGGCCATCGCTGTTTTGGCTCGCGCGCAACAAGACGCAGTCTGGGACCGCACCCAGGCTGCCAACAAACTCGTCCCACCTGCGCGAATACTTCCCCGGCTACCTCGCCGCCGTCCAGCCAATCCTCGGCGGACTCTGCTCACCCGTGGCCCGCGCACTGCTGGCAGCCGCACCCACCCCGGCCCGAGCAGCCCGACTGACCAGAACCCAGCTGCAGGCCGTGCTGAAGAAGGCCGGACGCCAACGCGGAATCGAGGCTGAGGTCACACGCCTGCACGCGACCCTACGGGCCCCGCAGATTCGCCAGCTCCCGCTGGTCGAGGACGCGATGGGCCACCAGGCCCTGACACTGATGCGGAAGTTAGACGCTGCCTGCACCAGCGCAGATGAGCTTGCCGAAGCCTCCGTGAAGGCTTTCGAGGCACACCCGGACGCGGAAATCATCACCAGCTTTCCAGGGCTCGGCTCCCTCACCGGCGCACGTGTGCTCGCCGAGATCGGAGACGACCGATCCCGCTTCGCCGATGCCAGGGCCCTCAAGTCCTATGCCGGAGCCGCACCGGTGACCCGGGCATCCGGCAAGAGCATCTCTGTCAAAGCCCGCCGGATCAAGAACCAGCGTCTCGCGGCTGCCGGCTACGTCTGGGCGTTCGCTTCCCTGACGGCCTCAACGGGCGCCAGAGCCCACTACGACCGCAGACGCACCCACGGCGAACGCCACATCTCAGCTCTGCGCAATCTCTTCAATCGCATGATCGGGTGCCTGCACCACTGCCTCGACCAACGCGTCCACTACGACGAAACCATCGCCTTCCCCACCCGCCCCGAGTCCATCCTCGCTGCCGCAGCTTGACCGCCTAACCCCATCGGATGTCTGATCACCGACAGACACGGCACCCCGCTCGTGGTCCTGCTGACCGGCGGCAACCGCAACGACGTCACCCAGCTCGTCCCACTGCTCGAAGTCGTGCCGCCCGTGCGGGGCAAGCGCGGCCGGCCCCGGCGCCGCCCCGATGTCGTGCTCGGCGACCGCGGCTACGACCACGACAAGTACCGCCGCCTCGTGTGGGCCCTCGGGGTGAAGCCGGTGATCGCCCGCCGGGGCACCGCGCATGGCTCCAGCCTCGGCAGCCAACGCTGGGTCGTGGAACGCGCGTTCGCCCACCTGCATTGGTTCCGCCGCCTGGGCATCCGCTGGGAGATCCGCGATGACATCCACGAAGCGTTCCTCACGCGCGGCTGCGTGCTCATCTGCTGGAGGCGCCTCATCGCCCGTGAGGCCGCCACCCGCAACTGAGAGCCTCCTGTCCTCAACCCTGCCCGAAGGGCCAAGCGGTGCGGACCTGGGCGAGTCGCAGACGCTGGGCATCGACCCAGTCGTCGGGCAGGCGCACCAATACGCCAACCGAGGTCAGGGACACAGCGGTGTCCCTGACCACCACCTCGATCGCGTTGAGGACCTCGCCGCGGGAGATGTACGGTCCCTCCGGCGTGATCCGGATCTCCGGGTTTCGACCGTCGTCCATCCAGCGAACCGGCTGGCCCACGGCGAGCAGTTCGAGCGCCTTTGCCCAATCGTCCAGGTCCTCGGGCAGCAGGCACACCTCTGCGAGGTGGCCCTTCGCGAACTCGCTGGCCACCACGATGTCGACGTCAAGGCAGCCGTCCCACGGGAGCACTCCCATCTACTCCGGCCTGCCGTTGGCTCTCTCCCTCCTGCATCAGGGCAAGCAGGTATATCTCGCGAACCTCTCCTTCAGCGCACTCGCCGGTCTCCCGATCGATGACTGGGTCGCCCCCGACCTGGCCGCCGTGACTCCCGACTCCGCTTTGCACCAGAGCTACTTCCCGGAGCGGACCCTCGCGCAGTGGCTGCGCCAGCACGGCTACCCGTTCACCGTGTACGCCTTCCCCCAGACCGGGGTGCGCCCGCTGCGCGCCGCCTACCAAGCACTGATCGAGCTGCACTGCGTCGACGCTGTGGTCCTGGTCGACGGTGGTACGGACATTCTGATGCGCGGCGATGAAGCCGGGCTCGGCACTCCAGAGGAGGACCTGACGAGCGTGGCGGCGCTGGCCGCGCTGGACGGCGTACGGACGCGGCTCGTCGTGTCGGTCGGCTTCGGTGTAGACGCCTACCACGGCGTAAACCATGTACAGGTATTGGAGAATATCGCCGCGCTGGAGCGCGACGGTGCGTACCTCGGTGCGTTCTCGATACCGCGGGCCACCCGTGAGGGCGCTCTCTACCTTGACGCGGTGACGCACGCTCAGCACCACACGCCGGAGTACCCCAGCATCGTGAACGGTTCCATCGCGGCGGCCGTGCGCGGCTCGTTCGGTGATGTCCGGTTCACTGACCGCACCCGGGGCAGCGAGTTGTTCGTGAACCCGCTGATGTCCCTGTACTTCGCCTTCGACCTCCCGGGCCTGGCAGCCCGCTGCCTCTACCTGGATCGGATCGAGGACACCCACCTGACGCGCCAAGTCCACTCGCGGATTGCCGAGTTCCGCGAATCCATAGTCACTCGCCCACCCCGCCGCTTCCCGCACTAGTGCTCTGACCACATAGGTTCACCGGGTTGGCGCTGGCGGCCTCTTGACGGGTTGGATGTCGCAAGACGTTCAGCTCGGAAGGGATGCGATGGCAGAGCCGGTCAGGGTCCGAAGGCTCACGGATCACGAAGGACATCAGTTACAGAGGATCGTGCGTCGGGGCAGTACCAGCTCGGTGCGGTACCGGCGGGCGATGATGCTGCTGGCCTCAGCTGGCGGGAACCGGGTGCCGGTGATCGCCCGGCTGGTGCAGGCGGACGAGGACACGGTGCGGGATGTGATCCACCGGTTCAACGAGATCGCCCTGGCCTGCCTGGACCCTCGGTGGGCGGGAGGCCGTCCCCGCCTGCTCAGTCCTGACGATGAGGAGTTCGTCGTCCAGACGGCCACCACCCGCCCTGCCAAGCTCGGGCAGCCGTTTACCCGCTGGTCCATCCGCAAACTGCTCGCCTACCTCCGCAAGGTGCACGGCCGGGTGATCCGGATCGGACGCGAGGCCCTGCGCTGCCTGCTCGCCCGACGTGGCGTCACTTTCCAGCGCACCAAGACATGGAAGGAGTCCATCGACCCCGACTACGACGCCAAGCTCGACCGGATCGAGCACGCCCTGGACCGCTTCCCCGACCGCACGTTCGCGTTCGATGAGTTCGGGCCGCTCGGAATCCGCCCCACCGCGGGCAGCTGCTGGGCCCGGCAGGGTCGGGCCGACCGGCTCCCGGCGACCTACAAGCGGACCCACGGCGTCACGTACTTCCACGGTTGTTACTCGATCGGCGACGACACCCTGTGGGGCGTCAACCGCCGCCGCAAGGGCACCGCGAACACCCTGGCCGCGCTCAAGTCGATCAGGGCCGCCCGCCCGGACGGCGCCCCGGTCTACGTGATCCTCGACAACCTCTCCGCCCACAACGGCAAGAGGATCCTCCCCTGGGCGAAGAACAGCAACGTCCACCTCTGTTTCACCCCGACCAACGCCTCCTGGGCGAACCCGATAGAGGCGCACTTCGGACCGCTGCGGCAGTTCACCCTCGCGAACTCCAACCACCCGAACCACCCGGTCCAGACCCGCGCGCTGCATGCCTACCTGCGCTGGCGCAACGCCAACGCCCGCCACCCAGAGGTCCTGGCCGCCCAACGCCGGGAACGCGCCCGCATCCGTAGCGAGAAGGGACTCCGCTGGGGCGGACGCCCCCTCCAAGCCGTAGCCTGACCCAACCCGGCGAACCCTACGCGGTCCTACCTTCGGTTGCGGATCATCGACATCAGGAGCCCGTGGGTCTCGGCATCGGTGGCCACCACAAGTCCGCGGCCCGCCTGCCCGATCGGGGGGCCGTCGATCCCGGTGACCACGCAGCCGGCAGCCCGGCACACAGCGATTCCGGCGGCGAAATGCACACTTCCGGAGAGGTCATCACCATCGGTTACGTACGCGGCGCGCTTGCCGGCGGCGACCCAGGCCAACGCCAGCGTCGTGGACACGACCCGCGGCCGGAACCGCTCGACGAACTTTGCGTGGCCCAACAGGTCCGCGGCTCGGAACCCGGGCCCGCTTGGAAACGGCGGATCCAGGTTGGCATCCACGAGCTGGGTTGTGGACGTAGGCGCCAGTCGCGTATTCACCCCGTCGCGCCCCGCGACGAGGCTGGGAGGGTCTGCCGTCGCGGGCGCCTCCCTGCCGAGGAGATCCGGTCGGCAGGGAGGCCGGTCGCGTCGCAGATCAGGCCCTACACGGTGGTGATCTTGCCGTCCCACTCGCCGCCGGCCGGGACGGAGGCGTGCTGGTGGATCAGTTCCCAGCCGTTCTCACGCCGCTCCAAGCAGTCGGTCTGCCGGGCCATGACGTGCTTGGTGGAGCCGTTCTTGAGCACGATGTTCGTGCTCTGCACCGTGCAGACGATGCCCATGTCCCCGTTGACCTTCGCGTCCAGTTCGAGGATCTCGACGTTGCAGGACTCGAAGTTGGCGAAGGTGTCGTCGAACAGCTTGCGCGCCGGGGCGACGCCCCTGGACGCGAACGGGGGGATGTCGAACCACAGCACGTCGGACGCCCAGTGCCGGGTGCTCTGCGCACCGGTCATCGACGCCGCCATCTCGCGGACGATGGCGATGATGGCTTCCTTGTCCTGCTCGGTCGTCGTCATGACTTTGCTCCCTTCATCTCGCGACCCTGATCGGCCGCTACGGACAACCCTGCGGCGTGCCGTCAGGGGAGGTGCAAGAGCCAGCCCCGCGACGGGATCTCCCCTGAGGGGAGATCCCCTGCCAAGGGCCTGCCGTCAGCGCTGGACATCGCGGGTTTCCCCCGCGAAACCGGCCGCTCAGAGGGCCGCCAGGGTGCGGATGCGGTCGGCGAAGGCCCGCCGGGCGGCCCCGGACTGGGGGGCGAGGCGGTCCCATCCGTGCGGGACCCCGGGATGGACGTGCAGTTCAACGGGGACGCCCGCGGCGGCCAGGCGCGCGGCGTAGGCGATGTCCTCGTCGCGGAAGATGTCGAGGTCACCGGTGTCGATGTAGGCAGGAGCCAGCCCGGTGAAGTCGCTCAGGCGGGCCGGTGCGGCGATCGGGGAGACATCCGCGGTGTCGAACGTGTCGCCGAGCACCGCCTTCCAGGCGGTGTAGTTGTCGTCGTAGGTCCAGGTCAGGAAGGGTTCGCGGGTCGGGTCGGGGCTCTGGTTGCGGTCGTCGAGCATGGGATAGACCAGGATCTGCCGAGCCAGGGGAGTGTGCCGGTCGCGGGCCAGGATGGCGGTGGCCGCGGCGGGTGCGCCGCCGCCGCTGTCGCCCATCACCGCGATGCGTCCGGTGTCCACGGCCAGTTCGTGCGCGTGGTCGGTGAGCCAGGTCAGGCCGGCGAAGACGTCCTCGGCGAGCATGGTGCCACTCGCCTCGGGGGCCAGGCGGTAGCCGACGGACAGGAACGGCACCCGACTGTGCGCGACGTACCAGGAGAGCAGGGTGTCGTAGGCGTCCAGGTCGCCCAGGATCATGCCGCCGCCGTGGGCGTAGAGCACGGCCGGGCCGGGCGCCGTGGTCTCGCCAGTGGTGTACCAGCGCAGTTCAATCCGGGCGCCGTCGGGCGCCGTGGCGAAGTAGGTGGCGGTCTTGATCCCGGTGACCGGGGGGACCAGGGCCGCCATGGCAGCCTGGCCGAGGTTGCCGGCTTCGCGAATCGACCTCCAGTCCCCGCGCTCGCGGGCGGCTACGCCGGCGGCCTGCTCGGTGCGGGCGGCCAGGAGGGGGACGAGTTCGGGGTCGAGGGTGTAGTTCATGGGAAGTGGTACCCGCTTTCCGGAGGTGGACGGATGAGTGCGCAACGAAGTGGCGGCGCACGCGGGTCGGCGGGCTGGTTGCGTGCGCCGCGGGCCTCGGGCGGGCCGGACACAGCGGTGTCTGTCAGTACGGGGAGGGCTGGTTGCGGATCACGGCGAGGCCGACGATCTTGCCGTCGCGCACGCTGAAGTAGTCCGACATCACCAGTTCGGCCGGCAGGCTGGTCTTGTCGTAGGTGCCGTCATAGCGTGAGCGCACGATGGTCTGGCCGTAGTGCGCGACGACCTCGATCGGCTGCATCGTGACGTGGTCGCCGATCATCTCCTTCTCGGCCCAGGCCCGGATGGCTGTGATGCCGCTGATCTCACGGCGCGCGTCGTTGACGTAGGCGTCCTCGGCGAAGGTGGCGACCATCCGGTCCAGGTCGAAGGCGTTGACCGCCGCCAGGTACTCGGCGACGACGGGCGGCAGGGCGGTGCTCGTGGGCGTGGTCATCGTTTCGGCTCCCTTCGGCAGGCGGCCCGGTCGACCGCCTGCAAGCAGGCTCGGGCGTGCCCCGACGAGAGGTGCAAGGCCCGCGCGCGCCCGTGCATCTCCCCTTGGGGGAGGTGGCACAGTGGCGGGCATGGACGCGACACTGCCGATCGGGGACTTCGCAAGGGCCACGCACCTGAGCGTGAAGACGCTGCGCTACTACCACCAGGTGGGCCTGCTGGAACCGGACGAAGTGGACCGGCACACCGGCCACCGGTACTACACCACCGCGCAGATCCCGACCGCGCAGATCATCCGCCGCTTCCGCGCCCTGGACATGCCGGTCGAGCAGATCGCCAAGGTGCTGGCCGCCCCCGACCTCGACACCCGCAACGCGCTGCTGGCCGCGCACCTGAGCCAGATGGAGCAGGAGTTGGCGCGCAGCCAGTCTGCGGTCGCCTCGCTGCGTGACCTGCTTACCCGCCCGCGGGGCGGCACCCGGGCCGAGATCGGGCGCCGGAGCGTTCCGGCCACGCCGGCGGCTGCGATCACCGAGACGGTGGACGTTGCCGAGGCGTTGACCTGGTACCAGGGTGCGCTCGGTGAGATCTACGCGACGCTCGACGCCCAGGGCCTGGCCGCCGACGCGCCGGCTGGCGGGATCTTCAGTACCGACCTGTTCACCCACGGGCACGGACCGGCGACGATCTTCGTGCCGTGCGCCGGACCGCTGCGCCCCATGGGTCGGGTCGACGCGCTGGTCATCCCGGCGGTCGAGTTGGCGACGATTGTGCACCGCGGCCCGCATGCGAATATCGACCTGGCTTACGGAGGCCTCGGCACGTACGTCGCTGAACATGCCCTCGCCGTGGACGGCCCGATCCGCGAGTACTACCCCGTCGGGCGCCACGAGAGCGCAGAGGCGACCGAGTGGCGCACCGAGATCTGCTGGCCGATCTTCCACACCGGACCGTCGCCCGACGAACCCGCAGCGCGCACGCACGAAGGCGGCGATGGGTAGAGGCGCAGGTGGCATTCGGAACCTGCGGCGCTGAACGCGCCGACACCGGCGATATCGAAACTCCGGTGGGGCCACCGGCAGGCGCGCCGTACCCGCGGACAGGGAAGCGTCACAGACCCAGATCCCCGAGGGCTGCCGGTCGTAGTGGCCGCCACCCGCCAGTGTCGAGCTTGGCCAGTCCCGCTTCGACGTCGACGTTGATGGCGCCTAAGAATTGATGTTCTCCGTTAGTTCGGAGAAGTCACCGCACATCCAACCGCTGGAACAGCCAACCCGGCGAACCTTCCCGGTCAGAGCACTAGCGACCATGCCGACTGTGCGCTGCACGGTGCCATTACTGCGTCCGCCAGGAGCGACGCGACGGTCAGCGAGAATTCAAGGGATCGGCTGTGCGCATGCGACGAGGGAGCCCAACGTCATTGTCTGAAGACAGAGTTGGGCTTCCTCGCCACCGACCGAAGGTCCGGACGATCGCCGACCCCTCCGTTCGCGATTGCCGACACCTCTTCTCCTCGCGACAGCCGGGGAGAAGAGGTGCAGTCGAGCAGAAGCCTGTGGTCGGGTCAGCGCAGGCGGACCACGGTGAGCACCGCATGCCGGGTGGTGCCGGCCATGACCTCCACGACGACCTCCGCGCTCACGGGTGTGTAGGCGTCGCCGCCCTGCGTGTACGCGTGCTCGGGCTGGGGGACCAGGGGTTATTCCGTGCGCAGGCCTTCCGGGCGCATCATCCGCAGCAGCGGCGGCAGGCTGAGCAGCGTGACCACGCCGACCACGGCCGCGCCCACGCCGGTCATGGTCAGGACACTCGCCCAGTCCATGGCCACTGGTGTACGGGTCATCTTCAGCAGCACCGAGCCGAGGGTGATACCCACCGTTGTGGCCAGTACGAGGCCGAGCCCGACCGGGAGGGCCGTCTGCCACAGCACCGACAGGCTCAGCGTGCGGCGCCGGGTGCCGAAGGCGACCAGTGCGGAGAGCAGCTTCCTGCGCTCGCGCAGCTGCTCCAGCTGGGAGACCAGCAGACTCGCGCCGATCAGTGCCAGCACGAACGCGGAGCCTACGAACAGGCCGGTGCGGATGGAGGCGTATTTGGCGTCCTCCTGGGTCGCCGACCAGCTGTAGGTGCGTGCGAGGGGGTCGATCCGGGCGACGACGTTGCGTATGTACTCCCGTGAGTCCGGCACCGACGGGTCCAGACGCAGGTAGACACCGTCCGAGAACACTGCGGGCGCGGCCTTGGCGGGCAGGGCGGCGGGGGTGACCAGCAGACCGTTGGCGTCCTGCAGTGAGTCCTTGCGCGCGTCCACCACTCGCACGTTCGCCGGAACGGTCCAGGGCACCTCGAGGCCGCGTTCGGCGCCGTCGTACGACGGGTCGATGTAGAGCTGCCGACCGGGCTTCACCACGGCGATTTCGTCGGCGTTGCTGGGGGAGGTGTAGTGGCTCCTCGTTCGCGTGATGAACACGTCGCCGTCCTTGCAGGAGGGAAGCGTAGCGAGTTCGCGCAGGGCGGTGCAGTTACCCACGGTGAGGCCGTTGCTGTTCTTCGGGTTGCGACGTGCGTCCCCGTACTGCGAGATGGCCGGGGCAACTGCGGCCCGTACCCCCTTGGTGCCGGTGAATTCGCGCTCGACACCGGACAGCGGCTTGCGGTCGCTGAAGTCGACCTGCATCTGGACCCGGCCGGGGTCCTTGCCGGTGGCCTTGGTGTACTGGCTCTGCGTTCCCGTGAACAGCATCTGCAGGGCGATGGCTCCGGCCACGGCGACGGCGATGCCGTTGACCATGCGTGCAGCGGTTCCGCTGCTCAGCTGCAGCCGCCGTACCGCGAGCTGCCAGGACAGCGCGCCCTTGCCGAGGCGGACGACGACCGCCTCCACGACCCAGGGGAGCAGCGCGGTGATGCCGATCAGCAGCAGCAGCACGCCGCTGATGACGAGGTACTGGTTGAAGTCGCCGTTCTTGCGGCCCTTGCCGATCATCGGGTAGAGCATCGCGAGGCCGGCCAGCGGTGGCAGCAGCCGCCACCACAGCCGGCGGCGGCGCTGCTTGGCCGTGCGCACGACGCCAAGCGGTTCCACCACCACGCCGCGCATCGCGAGCAGCGTGACGAGTACGGCGGCGGCCGGGATCGCCACCGCGACCAGCGCGGCGAGCACGGGGGAGGGATCGAGGTAGCTGGGCCAGACGCTCACGCCCAGCACCTCGGTGGAGCCCAGCGTCTGACGGCCGAGGAGGAAGAAGCCGGTGCCGATGACCAGGCCGAGCAGGGCCCCGGCGAGTGCTTCGCCCGCCGCGATCCGCCGGGTCATGTGGCTGTCCGAGCCGACCAGGCGCAGCGCGGCCAGTCGGCGGTCGCGGCGCTCGCCGCCGAAGCGAACGGCGGCGGCGATGAACACGGCGACCGGGGTCAGCAGCACCACGAACACGACCAGGACCATGAGCAGCAGCACCGGGTCGGTCTTCTCGGGTGTCGCGTCCGGTTTGCCATACTCGGTCAGCCGGTGCACCGGGGAGAAGCCCGTGAGTTTCAGCCCCGAGGCGCCCGCGTAGTAGGCCAGTTCGTGGGAGCCGATGAGTCCGCTCTCGCCGATCGTGCCGGTGATCTTGTAGGGCAAGCGTTCCCGCAGCAGCGTGGCGTCGTCCGAGGCGAGCAGGTTCTTGAGCGCGGGGGAGACCACCATCTCGCCCTTGCCCGGGAAAGCGTCGACTCCCGGGGGCAGCGGCGCCCGTTTGCCCTCGGGTTCGACGAACCGGCCGAGGATGTCGTCGTCGTGCCAGGTGGTGTCGGCTTGGGCGATCAGGAAGGTGTTGTCGGCCTTGGACGGGACTTTCTGGGAGTACACGTTGGCGTAGCGGGCGTCCTCCACCCGGGTGCGGGCGGCGAAGACGTTGGGCAGGGCAGTGCACAGCAGGAGCAGGGCCACGCCGAGGCCGACGCCGACCGCGGTCAGCGTCATTCGGACCCAGCCCTCGCGGCCGCCGGTGACGGCGAAGCGGGCTCCCATGGCCAGGTCTCTGGACCACTGGCGCGGACTCATATGGCGCCCTCCATGTCGCGCGACTTGCCGTCGCGGACGACGATCTCGCGGTCGGAGTAGGCGGCCACGCGTGTCTCGTGGGTGACGAGGGCGACGGCGGCGTTGGTGGAGCGGGCCGCGTCGGTGAGCAGGTCCATCACGCGCTCGCCGTTGTAGGAGTCGAGCGCGCCGGTCGGTTCGTCGGCGAACAGCAGGCGCGGTCCGGTGACCAGCGCGCGTGCCACGGCGACGCGCTGGCCCTGGCCGCCGGAGACCTCGCCGGGCCGCTTGCCCTTCAGGTCGTCGACCTCCAGGCGTTCCATCCAGCCGAGCGCCGCCCGCTCGGCTTTCTTGCGGGAGGTGCCGTTCAGCCTGAGCGGCAGGGCGACGTTCTCCACGCAGGTCAGTTCCGGCACGAGCTGCCCGAACTGGAATACGAAGCCGAACTCGGAGCGGCGTAACGCGCTGCGCTGGGCGTTGCTCATCGTCGTCACCTCGCGCCCGTTGTAGGTGATCGACCCGGAGTCGGGCGGCAGGATGCCCGCGAGGCAGTGCAGCAGCGTCGACTTGCCGGAGCCGGAGGGGCCCATGACGGCGACGACTTCGCCGGGGTGGATGGAGAACTCGGCGCCGTCGAGGGCGTGGGTGTGCCCGTAGGTCTTGCGCAGGTCCTGCGCGGTGAGCAGGGAACCAGGGGGAGAAGTCGTCATCGGGCTACAGCCTCACGGAGTTTGTCGAGTCGGGCGGCGGTGAGCTCCAGCCAGCGCAGGTCCGCCTCCAGGTGAAAGAGGGCGTGGTCGCAGATCAGCTGGTCCGCCAGATCGCCCTTGCGCTTGCGGTCGGTCAGGATGCGCATGCTGCGCAGATGCTCGGAGCGTTGGGCGTCCAGGATGTCGGCGGCGTCCCGGTGGGTGAGCAGCGCGAGGACGACTTTGGTGTAGAGGGCCGACTGGAGGTACTCCTCCGGCTTCTGCGGGGTCGCGAGCCACTGCGCTACGTCGGTGATGCCGGCGTCGGTGATCGCGTAGCGCTTGCGCTCCGGGCCGCCGCCGGCCTCGATGCCGTCGACCTCGACGAGGCCGTTCTTCAGCAGCCGGGACATCGTCGAGTAGACCTGGCCGTAGTGCAGCGGCCGGTCGTGACCGGACGTCTCGTCGAAGGCCCGCTTCAGGTCGTAACCGTGTCGCGGGCCGGACTCCAGGAGCCCCAAAAGGGTGTGACCGATGGACATGACCCGCACTCTACACACCGTGTATACGCGGCGTGTATACACCGAGTGTGCAGGTCGTGGCGGGGTGTACGACAGTGCAGGTGAGGGAGCCGGGAATTCCGATCGTCACGGTTCGGAAACAGACAGTCACCCCCGCCCAGGCGGGGGTGAGCCGAGTTCTTCGACTGCTCGGCCACCTGGTGGTCGCGGGTGGGGACCAGGGTGCCGTCCACGATCAGCACCGTGTCTCTCCGGAACCGTCTGCGGGGCCGAAGTGCGAGCGACGGCCCGAGGTGGTCGATGATGCGGTCGGCTGCAGACAGCAGAACCCGGTCCTCTAGGCCCTGTCGTCACATTCCCGTCTGCCCCGCGACGCCATGCACGCGCCCCCAAGTTCTCGGCTTCGCTCGAACAGGGAGGGACCCCCTTCGCCGCACCGGGCACAGACCCAAGTACATCCAGTACGAGGGCCTGTGCCCGGCACGCCGAGAGCACGCACCTGACGCCGCAGGGCCCGCCCTCCGGGCGGACGACGGGAATTTGACGACAGGACCTAGAAGGGTTCAGCGGCGCGCAGGAGACCCTGCGGAAGGTAGGGGGATTCGACGCGGATGTCCCAGCCGCGGCGGCGAGCGTGGCAGGCCAGGGCGAGGACGTCGAGGTTGACGGAAGCATCCGGATCGTCGGCGCGGTCGGCGACCTGGTAGTAGTTGCGGTGGGCTTCGAGCGCGTCGGCCAGGGCCAGGTTGAAGCTCTCCTCGTCGCCTTCCACGAGCTGCGACAGCAGCACGGCCGGCGGCATGGCGAAGCCCCAGTCCTTGGCGCTCTCTGCCTGCTGCAAGGCCCGCTGCGCGGCCGGTTCGGGATCGGTGCCCTTCAGGTAGGCGTGGAGGGCTTCGCGGTACGCGGTGAAGGCGGACCCGTCCGGGCGGGCGAAGGCAGGGCCGGTGAGGACCAGCGGGGCGAGGTCTTCGCGTGCGCCGGTGATGAGGGCGAAGGCAGTGGCCGTCTGCCAGTTGCCGGCTCCGGCTTCCTCGTCCCGCTGGGCCGGGTAGCGCAGTTTGCGGCCGTCGATGGTCACCTCAACCGCGGTGCCCGGCTCTGCCAGTGCGATGCGGAAAAGGGCCGCCCCCATCTGGGAGGCCAGCCGAAGGTTCGCGAACTGGGCGTCCGTGACGCCGCCGGGGTTCCCCGCGCGCCACTTGAAGAGGCGCTCCTCGTCGCTCATGACGCTGCCGAGCTGCCAGACAGCGAGGGGTTTGCCGTCGACGGGGGTGAACGCCTCCCGAGCGTGTTCCTCGTAGGTGGCCTCGATCTGCGGGCCCACCGTCCAGTCGAGGGCCGGCCGCTCCACCACCAGTGGGCCTGCGGCGAGCGCGGCCACCGCGTCCGGCCGCCGGTTCCGGCCGAACCCCGCGACCCGCGGGCCTCGGCTCTCGAAGCCGGTGATCAGTGCGTGCGGAAGGTAGTCGGTGTGGACGGCAGGCGCCCAGCCCAGGGTCCGGTATGCGAGCGCGGCGAGGGCCATGGGGACAAGCGGGAGAAGGGTGCTCGGGGAGGCTGTGGGGCCGTGCAGGGTGGTGTGTCTGACCAGGAGGTCGGCCAGCGCGGCATCGAAGGCCTCCCGGTCTTCGGCGGCCAGGGCGCGCAGCGTGTGCAGCGCTACGCTGTCCGGCCGGTCCAGGAGGGGCTCGCCCGTCTCCCTGGCGCGGGTACGGATGCGGTCCAGGGCCGCGTCAATGGCGGCGAGCTTGGCCTGCGCGCTCGGCGGGTACTCTTCGTCGTCACCGGTGTCGTCCAGGACCACGGCCATCAGTCCTGTGGCGAGCTCGCCGGCGGGCGTTCCCTGCGCCTGCGCGGCGAACTTCTTCCGGGCGAAGTGGAAGGCCTCGCCGTGCCACTTGGCTTTGTCCCTGAGGACCGACAGGCAGAGCGCGTCGATCCACTCCCCGGGCGTGACGCTCTCCTCGGGGGCATCCTCACCCGGGTCGTAGCTCATGCCGAAGTTCACGTACTCCAGGAAGACTTGGAAGCTGCGGTGCGGGTGGTACGCCGCGTAGGCGACCGCGCCGACCGCGGCCTCGGAGGCGTCCTTGAGGGCGGCCTTGGCCTCCGAGGTGTCGAGGTCAGGTGTCTCGACGGAGAGGGCGCCCAGGTAGTCGAGGAACTCGTCGGCGATCGACTGCCACTCGTAGGTGGCCATCCGGCTGGCCCGCGACATGGACCGCACCTGACCCCCGATGCGGTTCGTGAAGTCTTCGCGTGCTGCCGACACGACGGACCCGCCCACCTGGTGACGCTCTATTCGCACTGCCCTGCTCCTTGATCGAATCTCTGCGGACAGCCTAGGCATGGGATCTGACAGGCCAGCTGCTGCCGGGTACGGGGCTCTAGCCGGGCCGCGCCGAGAGGTTCGTGGCGGGTGGCGGTGCGACTGCCGCGCCGCGCCGGGGGCTCGCGGGACCTAGGGCGGATCGGGAAGAACGGAGAGGTCGGCGACCTGTCGTGGCGGCTCTGGACGCGCCGCTGGATGGTCCGTGGCTGGTTCCTTTCGGGCTGGTGCGTCTACTCCCTGCCTGTTGTCAGTGCCGCGTCCTACCGTGGATCTGACCCGCATTTAGCGATGAAACGGTGGTAGTGGGTGGCCAACATCGTCTGGCACACAAAGCTGCGCATCCATCTGGATCTGACCCTGGATGATCTCGGACACGAGGAACACGAGGGTCTGTGGGGCATGGTGTACGGCATGGACCGGATGTACGCGGCCCGGGCTGTTCCCGTCGCTGAGCGGGACCTGCAGTGCGGAGGGGTGTGCCGGGAAGCCGGTGTTGTCGCGCCGATGTACCTGCGCATGCGCAACGGGCGCCGCGAAGCAGTCCATGAACGGCGGGAGGATGAAGACCGCCACATCGTCCCTGTCAGCGACGAGCACAAGGCCTACCAGGCACGCATCCTGCGCGCTGCGGAGGAAGGCGGCTTCCACGGCGACAGCGAGGTTCGCACCCGGGTGGGCCGCAGCTGGATCCAGACCGACACTCTCATCGAAGGAGCCGACGGACTCCGCGTCGGCTGGGAAGTCCAGCTCTCCTCCGCCGGCACCGACGGACCCCGCAGCGCCCGCTCCCGCGCAGCCAAGGCAGAGAAGAACGGCATCACCCCGGCCTGGCACACCGACCGCGCCGACTACGCCCAACGCCACGACACGCACTGGACCCGCAGCAATAACCTCCCCGCCCACGTCATCGCCAAGACCGGCGACCTGCGCGTCATCTCAGGCTTCCGCAAGCTCGACTTCTGGCGCTGCGACCTCCACGCCGATTATCCCTGCCCTCAAGGCGTGCGCCGCTGCGGCAAGCACCACACCACGCCCGTCCCCAAGGACGTGCTCTTCGACGACCTGGTCCGCAAGACCGCAGCCGGCGCCATCGTGCCGATCCAGTTCCGCACCGCCACCAAGCTGCACCGCTTCTGGGTCACGCACACAGACCAGAACCGCTACAACGACCTGCTCAGCGACGACACCCAGCTCCCCGACGTCCCGGAAGACGTACAGATTCCGTCCAGGGCCAGCCACAACCGTCCTACCTGCCGTCCCGACCTTGCGATCGCATCTTCCACCACCTCTGCACCGTCCGGGACTCAGCCTCCCGCTGCATTGCCGAACCTGCTGCCCGCCCAGCCCACTGAGCTGGCCACCCACGGTCAGTCGCGACAACCGAACAGCCCTGACCAGAGCACAGGGGAAAGGGCACGAATCCCCGAAGATCTCATCACGCTTCAGAGGGCTTCAGACCGTGAGCAGCAGGCACTTCAGCAGCTGAGCGATCACGAAGAGCGCAGCCAGCAGCGGCGCATCTGGTTCGAAGCAGCGCAGGCAGCCCAGGCCGCGGTAACTCAGCACGCGCGTTCCCAAGGCCTCAACCGGTTCGAAGTCGAGCGCGCCGTGCGAGCCGCCGCCAGAAGCACAGGAAGTCAACCGCCGCTCACGTGACCAGCGGTAGCAGCGACGAGGCGGGCGAGGTGAGCCTCGCGCAGGTGGCCTTGCGCCACCTGTCGCGGTTCGGCACGGACTGCGCTGCATGAGAGAGCGCACAGTTGGTTGCCGGTTCCGGATGTACTCCGTTCGAGCACCGCAGCCTCAGCAGCGGCGGTGTTGCTGAGGGCACCCAAGGAGGCCCTGCCCATTCGCTGCAGAGCCGCAGTCCCAATTTGGTCAGTACCTAATCCCGGACCTTTGGGGAACGATCGGAACCGTGCGCGATTGCATACGAGCCGATCGGGGATTGTCAAGAAACGTGACTGAGATATGTGAATACGCGAAAGGGCCGACCTGTTTCATCGGGCCGACCCTTTCGGTAGTCGTTCCGCGCGCCAACGCGTCCGACTGGAGTTCCCTGGTCAACGGCGGTTGGAGCCAAGCAGACAGGGGCGCCGACGCGGTGAGCGGCGGCGATGTTGGATAATGTCAGCGTGAGCGGCACCGGTGCAAGCAGCCGTGGGACGAAATGAAATTAAAAGGCGTTTGAGAGCCTGCGACCGCTTCCGTCGGTCCCTAAAGGCACTGGTCAGACGTTGATTCATAATGTCTCATGCCGCGATTGACTCGCTTTTTCGGGCGGGACGTAAGTGAATTTTCTTGCAAGGCCCTCCGCCGGATCACACGCAGATGGCAGGATGCTGTGCGATTTAGCGGGAGCGCCAACTGCCGCCAAGTCATTGTCGGTTGGAGCACCAAGTACGGCTACAGCGCAAGGCGAGCCAAGACCAGGCAGGAGCACCACCATGCACAGTCCCCATGAGGGTCACACGGAGCGAGGTGTGACGCCGTGGGTGATCCCGGATTCGGTGAGTCCGCTGGGCGCACTTGCCAAAGCCCTGCGCGACGGACGGAAGATAGCCAACATCTCGTACGTCACGCTCTCGGAACGGACGCAGACCTACAGCGCCGCGACGCTGCAGCGCGCCGCCTCCGGCAGGGTCATACCGAAACGGGAAGTAGCCCGCGCCTTCGCACACGGGTGCACGATGGACATCGACGAGGTCGACAGGCTGTGGCTGGATGCCTACCGCGCCCGCCAGCACGGTCGCGATGTCAGTGCGCAGGCACCTGCACCTCGCCGACGGAGATTGGTGGACGGGTCGATGGTGAGCTCGAGTCGCTCGTGGTTCTGACGTTTCCGGTCAGGGTCGGATTTCCGGCGATCGAGTCACTTTTGGCCGCGCTTCCCGAGGATGCAGTGGAGTGGGAATATGGAAACGTATTTGACGAGCAGGGAGAGCCTCTTGCCTGGTGGGAGGACACAACCTGACTCATGAGGTATCGGAGACGACGGTGATTCAGGGTTGCTCCTTCAGGCCCTGATGCCGGCTTTCCAGGGACGTGGCCGCGGCGTCGGCTACATCCGTCCTGGGGCCTGCCGCACAGGACTCCAGAAACACACGGACTCGGTCACCGGGCCATTCTGTGGCCGCGACCGCGGCCCAGTAACGTAGTCCGTCATACGGATCCAGCGGATCGAGGAAGTCCAGGATGCGGTCGACGGTCCCGGCGTCCAGGACCGCGCGCAATGCGGCGACGGCGCGAAGGGCACCGTCGACAAGCGATGGATCTCCACGATCCAGACACCATTCCAGTGGGGCTGCGAAACCGTCTTGAGGGCTTCGCAGCCGTACGATTGAGTCACCCAGGGCCAGGTACAGCGCGGTGGCGTCCGTGGGTTCCTGGGCTAGTTCAGCCAGGAACCCGATGGCGGGCCGGTAACCGCATGCCCCGAGGGCCATGATCATCTCGTACTGGGTTTCCCAAGTGCGGCGGTCGCCGATTTCGCGTTGGAGCGCGTGCAGCAGCGCCGGACCCGCCGTTTCGTCCGCCAGTTTGCCGAGTCGCTTCGCGGCCGAACGACGTTTCGCCGATGCTCTGTCGCTGAGCTGAATGAGCGCCTTTTCCAAGGTCAGCGCCATCGTCCATCCTCGTGAGGGTCCTCGCCTGCGCGCCAAACGCTAGACGATGTGGAAGACGGCGACCAACTGGCTGTCCTCTGCTGCTCCACCTCCCACCCGGCCCCCATCCGTCCAGCGCTCCCTCCTCCACAGCGTCGGGGTGAAAGCCGAGCGGTTGGCTGAGGTGTTGGAGGCCGCGGAGATCGAGCTGGATCGGCGGGTGATCGCGCGGGAGGAACTGGTCGAGGCCCTGGCCTTGTCCGCCTCCGAGACGACTGCCGTGACCGAGGCGGAGCAGGAAACGGTGCCCTCACCGGTGTCGGGGTCGGTGGTGCCGCCCTGGCGGGACGGGCTGCCAGTGACCGTGCTCGCGCCCGACTACCGGCGGATTCTGGGCGTGTTGGAGGAGCGGCGGTCCGCGAGCAATGGACCGATGAAGGCCAGGGAGATCGCGGTGGAGCTGGGCCTTGGGACGACGCCGGCGAAGGTCGAGGGTGCGTTCCAGGGCCAGGCGCCTGGCAGAACGCGGGTGGCTCCTCCTGGAGGCGTCGGGGATGTTCAGTGCCGGCCGGCGGCCCGTGGCCGTGCCAGACGCCGGCTTATCCGCGTGACCATCGACCACCGGATCGCCGCCTCGCTGCTGGCTGGCAACGTCTCGTCCGGGCGAGACGGCGGGAGTTCATCAATCATGCGAACGTGCGCTCGGCCACCCAGCGTCTGGGGAGCACCACGAACCCTGTCGTGTCGTCGGTGCGCTTGACGATCTCCAAGGTCAGGGCGAGTTTGCCCACGGCAGACCGGTGCCGGGCTTGCCGGGCTTGCGAGCTACAGGAACTCGCTTCGGTAGGTCGAGGCCAACTCGGCGGCGCGGCGGCGGGGCATTGCCGATTGCTGTCAGGCCTACCGCGGTGAGGCGGCTGAGGGCGTCGGTGATGCGGTGCGCGGTCATGAGGGGGCTCCTGAGTCGGGGCGGCCGCTTCTGTTGACGGAGTGGAGCGTGAGCGGCCTGCGTCCCTTGTGTTGCGGGCTGGCGGTGGGACAGCAGTGGGGCGGGAGATTTCTTGGTGAGCACTGTGGTGGGGCGCAGGGTTAGCGGCGCAAGTCCGCAGGCCGGAGGGGACGTTGTCACCGGGATCGGGCCCATTCAAGGCCCGTGAGCTGCAGCCTGCTGCCCTCATTTACTAGGGAGTCGGTTGCCTGCCGGGTGTCTGGGCAGACAGCTGCCCCCGCTACACCCCCGGCCTGTTAGCAGTGCAACCCCCACCACCATGTTCAACGGCACTCAAGATGCCTATGTGGGCGGTGGTTTGAAGGCATGCTGTGTGCCGACGGATACGGACGCATGCCGGTGGGGTCGGGGTGTTCGTTGGCGGCGACACCTTGCCGATGAGGAGGGCATGCGAAGGCCCTCCCGCTGATCTCTTGGCCGAGTCCGGGAGGGCCGTGCGGCGCATGGAGACGCCGGTGCTCACGGTAGAGGCGGACGCGGCCCGGGTCGCAGTGAGCGAGGTGGTCGGCGACTGACAACCTGCTGCTGAAGAAGGCATGCCAGGCGTTCTCCGTCGACGCTCTCCGCACCGCCCATATTTCGCTGGCGACGTCCGCCCCGGCGCATCTACGGTTTCAGCGTGTCTGCTGCCACAGCGCTGCCGTCGGCGATGGCCGAGGAACTCCTGCATCCCGTCCTTCCCGCTGCGTCCGTCGGGGAGATCGTTCTGCGTACTGGCGGGGAGCTGAGCACGATCTTCGAGATCCGGTTCGTCGGGGCGGCCGAGCCGGTCGTAATCAAGGTCTATGACGATCAGTGGCGCTGGAAACAGGAGAAGGAGATCTACGTCTACCAGCTGCTTCAGCAGCACGGTGTCGGGCCGGTGCCTGCCGTGCTGCACCATGGGGACGCCGACAACGCGCTCGGGCGTTGCTACACGGTGATGACGATGCTCAGGGGCCAGCCGTTGTCCGCCGTCAGCCACGCCCTCGACAGGGCATCGCTGCGGGAGATCTACCGCCAGATCGGGGGCTGCATGGCTGCAGTCCACCAGATCCCGCAGGGCGCCTACGGATACCTCACCACGCGGGTTCTGGATCCCGAGCCGACGAACACCGCCTATATGACACGGCAGTTCCACAAGAAGCTCAGTCAGTACGCCGATCACGGGGGCGATGCGGCGCTCGCGACGGCCATCGAAGCGAAGGTCGCTCGGCAGGCTGACCTGTTCGGTGCGTGCCGGCATGCCGTGCTGTGCCACAACGACTTCCACGAGGGCAACGTCCTGGTCGCCGAGGAAGACGGCGGATGGCAGGTCAGCGGCTTCATCGACGTGGAGAACGCGATCGCCGCGGATCCACTGATGGACGTGGCCAAGACCGACTACTACTCCGTCCACGACGACCAGGACAAGCGCGAAGCGCTCTGCGACGGCTACGGCACGCTGCCCGCCGACTGGAGCGAGCGGGTCGGCCTCTACCGCCTCTACCACGCTCTGGAGCTGTGGGACTGGTTCGCCTCCATCGGCAACACGGCGCCGTTGGAGGGCATCACCGGCGACATCCGGCGGATGACGGCCTGATCTTGGGTGCTGCATACAGGTTCTGAACCACCGGCACCTCGCCGAAAAAACGACACCTTGCCGACGACCGCCGCACCTGAGCACCCAACGGTGGGGCGTCGCCGTCAGAGTTCATGGGGATCGTGAACGCCGCCTTCGTCGGCATTTTCAACGTCGGGTAACACACCACCAGCCGGACGGTGCGCAGAAATTTCTTGGTCCTGGGCGTGAGCGGTCTGGCAGGGGTGTTGACCTGCTGTGGTCGGGGTCTGGCAGGCCGTGGTCGGGGGTTGGGCCGGAAAGTGATGTGCCTGGTCGGGGTGCCGAGGTGGGGGCGGTCGTGTCTACGGTGAAAGCCGTTCGGACGCCCTCGCCCGCCCCGTGGGGGACGTCCGTACATCCCCCACGGGCGGCGGGTCCGGCGCCACGGCCGGCACCCACCAGCTGGTCCCGGATCCGCCGCCGTGAGGGCTGGCCACAGCCCCGAGAGCGAGGGAGGTCCCCCCCGTGCGGATCGCGGTTCAGCTGCGCGGTCATCGCCGTACCAGCCCGCGGAGCGCAGCGCGCACTGCGGGTTCCCGGAGCCGGGCCCGCCGGGTGCCTGAGGGGTACCGGGCGGGCCTGCGGCTTGCCGCAAGGTCGTGGGCTTGATCCAGGCAGCACACCGCCAGCAGGAAGTACCTCGTCGACCAGCTCGAACGGCACGACCTGAGCCAGCTCGCCCAGATGACCAGGAGCAAAGCGGCCTCCAGCCACCGTCAACTCGCGAGAGAGAGTCACCAGACCAGGCAGCGGGGCGCCGGGTCCGCGCCGGCCGGGCCGACGCGGCGCTGCACCGCCTGGACGCTGGTCAGGGTCCCCCCGATCTTTGGCGGCGGGATCCGGGCCGTTGGATGGCCGACGAAGGGCAGATCACGCCACTGCACCCCGGTTATAGGCGGATGACGATGAGGGCGATGTCGTCGGCGGCACCCCCAGCGACGTCGAGGCGGGCCAACAGTGCGTCGGCCAGCTGATCAGGGGCGAGGGTGCTGTCCTTGGCCAGGGCTGTGGTCAGCCGTGCCAGGCTGGCGTCGATGTCCTCGTCGCGGCGCTCGATGAGGCCGTCTGTGTACATCACGAGGGTGTCTCCTCGGGTGTAGGACAGGCCGGCCTGGGGGCGGGGGACGTGGTGCGGGCGGGCGCCGAGCGGCGGATCGGTCGCTTGGTTCAGCAGTTCGCAGGTCCCGTCGGAGTGGAGCAGGACGGGGGGTGGGTGTCCGGCGCTGCTGTAGATGATCAGTCTGCTGCGGGTGTCGATGAGTACCTTGACCGCGGTTGCGGCCGTCGCGCCGTCCAGGGAGCGGGCGTACAGGCCGAGGACTTCCAGGGCCTGGGCGGGGCTGGGAAGGGCGCGGATGGTTGCGCTCAGGGCGCTGCGGAGCATGCCCATGACGGCGGCGGCGTGCAGGCCGTGGCCGACGACGTCTCCGACTGCTGCGGCGTAGCGGTCGGGTGGCAGGTCGACGACGTCGTACCAGTCGCCGCACACGTTCAGTGATGTGGTCGCCGGCAGGTAGCGCACGGCGATGTTGCCGGTGTGGTGGTCGAGGTCGGGGGCGGAGAGCATGGCTTCCTGCAGGGCGACGGCGACCTGCCGTTCGCGGGCGTGGGCCTGGCGCAGTTCCTGGTTCAGCCGGTGCAGATCGTGGGCCCGCGCGTACAGCTCGGCTGCCATGCCCTTCTCCCGCTCGGTGAACTCCTCGGTGAGCTGGCGTGCCCGGCGCGAGTGGACGAAGGCGGTGACGTCCTCGGCCCGTTGGACGATCCACTTCACCTCGCCGTCAGGCCCGGGAATCGGGGTGTGGATCTCGGACCACCATCGCTCCTCGAACCAGCCGGGCTGGTGGAGGGCAGGGATGTCGTACCGCTGCAGCACCAAGGTGTCCGGTTTCCCGGTGTCCAGTACCCGGCGCAGTGACGCCTTCAGGTTCTGTTGTGTGTCGTCGGAAGGGGCAGGGTTTTCCGGCAGGGCGTCGAAGAAGTACTTCCCGATCAGCTGGTCTCTGGTCAGGCCGGTGGTCTGCAGGTATGCCGTGTTGACGTAGCGGATCACCAGGTCCGTGTCCAGCATTAGGTACGGGCTTGGTGTGGCGTCGAAGAACGCCGTGAAATCAATGTCCGCTGTCATCACGCGCTCTCCGTAGCATGCGAGCGCGACTGCCTGTACTTCCAATCTACGCGCGATCCAGCGCCCGGCTCCGGAAGGTGCACAGGGGCTCGTCGAGCTCGCCGCAGATCCGGGAGACCTCGCTCTTGGAGATCCCGCTGTCGTGCCGAGGGCCTTGACCAGGTCGTAGACCGCGCAGGTGGACACGCCGCGCACATAGGCCTCCATGATGACGGCGTACAGGGCCTGGTCGATGCGGCTGGGCAGACCGGCGGGGGAGATGGGCGGCACGGCGCGCGGGTCGCCGTGGCGGGCGTGCGCGTGATCGCGATGACCGTCTCGTTCACCGCCATCGCATGCGGGGCACCCGAGCGGGCCGCCCCACGGCCCGTGCCCCGCCAGCAGCCCGCCCCAATAACACAGCACCACTGGGCAGGCGCCGGCTCCCGGGGAAGCTCGCCGACTTCCAGCAGACGGACGGGCCCAAGCCCACCGACGCCGACGCCAAGTTTGGCACGGCACCGCAGCTGTAGCGCGCGGACACCGTGCCCCGGGCCCACCCTTATCGTTCGATTCCTTCGTGCGGCGTGCGGCGTGCGCCGTGCATTGCGGGCACGCGTCTTGGTGGCGGGCGCTGTGTGTTCTGGCAGGGGCAGGGTCCGTGAAGAGTGTTGCCGCCCGCTGCGCGCCCCGGGCTATGACTTCGGGTCGTCGACCTTGAGCTTGTCTCCGGTGTTGGAGACGAAGACGACCAGGAGCTTGGCGGGCTTGGTCCGGCTAGTGTTCTCGGTGAGGACGTGGTGGGCGCCCGGCTGCTCGATCCAGTTCTCGCCCTGGTGGTAGGTGGTCGCGGGCTTGCCGTCGAGCTTGCTGCGCACGGTGCCTTCGAGGACGTAGGCGTAGACGAACGCCTGGCCGTGCCGATGCGGCAGCGCGCTTGCGTTGGGCGGGAAGTCGATGATCACCGAGGTGAACGTCTTGACCGGCATGCCCATCGTGTGGGCGCTGGCCAACCCGAAGATCGGCGAACGCGAAGTCCTGGCCTCGATGCTGGAGACCGACGCCAGCTTGGTCGCCGAACGCGAGGGCATCCTGCTCATCTCGGACAAGGGCTTCGCGGGCAAGGTGTTCGAGCAGGACCTCGCCGGGCAGGGCATCGAGCTACTGCGGCCGTCCCGCAAGCGGGAGAAGGCCCGCTATGGCGAACCCATGCTCAAGAAGGCCCGCCAGCTCATCGAATCTGTCAATGACTCCCTCAAAGGCCGGCTCGACCTGGAACAACACGGCGGCCGGACCTTCGAGGGCGTCGCCATCCGGGTCGCCCAGCGCATCCTCGCGATGACCGCGGCGATCTGGCACAACCGCAGGACCAGTGCCCCGGTCACCCGATCCCTGATTGCGTACGGCCACTGTTCCCCGTTGGCAAGCAGCGCCTTGAGAGCCTTGTACGCGGCGATGGTCTTCTCGAAGCGGTCCGGCGCGGGTCGCAGGATCAGCAGGTCGATCTGCTCGACGCCGAGTTTGCGGAAGTCGCCGCGCCTCCGGGAGAGGCGGTGGCTCCGAGGGCGGTGGTCAACGCTTTTCGCGTCGGCTGCGGATGCTCAGGGCGATGACGGAGACAAGGAACCACAAGGCACCGAAGGCTGAGTATCCGGCGACGGTGGAGAGGCTGCTCGTCGCCGAGGCGGACATGGCAGCGAAGGAGGCACCGGCGAGGACGGACAGTCCGCCGCTGATGACCATGGGCCACTGGGCACCGACGGTGCGTCGGCGCCGGATCGCCACGACGAGCTGGATCGCTCCGGAAAGGAGGGCCCAGATGCCGAACACGAGCAGGGCCGTCCCGATGGTGGAGAAGACGGCGATGATCATCCCGGCGGTGGCGGCGAGGCCGAGAGCCATGTTGGTGGTACCGAGGCGGTCCGTGGAGCCGGTGCCAGCCATGCGACGCTCGAGGAGCGTGGCGATGACGTCCCACAGGAGGTAGATGACGAGCAGCACGGCCGCGATCACTGTGGGCTTGTCCGTCGACACGAGCGAGGCGGAGGTCGTGACGACGAGTGCCACCCAGATCAGGGAGAAGGCGACTCGGATCAGGTAGAGCGATCGGAGCCCGGAGAGCGTCGTCGAGGTCGTGGTCGTGCTCGAAGTCACGGTGGTCTGAGTCATCGGGTGTCCCGTTTTGTGATCGTGATGGTGTGAGACGGTCGCCTCGATGAGGAGTCTCAGCGGCCTCGGGAGGGGCCGTGTACTTCGAACGAAGTAGTTCTGCCATCCACTTCGAATCGAATGAGTTCTGCCGTTCTCATCGCCCGGACCGGGCTCGCCGTCTACTTCATTCGAAGTACACGGTCGCAGCACACGTGGACGAGAATCAGGCCATGGTCAAGGCGCAGAACAATCAGGACGGGCCCGTGGCACCCCTGTGGGTCCGCCGCCCCGAGGCGCTGCACCTCGTCGCCTATTCGGTGGCCGCGCTGGTGTTCACCGGCCAGATCGTGGCAGTGATCCTGCGAGGGTCGGGTTGGCCGACGGCCGTCTCCGTGCTCCTCGCCGGTGGCGGTGTCGCCCTCTCATGGCGGAGACCGTGGGCAGGACTGGTCGTGACGAGCGCGGCGTCCTTCGCCGTCACAGCGGTGGGCCACGACCCCCTGTCGGTGTGGATGATGGCGGTGCTCGTGCTGTTCTCGGTCACCCTCAGGGGGCAGCAGCCGCTGGCCGGAACCGGCATCGTGGCGGCGTTCTTCCTGGGGGCGTTCATGACGCTGGGAGGATTCCGTGGCGGCGCGATCGTGGGAGCCGCCGCACTCTTCTCAGCCATAGCAGGAGGTGCGACAGGGGCCGCGCTGCGCATCCATCGAGAGCACTGGCGCACCCTGGAGGAACGGGCCGAAAGCGCCATCGCCACCCGCGAGATCGAAGCCACCCGACGGGTGACCGAGGAACGACTCCGCATTGCCCGGGACCTCCACGACGTCATCGGCCACCAGGTCGCGATGCTGAGCCTGCATCTCGGTGCCGCGGAGATCGGGCTGCCCGAAGACGCCGAGTCCTCCCGGCAGGCCCTCGTCTCAGCCAGGTCCAGCGCCCGCACCGTCGTCGTCGAAACGCAACGGATCCTCGCGCTCCTCCGCCTCGGAGACGACATCTCCAACGACGAGGCGCTCCGGCCGACCCCGGCGCTCAGCGGCCTGGAAGGCCTTATCGCCTCTTTCGAGAGCATCGGCCTCGACGTCCATCCCTCCATCGACATCCCCGCCGGTTTCGTGGAGCCCAGCGTCGGCGTGACGGTCTACCGGGTCGTTCAGGAAGCACTCACGAATGCCTACCGGCATGGAGAGGGGGCGGCAACGGTGGATGTGCGCGAGCGCGACGGCAGGATTTGCGTCACCGTGGAGAACCGCGTCGGTCACTCACTGCGCGGCTCCGGCTCGGGCAGCGGACTCGGACTCGTGGGGATGCGCGAACGCGTCGAGTCCTCCAGCGGGCGGCTGACGATCGACAGTGACGACGGGCGATTCCGGGTCCATGCGGAGTTCAGCCCCCTGGGAGCCGTGCTCTGATGACGCGGATTCTGATCGTCGACGACCAGGACGAGATAAGGGCCGGCATCAAAGCGATGCTCCGGCTCGACCCAAGTCTCGTTGTTGCGGGTGATCTCTCCGATGGACTCCAGGTCGTCCCCTTCCTCCGGGACCACCCCGTCGACCTGGTCCTGATGGACATCCGGATGCCCGGCATCGACGGTGTCGAAGCCACCCGCCGGATCCGCAAACAGCACCCACCCGAAAAGATGCGGGTGATCGTGCTGACCACTTTTGACCAGGACGACATCGTTCTCGCCGCCCTTCGCGCGGGCGCCAACGGATTCCTGAGCAAGACCGTGAGCCCCGCTGAACTCGTCGCCGGAATCACCGAGGTCGTTGGCGGTGGCGGTGCGCTGTCGGCCGCCGCGACGGCCGCGCTCATCGGTCACATGACCGACAGTCCGCCCCCGGTGATCGACCAGGAACTGCTGCGACGCTTCGACGCTCTGACACCCAGGGAGCGGGACGTGGTCGTTCTCGTCGCGAGCGGTCTCGGCAACGACGAGATCGCGGCCCAGATGTCCGTGTCGCCGTTCACCGTGAAGACGCATGCGGTGCGGGCCATGACGAAGGTCGGCGCACGTGATCGAGCGCAACTCGTCTCGTTCGCCTTCCGGGCCGGCCTCTACCCCTGAGCCTGCCGAGCAGAACCCCGAAACAGGTGGCCGCCGTGGCGATGCCGAGCAGTCCGGCGGGCGGGACGGCGTGGGCACGTACCTGGAAGACCTCGCCGTCGCGCTGCGCGAGCGGCGTGCCCGGACCTGTACCTGCGGAGCAGGGCTTGCCGCCAGGGCAAGCCAGACGAGCTCGGAGTCGGTCAGCAGCGGCGGCCGTCCCATCCACCGGGTCCCTCCGGTCTCGTCGTCGATCTTCACGTACAGCGCGGTCAAGAGGGTGCCCAGGTCTTGCGTCACAACATGATCTTGAGCGTCCTCTCTTCTCTCGCGCACCGGCCCCGACATCGGACTCATTCGTCTAGGCAAGACGCCCCACCAAGCGCTTGCGAACCGCCGAACTCACTCGTTCGGGGAGATGCCAGCAGCGCCATACGCAACAGGGCGGCCGAGCGAAACGGTTGACGACATCCTCATCCGGCTCAGCTAGACGCGCTGGGGGTGGCCGAACAGCAGGTCGTAGCCCGCCGGGAGCTGGAGCAGGACGCGGCCGGTGAGCTCTTCGCCCGCGGCGTCCGCAGCCACGCTGAGCACAGCGCCCACGTCCCACGTCGCGGTCTGTTCAGCGGCTCCCTCGATCCATGCCGCGGTAGCCCGTACGAACCGCTCGGGCGAGAGCGGCTCGTGGGCCTGGAGCGGATTGAGCAGGATCAGTGCCATTTCCTCCGGCAGCCGGGCCGCCAGTTCCGCCCGTACCTCGCCCACCAGGTGCGCGCCCAGCAGTGCCAGCACCGTGCGGGCCGCCCGCTCGGCTTCCTCGGTGCTCTCGTATTTGCCGCGTTCCTTGACCTGGTCCAGGAACGCCTCCCATCGCATGGCCATCGCTGCTCCCTTGCGTGTGCGGCGGCGAGCGGAGGACGGGGGCGGCCGGAAGGGAGGCCGTCTCCCCGTCTCCGGCGCGGCTGGGAGGGGACTCAGCCGCTGATCTCCTTGTGCGCGGAGCCGCCGCCGATGGCGATCTTGCGGGGCTTGGCGCGCTCGGCGATCGGGATACGCAGGGTCAGCACACCCGCGTCGTAGTCCGCCTTGATGTGCTCGGTGTCCAGGGTGTCGGCCAGCATGAGCTGGCGGGAGAAGACGCCCAGAGGCCGCTCGGAGAGCTCCATCTGCACGTCGTCTGCCTTGGTGACGGGCCGCCGCTCGGCTCTGACGGTCAGCATGTTCCGCTCGACGTCGATGTCGATCGCGTCCGCGGAGACGCCGGGCAGGTCGAGGGCGATCACATACTCCTCGCCCTCACGGTAGGCGTCCATCGGCATCGCCGACGGCCGCGACCAGGTGCCGGTCGTGTTCAGGAGCTGCTGGGTGAGCCGGTCAAGCTCACGGAACGGGTCGGTGCGCATCAACATCGTGAAACACCTCCAGTGTCCAGGTTGTCGCCAATGCGTTCATTTGCCCTCGTTGTAACATGTCATCCAAAGGATGACAAGCAGAGTTAGTCGTCGAGATGACGACGCTGCGTGTTGGAGACTCCATGACCGTTGACGATCAGGCAAGCCCCCGCGCCCTCGGTCTCACCCCCACGTCCTTCCTCGCCGCCGCCACGGCGCTGAACACGATCCACGAGGCCCTGCGCACCGCCCGGACATCGCGGGACGGGGAGCGCCCCGGACCCGTCCAGACCGGCTCGGAGCAGGCACTCGCCGCGCTCCTGCTGCTCCGCGAAGCGCGCGATCAGCTCGCCGAGTGGGAACCGGGCCTGATCGAAGAGGCCCGGGAGGCGGGCGCCAGCTGGGCCGACCTCGCCCACCCTCTCGGCGTCTCCAGCCGCCAGGCCGCCGAACGCCGCTACCTGCGCGTACGCCCCGGAAACCCCGGGTCCACGGGCGAGCAGCGGGTACGGGCCACCCGCGACCGCCGCGCCGCCGACCGCACCGTCACCGCCTGGGCCCGGGCCAACGCCGCGGACCTTCGCCGGCTCGCCGGCCAGATCACCGCGCTCACCGACCTCCCAGCCGCCGCCCGTACCCCTCTCGTCGAGCTCACCGCCGCCCTCGCCGACAACGACGCGGCCGCCCTCGTCGGCCCCCTGACGGTCACGCACTCATATCTGGCGGACCACCCCGACCTCGCGGCGCGCGTCGATGGCATCGCCCGCCACACCGACCGGCTCCGCCGACTCAGCGGCGACCAGCGCCGGAACTGAATGTGATCGCCGCGACGTCGGGATCTTCCCACTCGGTCTGCGGCAGACCCTGAGCATTGCGCGGCTGTCGTACGTCGGCGTTGTCACGCGGTGAGAACGAGGAGCTGGACTCGATCAGTGACAGCCTGGTGGAGATGCAGGCCGCCCCGAACCGACCTGGCGGTGGAGCGGTCCGGACCACAACGGGGGATGGGCAGTGCCGGTTTCTGAGCCCCATAGCGTCACATGAAGGCGTCACGGCGTGACGCTTTCTGAGCGCGATTGCCTCTGGCGATAGGCCCGGGTGCGGCACCTCGTTTCTCTGGCACTGCTGCCGTATCTCTATGCGGACGCGTTGGGGGAGGTTGTGTCGGTTCCGGACGGCAATTTTCGGATGCGGCACGCCGCCGCTCCGTGGTGGGATGCGCCGCATGAGGGACCTATCGCTGCGTGCCCGTATCGAGCAGTACTACGCCACTGTGCCGCTGCTGTTCGCCGACGCCGAAACGTTCGGTCCGTTGCGGCTGTTTGTACGAAAGGAGCCAGGAACCCCGTACTACGGCGGTCCGAGTCACGCTCAGCCCACGGCAGAGGGCTCCGCGGTCGTCACCGCCGCCGACATCGCCCGGGTGCGTGCCCGGCAGCGCGAACTCGGCGTGCCGGAAGCCTTCGAGTGGCTCGCTGAGGCAGCGCCGATGCTGCGCGCCCGTATCGAGGCCGTCGGGCTCCCGGTGGAAGAGCGCCCGCTGATGGCCCTCGACCCGCACCGCCCGGTGCTCCCGCAGCCTCTGCCGGACGGCGTCACGATCCGCGCGCTGTCGGCCGAGGACCCGGCGCTGCCCGCAGCCCTCGCCCTTCCCCGCCTGGCTTTCGCCGAGGCGGGCACCGCGGTGGGCTCGGCGGGCCGCGCGGAACTGTCGGCGGCGGCCGAGGAACTGACCGCGGACGGCACGGTCGCAACGATCCGCCCCGCCATCCGCGCCGGGCACAAGACACTCATCGCTGCCCTCGCCCCGGACGGCACCCCGCTCGCCGCCGGCCACTACCACCCGGCGAACGGCACGACCGAGATCGGCGGTGTCGGCACCCTGCCCACCGCTCGCCGCCAGGGTCTTGCCGCCGCTGTCACGGCGGCCCTGGCCACCCACGCCCGCGACCACGGGGTGCATACCGTCTTCCTCGCCTACGCGGAGGACGTCATCGCCCGTATCTACGCCCGTCTGGGCTTCCGCACTGCCGATATCACCCTTCTGATCGCCAACCAACCCGCACGGTCGTAGGCTCGGGACAGTCTCCGCTTCAGGCACAGGCCCGTTGGCTGCTGGGGCAGCGGGCTGCCGCACCGGCTGCAACTCTGGACGCTCTTCCTTCGCAGGTCAGGGCACCGCTCGGCGGCAAGATCGGATGAGGCGGGACAATCCGCATGAACTGTGGATTCGAGGTTCAGAAACCCGGGAGCGTTGACCGCTAGTAGCTGTCGTAGCTGGGCTTACCGTTCGGCCGGTAGACGCCGACGATGGTGCCGCCCTTCGTCGTTGAGACGCTGACGGGCTCCAGCGCAGTGGGGATCGCTCCGTCGGCGAACAGCCGCTTGCCGGTGCCGATGATCACCGGATGGATGGTCAGCCGGTACTCGTCGACGAGGCCGTGCTGCATGAGGGTCTGGGCGAGGTCGCCGCTGCCGACGACGTTGATGTTGCCGCCGTCGGACGCCTTCAGCTTGCGTACGGCATCGACGATGCCGCCCTCCAGCAGCGTGGAGTTCTGCCACTCGACGGACGTCAGGGTCCGGGACGCCACGTACTTGTGCATGCTGTTCATCCGATGGGTGAACGGGTTGTCGGGATCGGCGGTCGGCCAGTACGACGCGAAGATCTCGTACGTCTTGCGGCCGAGCAGCATCGCGTCGGAGTGCTCGTACCAACCGGCGATGGCCGTGCCGACCTCGTCGTCGGCCACCGGTTTCTGCCAGCCGCCGTGCTCGAAGCCGCTCTCAGCGTCCTCGTCCGGACCGCCCGGCGCCTGCATGACGCCGTCCAGCGTCAGGAACGTGCAAACGATGATCTCGCGCATGGTGCGCTCCCTTCGTCGACGGGTAGACGGCACAACCGCCGAAAACTCATCGGCGGAACTTCCGCGGCGCAGGACACTAGCGGCCTGTGCCGGAGTCGCGTCGTCTTCGGCGCGCCCTGCGTGCGTGCTTCTGGACCACGTTCCGTCCGCACCGTGAGCACGATCACAGCCTAATTCGAGGGGCCCCTCATGTTAGTCTTGATGTATGAGTCACCAGCACGTCCTGTCCGCGCCCCAGGCGCCGGCCAAACCGCTGCGCCGCGACGCGCAGCGCAACAGGGACGCGATCGTGGCCGCTGCCCGCACGGCTTTCGCCGAGCAGGGGCTGGACGCTTCTCTGGAGGGTGTTGCCCGCGAGGCGGGTGTCGCGATCGGCACGGTCTACCGGCACTTCCCGCGCCGGCTCGACCTTGTCGAGGAGCTCTTCACCGCGAAGTTCACGGATCTGCTCGCTGCGGCCGAAGAGGCCGCGGCCATGGACGACGCCTGGGAGGGGTTCTGCTCCTACCTGGAAAAGCTCTGTGAACTGCAGGCCTGTGACCGGGCCTTCAACGACCTGGTCTCGGCCCGCCTGCCCGTCCACGCGCTCGGCAGGGGAATGTTCGAGCGCACGGAGGAACGGGTCGCTCAGATCTTCCGGAACGCCCAGGAGCAGGGCGTCTTGCGTGACGACGTCACTCCGGAGGACATCGCTTTTGTGATCTGGTCCCAGGTCGGGATCATCCAGGCCACCCGTGCCGTCGCTCCCAACGCCTGGCGCCGCCACCTGCACCTGCTGCTCGACGCCTTCCGCGCCGAGTGCGCCCACGAGCTGCCCGAACCCCCGCTGACCCCTCAGCAGTTCGCGCAGACCCTCACCACTCTCGAGTGCCCCGAAGAGGAGTGCCGCGAGTGCCGCGAGGAGGCATGAGCCGCGGCTGACGACGTCGGGCAACAGGGCCTACGACGTCGTGCAACGCGGCATACAGCGGGACATGTGGCGGGCCTGGTGCCGCCGTCGGCATCCGGGCCCTCAGTCCCACGGGGGCGTCACCATCCAGGGGGATGGCGTTCAGTTTTCCGTCAGCAGCTGTGCCAGTTCGGCGTCCAGGTCGAACCGGCTGGATTCGGTTCCCGGCGGCACCGTGGACCACGTTTCGCGCAGGAAGGATTCCATGCCCTGCGCGGGGAACTCGAGCAGGGCCGATCCCGCAGGTGAACTGAGAACCATGCGCACCGCATCGCGTCCCGAGTCACTGGTCGGCCACATGCGCACGTCCCCGTGCCCGGTGTGCTCGCTCAGAGCCTGAGCGAGCATGTCGCGACTGAGGAACCACTCGACCGTTCCGCTCTGGTCCAGGGGGTGGAAGACGGCACGCACGGCATAGGGATCATCCGCGTCATACTGCAGTGCTGCAGGTATCGACACCGACAGGTCGTGCGACAAGACGAGCCGCACGGGCAGCTCGTGTGCCACGGTTCTGACCGATCTCACTGTCCCTCACTTCCACGTCCCCGCCCGCCCGGCACTGCGATGGCTCCCCGTGTGCTTCGAGGCGCGGGGGTGGCGGTACCGCCGGCGCGACCGGAAGCGCCGGTGGACGGGAGCAGCCCACGCGGTTCCCGCGTGTTGTCCTTGTTCGCCCGGGGGGCGATTTCACCGGCTCGCGCTCGATGTCGGCTCGGCGAGCGGTCGGTTTGACGAGTCGCAACGGCGCACCCCAAAGCCGCGTCGTTGCGGCCGGTCAAACCGACCGTGCTGGCCTGCGGCCGCATCAGCGCTGGTCCGCGTACCACGCGACCTGGTCGAGGTACCAGCGCTCGGCGCTGACGCGGTACGTCGTCGCCTCGTCCCAGCGGTACCCGTCCCAGACGTACACGTGGCTGCCGTTCCAGCGCTCTTCCCCGTAGTGGCCCTGGCGGTCGTCGTTCGTGTACCAGCCGCGGGGTGTGCCCCAGCTGTCGTCCTGTGCCGCGTGGTGAGCGCTCTGGTATTCGTCCGTGTGGTTGCCGCTGGTGGCGAAGGCGGTGATCGCGGACTGCGTGTGCTCCCCGGGCGTCGAGGTCGTCGCCGCTGACGCCGTGCCGCTGACTCCGAGAAGGGCTCCGCCTGCCAGCGCCGTAGAAGCGACGGCGGTCGAGACGCGCTTGATCCACTTGTTCATGGTCATCTCCTTGTGATGTGCCGCGATTCCGTTGACCGGGCGGCCGTCCTGTCCGTGATCCGGGGAATCCGGATCGGCCGGGTGTCGAACTGTGAGGATCATCCGGAGGGGTCCCTCATGTTCGGCGTTGCCCAGCGTACTCGAGGGGGCCCTCATGTTTGCGGTGAGGCTCATCACAGCGCGTCGGAGGGGGCGACTGGCACGAGCAGGGCGACGGCGGGCGAGGCGGCGGGCGCCTGGCCTGACCTGCAGGAACGGGCATCCGGGACCCGGGGCGCCCGCGCGGCGGCGACCGCTCTGATCGCGGCGGCGACGGGCGTATCCGCCGAGGCATGAGCGGCGCTCGGCGTGAACCACGCGGTGCGCCAGGGCCCGACACTACGGCGATTGGTGCGGTGCTCGTGACGGAGCGAAGCCCAGACCCAGCCGCTCACCGGTCGACCGGTAACCGCCCGCTCTCCCGCCGCTGTTGCCGCAGTGCCGACGGGGGCCTGCTGGAGGACCTGCTCACCGCGGCGGCCACCGAACCCGACGCCGAACCCGTCGCGGTGCGCCTGTGCGGCTGGCGCGAGCACACACGGCTGCTGCGCACCGGCGAGGCCGACGCCGCGCTCATGTTCGCACCCTACGACCCGGACCGTCGCTGAGCTCGTCTCGGCCGGCCACTCGGTCACCGGTCTGGCGCGCTCGGATGCCGCCGCTGCCCGGCTGGAGTCACTGGGGGCCACACCACACCGCGGCTCCCTGGACGACCTCGACAGTCTGTACAGCGGCGCCGCAGCCGCCGACGGCGTCCTGCACATGGCCTACGGCGGCGACTTCTCCGACCTCGACGACATGATGAGGCGCGACCGGACCGCGATTGAGACGCTCGGCCGGCCGTTGGAACACTCGGGCAAGCCGCTCGTCATCACCTCGGGCACCCTGGTCATGCCCGCGGGCCGGGAAACCACCGAGAAGGACGAGCCCGACACGGCCGGGATCGCCGCCTTCCGCATCGCAGGTGAGCGAGCTTGCCTGGGCTTCGCCGCCCGGGACGTGCGCGCGAGCGTGGTCCGCCTCGCTCCCACCGTCCACGGCCCCGAAGACCACGGTTTCATCCCCATGCTCATCGCCACCGCGCGAAAGATTGGCGTGGCGGCATACGTCGGCGACGGCACCAACCGATGGCCTGCCGTACATCGGCTCGACGCGGCGGTCCTGTTCCGCCTCGCATTGGAGAAGGCACCTGCAGGCAGCGTGCTGCACGGAGTGGCCGAAAGTGGCGTCACCCTGAAGAGCATCGCGGAGACGATCGCCCGGGGCCTGGATCTGCCCACGGTCTCGCTGACTCCCGCCGAAGCTGCCACGCACTTCGTGAGCCCGTTCATGGCCATCGCCTACGGCTTCGACGGGCCCGTCTCCAGCGCTCACACTCAGGAGCTGCTCGGCTGGTCTCCCACCCACCCGACACTGCTTGACGACCTGGAGCACGGCGATTACCTGGCCACGTCGGCGTCCTGACATCCTCACACCGATCCGGAACTCCCCGGCTCGGCTGACGAGTGGTGCCGGCCGCAGGTCCAAGACGCGCTGCGGCCGCGATCTCCACCATGGCCAGGCCCGGTACGGCCACGTGCGCGTCATTGAACTGCCTCGTGCCTGGCACGACGTGCCGGCGCCCCCGGAGGTTCTCCCGTGCGAACGGCTTCACCCGACCGGGTATGCAGTTACGCGCGCGTGCTGACGTAGCGCACGGCCGGACCCCACTGCTCCATCACGGGCGCCATGCACCACTGGCACAGCGGATTCTCTGGGGCTACCCGTGTGGCATTGGCGTACGCAAGGAGCGTTCGCACAGCTCAGCGCCGGTACGGATCACTGTAGCGATTGCAACAGGTGTAGCGGGATCGCTGGAACGAGGGATTCACAGCTGCAGCAGCAGCCTGTAGTCGCCGAGCTCAGATGTCAGCGCGTCAGCCGATCACAGGTATGGAATCAGGTGGGGCAGCCTGGCCGCCAAACTCCACGGGGCCGTCAAGCGGGCCCACGCATCCCGATCGTGATGTGTCCGTCTCGTCGGCGGTGCTCACCAAATGCTTTCCGTACGGGGCTTCTGCAGCGCCGGTCATGTCTGGGGCGCAAGCTAGGGTTCGCGACCATGGACAGAGTCGACCTCGAGCACCGCCATCGCACGTACGACGGCTGGATACCGCCCACCGTCGCCGCACTCCTTCACGAGCATGGCCATCATGACGTCCTGCGCCAGGCGGCCACCCACGGTGACTGGTTCTGCGCCCGCCGGCTCGCCGAGACCGCTTCCGAGTCCGGCCCGGACGGACAGGCGACGGCGCTGGCATTGCTGGAGCCGTTCGCGGCCACCGGCTGGTGGCCTGCCGTCGACACCGTCGCCGGGCTGCTCACCGAGTGGGAGCGGCACGACGAGGCCATCGTGCTGCTGCGTCCGCTCGCCGACATGGGGCACCGGTACGCCCAGCGCCACCTGGCACGTCTGCTGGCTCGGCAGGACCACCTCGACCAGGTCGTCGCCCTGCTCGGCCCGCGGGCCGCAGACCTCCTGCTCGCCGAGGAACTGGTGGAGCTCGCCGCGGGCCACGGCCGTGACGCCGAAATTGCTGCACTGCTCCCCGATATCGGGACCGGCCCGACAGACCCATTCGAGTCCTGGAGCTCGGACGCCGCAGACACTGTCCCTCTGCATGCCAGGTTCCTGGAACTCCAAGGCCGGATCGACGAGGCAATCCACCTGCTGGGCAGGCACGTCTGTATCGACGGTGTCGTGTACGCAGACCACGCCGAGCAGCTCGCCCGTCTCCTGGGCCGCCACGGACGTGAGGCCGAGCTGCGCGCGTTTCCGGCTGACGGCGGCGAGGAGTACGCCTTGGCTGCCCTGGCCCAGTTGCTGGAAGAGCAGGACCGGATTCCGGAAGCGGTTGCCCTGCTCGGGCAGTCAGCCGGGACCGGGAATCCTCATGTGGCCTTCGGCCTCGCCGAACTCCTCGCACGTCACGGCCGCCACGACGAGGCGGTCGAAGTGCTGCGCACGGCCGCGGAGACAGCCGGCGGCGACTGCGACTGGCTCATCCACCTGCTCTGCCGCATCCTGGTCGATGTCGGGCGGGCTGACGACGCCCTCACCTGGATCGACGACCACTTCAGCCGCCACGGTGGCGACCACCAGGAGCAGGCGTTCATGAGGGCCGAGATCATGAAGTTGAGCGGCCGTGTCGTGGATGCCGAAGCGGAGCCGGCCGAGTTCGCCAGATCCGACGAGGAACTCCTTCGCTCCGGAACGGTGGCCGGTGCCATCGCACTCGCTGAACGCCTGGTGCGGCGCGGCGAACCGCAGAAGGCCGTCCCTCACCTCCGCGATCGTCTGGACGGGGCGAAGGTAGTGCTCGGGTAGCACCTGCGATGACTGACTTCTTGCCCTGGACCATGGGTATCCAGGATCCTTCCCGCGGTGACTTGGGAGGTGGGCAGGTCGTGATCAGCCGCGTTGGTTGAGAGCACGGGTCAGGTCCCGGTTGGCTGCCCGGGCGGCGTCGAGTTCGGCTTGGCGTTCCTCCAGGGCACAGGCCAGTTCGGCGGTGTGCTGTTCGAGGCAGGTGATACGTGTCTGTAGTTCGGCGACATCGGTCGGGGCGGCCATGCCGGAGGCTCGCCAGGCTTCCTCTCCCAGGGCCATGGACAGACGGGCCTCCAACTGCGTGACCCGTGCGGCCAGGCGGGTGTTGCGTGCGTTGGCGTTGGCGAGGTCGGTCAGAAGGGATGCCCGGGTGGCTCCAGGACCGCCGGTGTTGGAGGCGGCGGGTTCACGGGCGGCCGTGTGGAGGGTGTCGAGTAGATCGCGGTGACGGTATAGGAACGTCCGGTCGACGGCAGCGGAACGGGCGATCGCGGAGGCGGTCAGCGGGGGTTCCGTCGCGTTGGGCGGCGCTGATGGCCGTGGCTACGCGGCTGCGACGGCGGTCGGTGCCGGCGTGGCGGCCTTCTCGGAGCATGCTGGTCACGGCAGGGTCCTCGGGAGTCGGACGGCAGATGTCGCGCCCGGCGGTCTACAAGTACGTCGGGAGCAAAGAAGAGGCGATCTGTACAGCAGCGGGCCCCGCTTTAGGAGCGTGGTGGGGCGAGTTGGGATCTGACCTGGGGGATGCCGACTTCCGCGGCTACTGGCTTCGGCCACCGCCGGCAGCCGCAGTTCCCCGTGAGTCCCCGCCCGATCTGGCGCGGTTGTGGCACGGGACACTTCTAATCAGTGTTCGTCGTAGAGATGGTGAAGTTGTTGAGGACCTGGGGTGGTCAGCTGCTTCGCTCGACCTGTTGCGCTCAGCCGCTCCGCGGCGGACGTTCCGCTGGGTGGCAGCCGCTGTGTGATCCGGTCGAACAAGTCCGTCAGCGGCTCGCCGACGTCCTGACCGAACTCGGTCAGCCCGTAGGTGACTTGGGGCGGCGTCGTCGGCTCGACCTCCCGCCAGACCAGGCCGTCCTGGACCAGCGCGCGCAGTGTCTGAGCGAGCATCTTCTCGCTGATGCCCTGGATGCTGTCACGCAGCTCGTAAAACCGAAGGTCGTTGCTCCGCAAGGAGATCAGCACCCAGATACCCCACCTGCTGGTCACGTGGTCGACCACGTCGCGCGCAGGGCAGTCGGTGTGAAACACCTCATACCGATTGCCCGCCTCGGCCTGCGTCAGCTGCGCGCCTTCCCCCATGTCCGGAGCTTACCTCTGGGTATGTTCTTACGGAAAGTAAGCCCGACTCCTAGCGTCAATTGCCGCAGTGCACAACGGACTAGGAGCTGAACATGATCGTGGTGACCGGGGCTACCGGGAATGTGGGTCGGCCTTTGACGCAGACCTTGGCCGAGGCGGGCGAGCAGGTGACAGCGGTGTCGCGGCACGCGGCGGCGGTGCCGGACGGGGTCCGGCACGTGCCGGCTGACTTGGCCGAGCCGCAGGGTCTCACTCCCGCGTTGGACGGGGCGAAGGCGCTGTTCCTCCTGCTGTCCGGCGACCTGCACGCCCCCGAAGCCAGGCCGACCGACATCATCGACCTGGCCGCGGCCAGCGGGGTCCGCCGGGTCGTCCTGCTGTCTTCGCAGGGCGTGGCGACCAGGCCGCTCGGCCCGTCGCGGATCGCGATGCGCGCGGTGGAGGACGCGTTGAGAGAGTCCGGCCTGGACTGGGCCGTCCTGCGACCGGGCGGCTTCGCCTCCAACGCCTTGGCCTGGGCGGAGTCCGTCCGCACGCAAGGGATGGTTGCCGCACCCTTCGGCGACGTCGGGGTTCCGATCGTCGACCCGGCGGACATCGCCGAGGTCGCGGCGGCCTGTCTGCTGGACGACCGGCACATCGGCGGAGTCTTCGAGCTGACCGGGCCCGAGGTGATCACGCCGCGTCAGCAGACGGAAGCCGTCGCCGCCGCGCTCGGCTCGCCGGTGCGGTTCCACGAACTCACCCGCGAGGAGGCCAAGGCCGCAATGACCCAGTTCGTGCCGGCGGAGCTCGCCGACGACACCCTGGACATCATCGCCGCCCCGAACCCCGCCGAACTACGGATCAGTTCGGACGTGGAACGAGTCCTCGACCGCGCCCCGAGCCCCTTCAACGACTGGGTCGCCCGTAGCATCGCCGCTTTTCGCTGAGGCGCAACTCAGCTGAAGCGCCCGGGCAGCTTCGTGCGACTACGGCCGCACGGGGCGCGACCCCGTAGCGCCACCTCCCGTCACCAGCCAGAACGACGTTCACCGTCCACCCGATGCGACCGCGCGCGGTCAGTCGAGGACGCGGAGCTGGGCGTTGGGCTTGCAGTGGGTGCAGGCGCGCACGCCCGAGGTGAGGAGCCGGCGTGCTTCGTCGCGCGGGACGGGGCGTCGTCGTTTGCCCGCGGCGTAGCAGTTGCCCGTGTGGACTTCGATGGGTGGGCGTCCGTTGCCGATGCCGAGTTCGACGATCCAGCCCGGCTCCTGTGGCCGGTTCTTCTGGCCCTGTTCCTGTTCGGCTTCCCGCTCCTGAAGGGCGGCGATCTTGGTGTCGATGCGCTGCAGCCACATGGCGTGCCACACCCGCAGGGTGAGCAGTCGTGCCAGGTCAGGAGGCAGGTCATCGAACATGTTTCCGATTCTAGAACTGCAGGCGACCGAGCTCGCCCTCTCGCGTGTTCGAATTCTAGTTCGATAATGTGGGGTGGAGGAGGTGGGTGCTGTGGAGGCAGGGACGGGGGCACGGCTGGTGGCGAGTGTGATGCATGTGCGCTGCCCGGACCGGCTGGCGGAGGACGTCTATCGGCAGGTCCTCGAGCAGCTGGCGGAGCTGTCCCCGGTCGTTCAGGCGCTGCCCCCCGTCGGCGGCTCTGGTGGAGCTGAAGGGCGCGCTGCGCTACCACGGCGTGGATGGGCGGCGGATGGGGGAGGTGCTGCGGGTGCGGACCATCTCCCGGCTGGGTGTCGACGTGCGGGTCGGGATCGGCCCGTCCAGAAGCCGACAGGTTCGCGGATTCCTGAAGGCTCAAGACGGTGAACTGGCTGGCCACCTGAGGCCGAGACGGCGATCGTCCAGCGGGTTGAGGCAGCAGGCGCTCGTACGGCCTGCGCTCGGGAGGGTGTAGTGAAGGAGGCGGTCTTCTTTCACGTGAGGCTTCGCCAGGGCGAAGGGCTCGGGGAGCTCATGGAGGTGATCGAGCGGTTTACCCCGCTCGCCCAATCGTTGGCGCCGTCGGCGGCCGTTGCGCAGGCGGCGCGCTCGGTGACCGTGGTGGTGCGGATGGCCGACCGGACGGACCTGTCGAAGGCTCGTACGCTGGTTGCTCCTTCGGCGCATACGGACGATCTTCGCCACGCTGTGTACGACTTCCTGGACGGCTTCGGCCTGCAACGCGCCCGGCTTCGGCGCCTCACCCTGGTCGCGGAGGCCGTGGACGGAGGGTGGGCACACACCCAGCTGACGCTGGACGGCGCCCGCGAGGCACGGCTGTGGGTTGAGGCGGTCATCGACCGGCTCAACGAGCGTTACGGGCAGGGACAGTGGGCCCTGCCGCAGCCCTCGCCGGATGAGCCGACTCCATCCATGGGTCCTGTCCACGGTGGCGCTCGTGCTGCTCAGTGTGACAGAGCACGGTTGCTTGCGAATGATCGCAAGGAGTGCGCTGGTCGCGGGCTTTGTGGAGCGCAATATTTTGCGAGGGCGGAGCACGATAGGTTGCGAGTTCGGCGCAGAGTAGGGCGTGTCGGCGCTGTGCCTGCTTCAGGAAGTCGAGCACTTTCGGCACGGGATCCGGCTACGGCGTCGCTGCCGGTGACGGCCTAGCCAAGTTGCTGACGACCGGAAAGCGTGAATGTGCAGCAAGAGTTGCTGTGGCGATCACCGCAGTTGGCATGCTTGGGCGAGCAGTTCGGCTTGGCGGAACCAGTCGCCGGCAGCAAACATCACCACTACTCGCTGGGCACCCTTGGCGGCCATGTCGGCCAGGTGCTCCGCGATCACTGCGGGATCACCCGCGAGGACGGCGGGACCGACCTGGTTGGCAGGGATGTCGGCAAGCGCGGGATCGCCTTGGATGGCCACCGGGCCATTGTCGTGATGGCGGGCGTGGGGCGCCCGTTCGCAGCGGCGAGCCTTTCCAGTTGTGCCCGCGCTGCGGGGAGCCGTTCGGGCGGCGCGAGTGTGTACCACCCATCGCCGACGGATGTGGCCCGCCGCAGCGCAGCGCTGGACATCCCGCCGATGATGACTGGTGGCATGGTGCCGGGCGGACTGAGCCGGATCTGCGTCTCGGACGAGGGCTCGCCGAGACAAACGGTCTTGCCGGTGATGAGGTCGGGCAGTAGGCGCAGCGCCTCGTCGGTCAGCCGCCCACGATCCCGTTGGGATACGCCTGCGGCGGCCCAGGAGTCGCGATGGCGCTCGTTTCCAGCCCCGGCGCCCAGCAGCATCCGGTCACCGGAGATGTGCTGAAGCGTAGCGACCTGCTTCGCCACCCAGACGACTTGCCTCAGCGGCAGAATGAGCACGCCCACGCCGAGCTTGACCCGCTCGGTCACGGCGGCAGCGGCTGCCAGAGAGGTCAGGCTGTCCAGCAACGGCAGGCCGTTCCCGACGATGAGCTGGTCGCCCACCCATACAGACTCGAACCCGAGCTCCTCGGCGTACCGGGCCGCTGCGACCAGTCTCCCGGGCGATTCGCCCGGGGAGGGAGAACTCGGAATCATTACCCCGATGTCAATACCAGTCATAGTCACCTTCATCCCCATCATGTGACGCTCTGGCCGGAAGAGGGCACTTCCATGTCAGTCCGTCACGCACATGTGTCTGTCGCCGTTCCGTGTGAGGTCCGGGACCTGCTCGGCTGGCTGTCCGACACGCGATCCCTTTCGGTTGTCGCGGTGTTCGGCGCGGTGAAATGCCGGTCTCCGGATGAAAGTCACTGGCAGGCGTCGCCGCCTGCCGCCGGCATGACGTCCACCGCGGCTCCCGACCCCAGGAGGAGCCGCCGGCTGTATGCAGGGCGGACCCGGCTCCGATGGACGAGAACCATTCAGGAGCGGGGGCCCAGAGCGTTCCGGATCACTTCCTCGGCGAACGCCACACCCGCGGGCGCGGCCCCCTCGCGGCCACGGACGGCGCCGCTGGCGCTCAGTCCGTCGATGATCAGCATCAGTCTGTCGGCCAGTCCGCGTGGGTCGGCGGCGCCCGCCTCCTTGGCCAGGTCGACCAGCCCGCCGTGCACCCGGTCGTAATAGGCGACGGAGAGGGCGTGGGCGGGGTGTTCCTCGGCGGGGAACTCGGCGTGGGTGTTGTGGGCCGGACAGCCGCGGTAGCCCGGGCTCATGGCCTGTTCGGCGGTCCAGCTGATGATTGCGACCAGCTGGCCGGCGGGGTCGTCGGGCCGCTGTTCGGCGACCAGTTCGCGGACTTGGTCGAAGGTGCGGGTGTACCGCTCCAGGTAGGCCACCACCAGGTCGTCCTTGGTGGGGAACTCGCGGTACAGCATGGCCTTGCCGCAGCCGAAGTCATCGATGATCTGCTGCATCCCGACCGCGTGGATGCCGTGCCCGTCGAACAGCCGGGACGCCACGTCGAGGATCTGTTCCCGGATTTCCGGGTCGCGTCTGCGAGGGGACATAGACGCACTATATCAGACCGTCCGGTCCATATTCGGCGGTTGACGTCGCGCGACCAGCAGAGTTAGCTTTCAGACCGATCGGTCCGTGGACCGATCGGTCTGATATCGGTTTCATGAAGGAGATCCAATGGATCTGCAGCTCACCGGCAAGACCGCCGTCGTAACCGGCGGAAGCAAGGGCATCGGTCTCGAAGTCGTCCGCCTGCTGCTCGCCGAGGGGGTGCGCGTAGTCACCGGATCGCGCACCGTCACTCCGGAGCTCAAGGAGACCGACGCCGTGTCCGTCATCGCCGACCTGTCCACACCGGACGGCCCCGCACAGCTGATCAACGCGGCCGTCGCGGAACTGGGCGGCATCGACATCCTGGTCAACAACGTGGGCGTCGGAGACTCCAAGGACCTGGCCGAGGACGCACTGCTGAACCTGGCCGAACTCCCGGAGGAGGAGTGGGAGCGCTCGTTCAACCTGCACTTCTACAGCGCGCTGCGAGCCATCAAGGCCGCGCTGCCGACCCTGACCGACCGCCGTGGTGTGGTCATCAACGTCTCTTCCATCGCGGCCCGGGACCTGTCCGCAGGACCGATCAACTACGCCGCGGCCAAGGGCGCGCTGAACGCGCTCACCAAGGCCGTCGCCGCCCAGTTCGGTGACCAGGGCATACGGGCCATCACCATCTCCCCTGGCCCGGTCAGCACGGGTGTGTGGACCGACCCAGACGGATTCATGGGCACGCTCGCCAAGGCCCAGGGCGTCACCATGGAAGCGCTACAGGCCCAGTCGCTGGCGACCCTGGGGGCCTCCACCGGGCGCGTGTCCACCCCGCAGGAGGTCGCGCGGCTGATCGTGTTCGCCGCATCCCCCAACAACATCACCGGCCACGACCTCGTGGTCGACGGCGGAGTCATCAAGGCTCTGTGACAGCCCGGAACGTGCTGGTAGGCCCCCTGGCCATGTCTGCCTTCACCTCTTCCGCCTCGGTCCCGACGCCTCACCTTGATTCGGACGCGTACGCGGACCCGTTGCGGAACATGCCGGATCGCGGCACCGAGACCTCTCAACCCCCGCCCGGCCACTCGCTGTAGCCGGGCCGATGACCGGCCCATTCCGGAAATGCCCGCGCTATCGGACAAGGTTCTCAAGAAAGCGATGGCACCGGGGGCAGAACGCAAGACACGCACCACCGCTTGGCCCAGGCGAAGCCCTCGGCCGAGCCGAATTCACAAACCAAGGATCTGAAATGAAATTGACCGGAAAGATCGCCGTCGTAACCGGCGCATCGGGCGGCATCGGCGCTGGCATCGCCAAGGCGCTCGGGGCTGAGGGTGCCACCGTCATCGTGAACTATGCCACGAACAAGAGCGGCGCCGATGTCGTCGTCGCGTCGATCGAGGCAGCAGGCGGGACGGCGACCGCCATGCAGGCGGACATGAGCAAGTCGGCCGACGTTATGCACCTGTTCGACACGGTAGGAGCCGAACACGGGAAGGTGGACGTGCTCGTGAACAACGCCGGAATCGCAGTATTCGAAATGATCGACGACCTCACCGAACAGGCTTTCCATCAGCAGTTCAATGTCAACGTGCTGGGCTATTTCCTGGCGACCCGGGAAGCAGTGAAGCATTTCGGGGAAACCGGCGGCAGCATCATCAACATCAGCTCGATCCTCAGCACCGACCCATATCTGGCCTCCAGCGTCTACGCGGCGACGAAGGGCGCCGTAGACACAATGACATTCGCGCTGGCCCGCGAACTCGGACCACGTGGGATCCGGGTGAACTCGATCTTGCCGGGCCACACGAACACGCCGGGCACCGATGGCAACTTCGCTGGCGAACTCGGTGAGACGCTGATCGCCGGTACACCGCTCGGCCGCTTCGGCGAACCCGAGGACATCGCGCCGGTCGCGGTCTTTCTGGCGTCGGAGGACTCGCACTGGGTAACGGGTGAGTCGATCCGGGCCGCAGGCGGCGTGCGCGGCGTCGGATACTGACCGCCAGGCCGCTCGCTCAACTGCGCATACGGCGTCCGCCCGGAAGACCGGACGCCGCCTCGGCCCAGTCCTCCAGATCACCGACGTCACGAGTCTGCGCGCAGACCTTACGCGGTGACAGGCGAACGCGGCCGATCACCGGAGTTTCCCGTAACTCATCGTGATCCGATCACTCCTCAGCACCGACTCGCAAGGAGGCTTGCTCCACTCGCAAACAGAGAAGCTCCGTCACGCTCAGGACGTGATCGGGTCGGGCCGGCTGCGGTGCGGGTGCGCGGCGTGGATGTACTTCATGGCGGTGCGGGGAGAGAGGCCGAAGAGGCGGATGAGGTGGAGGGGGTCGTCGGTGTGATGGGCCTCGTTGAGGATGCGGTCCACGCGCAGGCGGCCGGCCTGGTGGCCGTGGGCGCGCAGGGGCTTGTTGATCGCCTGGATCGACACCGGGGGCTGGGTGTCGTTGGTTGCGGTATGGGCGGTGACCAGCAGGTAGGGGTTGGTGGTGGCGGGCCAGCGTCGGTGGCGTTCGGCCAGCCACTGCCGTGCCAGGCGGTAGGTGAGTTCGTCCAGGTAGACGGTGTGGACGGGCTTGCCGGCGCGGCGCACGAGGAGGGTGGCCCGGCTGTGGTCGAGGTCGTCCAGCATCAGATGGCGCTGGTCGTGGGCGCTCAGGGCGTGCACGGCGGCGAGCACGAAGCTGAGCCGGTCGAACCCGTCGGTGCTCCAGTTTCACGGTCGCGGCCACCGCCTCCGGCCAGATCACCGAGCCGGGCGGCGTCCTCGCCGTCGGACCCGGCCAGGTGGCCGACTGGCTCGGGCCGCTGCCGGTCGAAGCCCTCCACGGCATCGGCCCCCGCCAGGCCCAGACCCAGGCCCTCTGTGCGACTACGGCGTGCACTGCGTCGGCCTGCTCGCTGCCGTTCCGCCGGCGACGGTGCAGCGTCTCCTGGGCGGCCGGGCCGGACGCCAGGCCGTCGACCGGGCCCGCGGCATCGACCCCCGCCCCGTGGCCCGCGGGCCCTGCCCGCTTCCGCGAGCGTGAGCCGCACCTTCCCCCGGCACACCCTGGACGGCGCCGCCGTCAGAGCGGCCCTGCTCGACATGGTCGTCACCCTCGCCCACCAGCTCCGTGGTCGGGGCCAGGCGGCCCGCGGCCTGACATTGGCCCTGCGCTTCGCCGGAGGCACCACGTGGGAGAAGACCCGCCGGCTCCCGGAGGCCTCCGCCCACGACGACCTGCGCACACTGGCCTACCGGCTGATCGACGCGGCAGGACTCCAGCGCGGCCGCCTCACCGGAATCACGCTGAAAGGCGAGGACCTGATCGCCGCAGGCCAGGTTGCCGAGCAGATCAGCTTCGACGGTGCGCGCGAGGCCCGGCTGGTCGCCGAAGAGGTCGGCGACCGCATCCGCGCCAAGTTCGGACCCGGCGCGATCCGCCCCGCCACCACACTCCTGCGCGTCTCCTGACCTGCCCGACCCCGCCGCGGAGGCGAGAGCCGTGCTGCTCCAACCGCCAGGACTTCCAGGCCTGTTGCCCCACACCTTGCCGGGCCCTACGCCACCGCGGTGGACCAGGCGCTGGTCGACCGCGGTGTCCCGCCGGGCACCGTCCGCCTCAACCTGGGCGCCCGCCCGGACGAGCGGATGCGCATCCGGCTGCGCTGGGATGTGAGCCGCTGCGTCGGCCCGGGCGGAATCCGTCTCCTCTGGGACGAGGAGACGGGCTGGGCGTACGCCTACGTCGGCCCCGGATACTCCATCCCCCGCGGCCTCACTCACCCAAACATGTGATACCCCCCCCATGCGCCCCGTGAGGGGCCAGCCGGGCGCCGGCGATGACGCCGAAGCTGCCGATCAATCGATGGTCTTCGCGTTGGCTTGCAGGCTGAAGCCCTCCTCCCGCAGCGCTTGGTGCGACAGCGGGTGCCGATCTGTTCGGCAGCCGTCTCCGCCGGCAGCGTGCAGGCGGCGAATGGCAGACACCTACCCACAGCCCTCACCACGCTCAATGACGTCGCCGCCGTCAGGCCGTCGATTCCGGTCACGGACGATGGAAGCGCCCGGCCCTCGGCCGACTTGTGTGTACCGCCGGCCTGCCTCTGGCTCTCGTCAGCCGCCGCCCGTTTGCCTGAGCAGTTCAGCCGCGATGGAGAAGGGCGGCGCCGCCTTCGGAGACTTTCGGGCGTGCTTGACGATGGCCACCTGGAGCGAGCGGTCATCAGGCGACCGCGGGTAGGCGAGCCGCACGGGCTCCTGCAGCTCGAGGGAAAGTTCGGTGAAGCGACCGCCGTCGGTGAAGACGCCCTTGTGGGTCAGGTAGGTCAGCAGGCCCATGCGGTCGGCGAGGCCGAGCGAGCTGTGCAGGGCGATGGCTTCCCAGACCCGGCCGATGTCGCCGTCAGGGACCCCGTGCTCAGCCAGCAGCTTTGCGGCGAGGTCCGCGCCTTCGACCTCGAATCGGGCATTGCCCTCGGCAAGCGTCCCCAGCCCGAGGTCGTGCATGACCGTGGCTGCGAACAGCAGGCCCTCGTCGTATGCCGCATCGGTCAGCAAGCCTTCCTGCTGAGCAGTCAGCCGTGCGAAGTAGAAACTGCGCAGGCTGTGTTCGGCAATCTGCCTGTCCACCGTCTCGTGCAGGATCGCGAGGGCTGCGTCGGCGATGTCGCCAGTCGGTACAACCAGAGGATCGTTCATGGCCCGAACCTAAGCTGCCGCCGCCGTCCACAAAAGTGGCCCGTGGGCCTTCCTCCGCTACCATTGGGCCATGATCTCCAGTGATATGGCCGTGCCTCTGCGCCATCACGTCGTCGTGCTGGGCCTGCCGGGCGTGCTGCCGCTTGAGCTGGGCATCGCGGCGCAGATCTTCTCGATGGACCCGAACTATGAGCTGACGGTTGCGACGTATGAGGAAGTCGTGCCCGTGGCCCGCTCAGGATTCTCCGTCACCGGTGCAGCCGGCCTTGATGCGCTCGAAAAAGCAGACACTGTCATCGTCCCGGGATACGACGACGTTGACGCCGATGTCCCGAGCGTGGCCCTGGCCGCTCTCCGCGCGGCGCACGGCCGCGGCGCACGGATCGTGTCCATCTGCTCCGGAGCGTTCGCCTTGGCGGAGGCAGGCCTTCTCGACGGAAGGCCCGCCACGACCCATTGGCAGGTGTCTGACCAGCTTCAAAGGCGCTATCCAAGCATCGAGGTCCAACCGAACCGCATGTTTGTCGACGACGGCGACATCCTCACGTCGGCCGGCGTGACCGCCGGAATCGACCTGTGTCTCCACCTCATCCGGATTGACCACGGTGCCGCCGCCTCGAACGCAAGGGCACGGTTCCTGGTGGCGCCGCCCCAACGACCCGGCGGCCAGGCGCAATACATTGACCAGCTCCGCAGTCGGCCGAGCAGCGAGGAGCTCGCCACCGTCCGGGGCTGGATGCTCGACAACATGGCAGCGCCGATTACCGTCGACGATCTCGCCGCACGTGCCCACATGGCTCGGCGCACCTTGGTCCGCCGCTTTCGCAACGAGACCGGGACCTCACCCATGGCATGGCTGACCGACGCACGCATCGACCGCGCGCGCGAACTACTGGAAGCCACCACGGAGCCCATCGAGCGGATCGGGCGACTGACCGGACTCGGGAACCCGGCGTCTGTGCGCGCAGCCTTCCACAGACGTGTCGGGATCTCGCCCCAGGAGTACCGCGCTCTGTTCCGGCAGAAGGTGCGAGTGGACGTGACCGCCTGAGCGCGAGAGGTCCCGCGCACCGGATGACCTGTGCCTGGGGGGCTTGGTTAGGCGGTTGTTGAGTGCGGGGCTGTGGACAGCCTGGACAGGTAGCGTTCGGCGTCTAGGGCAGCGGCACGACTGGACCCGGCTGCGGTAATGGCCTGCCGGTATCGCGAATCGACGAGGTCTCCACAGGCGAAGACTCCATCGAGGTTCGTGTGCGTCGTGGGGTGGACGACGCACACGTAACCAGCAGCATCGAGATCGACTTGGTTGCGGACGAGAGCGGACCGCGGTCGTGTCCGATCGCTATGAACAGGCCTCTGATCGGCAGCTGCCGAGTCTCAGCCGTTACGGTGTCACGAAGAGTGACCCCCTCGACTCGTCTCGCGGGTCTGTCTCGGCATGATGAGCTACGGCGATCCCGCCCGGCGTGCGTGGTTTCTGGACGAGGAGGCGGCCGAGCCCATCGTGCGGCGGGCAGCGGAGGCCGGGGTGACGTTCTTCGACACCGCGGACAT